>JBBQRU010000130.1:0-14826 GCA_038214545.1 Cyanophyceae cyanobacterium | reverse complement strand
GGTACAGGTAAAGAAGTCCCAGTTTTCAGCGGTCAAGCGCAGACAAAACTACCGAAAATCGCTTTCCTGTTTACAGGACAAGGATCGCAATATGTGGGCATGGGCAAACAACTTTACGAACATTCTCCCGTGTTCCGCGCCGAGATCGATCGCTGTGCTCAAATCTTAGACTCTCAACTTGACAAATCTTTACTATCCATTCTCGATTCCCCACTCATAGACCAAACAGCTTACACTCAACCAGCATTATTTGCCTTGGAATATGCGCTGTTCCAACTGTGGAAATCCTGGGGAATTACCCCCGCAGTAGTAATGGGTCATAGTGTTGGAGAATACGTTGCTGCCTGTGTTGCTGGAGTGTTCAGCTTAGAAGATGGATTGAAGCTAATTGCTGCACGGGGAAGGTTGATGCAGGAATTGCCACAATCTGGGCAAATGGTAGCAGTGATGGCGACACTGTCGGAGGTGGAGGCGGCGATTAAACCTTATGAAGAGCATGTAACAATTGCGGCAATTAATGGTCCAAAAAGCCTAGTAATTTCCGGTGATACCCATATCCAATTAGTGGTAGCAAATTTAGAAGCGCAAGGAATCAAGACCAAAGTATTGCCAGTATCTCATGCCTTCCACTCACCGTTAATGAAGCCGATGCTGAGTGAGTTTGAGCAAGTAGCAAAACAGGTGACATACTCGGTGCCGCAAATACCATTAGTTTCTAATTTGACTGGAGAATTAGTCAAGGAAGAAATCGCCAATCCTGAATATTGGTGTCGTCATATTCTTAGTCCAGTACAATTTGCCAGCAGTATGGAAACACTGGCGATGAAGACAGATGTGTTTGTGGAGATTGGACCCAAACCAATTTTATTAGGTATGGGAAGACTCTGCATCCCTGACACAGGACAACAATGGTTGCCGTCTCTACGCGTTGGAACAGAGGATTGGCAGCAATTATTGGCTAGTTTGGCACAGTTATTTGTTCAAGGTGTGGCGGTTGATTGGCGAGGAGTGGATCAATATCAACGTCGCGGAGTCGCATTACCGACAATGCCTTTTCAGCGTCAGCGCTACTGGGTAGAAGCAGTTAAAAGCCAACCAGTAAAAACCAACAGAAATAGTGGAAATACCCACCCTTTGATTGGTCAACGGCTGCATATGGCTGGAAGTGAGGAAATTCGTTTTGAGTCCTACATCAGTAAAAATTCGCCTTCATTTCTGGGAGATCATTGCGTTTACCAGACAGCAATTTTACCCGCAACTGCTTATATAGAGATGGCGCTCGCGGCAGGTTCTGCTGTTTTTGGGGATAATTTGCAATTAGAGCAAGTGACCTTTCAGCAGGTTCTAGTGTTATCTGACACAGAGCAAATGGTTCAAGTGGTTTTGAAACCAGAAGCAGGAAATTATACTTTTCAAATTTTTAGTTTAACTGATGAGACCAAAGAAGCTATTTGGACGCTCCATGCTACTGGGAAAATCCAACTGGGTCATACCAACCCTAATCATGGGCAAATTGAATTGTCTAGTTTGCAGTCCGAGTACCGGGAAGAAATTTCTATTCAAGAGTATTATCAAAGTCTGAGCGATCGCGGTTTTGATTATGGTGCAAATTTTCAAGCGATCGCCAAGATTTGGCAACAACCGGGCGGAGCACTCGGTGAAATTCAATTACCTGAAGGCTTAACAGCGACTGAGTATCAACTACATCCAGTCTTACTGGACGCCTGTTTTCAAGTATTAGGCACCAGCTTTCCGGATAATGGTAAGCAAGATGTCTACCTGCCAATGGGGGTAGAACAGTTACAAATCTACCGTCGTTCTGGTAGTCGGTTGTGGAGTCGGGTACAACCTTTGCCATCGAAAGAGGCAAATCAGCAACACCATACAGCTAATTTGTGGCTTTATGATGATGCTGGATTGGTTGCTAGTATATCTGGCTTATCCTTCCGTCGGGTGTCGCAGAAAGCGATGAAGCGGACAATGCGGAAAACCTTGCCGTCTGCGCCAAAAGATCTGCAAAATTGGTTGTATGAAGTTGCGTGGCAACCGCGAGCGATTGAGCAACCGAGACCCGACGAGCCTGGTAGTTGGCTGATTTGGAGTGACAACGAGATCGGGGAGAAGTTAGCGCAACGGTTAGAGGAACGGGGCGATCGCTGTGTGCGGGTTTTATCAGGGTCAGTGTACGAACAGATACATGAGGATTGCTACAAAATTGACTTAGGTAAACCTGAAGATTTTCAAAGGCTACTCCAAGATAGTTTTAGTGGGGATGAGTCGCCTTGTCGGGGAATTATTTATTTAGCTGATAGCAGTGAAACATCGGTCATTGAAGCTAACCTGAATACTTGCAGTAGTGTGTTGCACCTAGTACAGGCACTTGTGAAGGAGAAAATCGCTCCGCAATTGTGGCTGGTAACTCAAGGTACACAAACAGTAGCAGATTCACCTACGCAGGTGCAGCAAGCCAGTTTGTGGGGATTAGGGCGCGTGATTGCGTTAGAGCATCCAGAACTGCGCTGCGTGCGCTTGGATTTAGAGCCATCGGCGACCGATGCGGAAATGTCGATCATCTTAGAGTTGCGCTCTTCAGACCAAGAAGACCAAGTGGCATATCGTCAAGGAGACCGTTATGTGGCGAGATTGGTGCGACATCGCTCTGAGTTGGTGAAAAAAGGTGAACCTTTCCAAGTCAAAATATCTGCCTATGGGATTCTGGAGAATCTACAGAAAGCACCGATGAAGCGCCTTCCACCAGCAGCAGGATGCGTAGAAGTGCAAGTGCGGGCGGTAGGGTTGAACTTCCGAGATGTGCTAAATGCTTTAGGGATGCTCAAAGAATATACTGAGCAGATGGGGATTGCCTCGGCTACAGATTTACCTTTTGGCGGTGAATGTGCTGGGATAATTGTTGCCGTTGGCGAGGATGTGTCTGATTTGAAGATCGGCGACCAAGTGATTGCGGCTCAAACAATCGGTAGTTTGGCAAGTTATGTCACCGTACCCGCCGAGTTTGGCGTTCTCAAACCGGAAGAGTTGAGTTTTGCGGAAGCAGCAACAATTCCCACTACTTTCTTGACTGCTTATTATGGATTATGTCGTTTGGCACAAATTAAAGCCGGCGATCGCGTGTTAATTCATGCCGCTGCAGGTGGTGTCGGTCAAGCAGCGATGCAGTTAGCGCAACGAGCTGGGGCAGAGGTTTTTGCTACTGCGAGTCCTAGTAAGTGGGAGTATCTCAAGTCAGTGGGAGTAAAGCATGTCATGAACTCTCGCAATCTCGACTTCGCCACAGAAGTCATGGAGATGACCCAAGGACAAGGTGTGGATGTTGTCCTCAACAGTTTAAATGGGGAATATATTCCGAAGAGTTTGGAAGTTTTAGCCCAAAATGGTCGGTTTGTCGAAATTGGCAAAATTGGTATATGGGATAATTCACTCTTACAAGCCACAAGACCGGACGTTGCTTATTTTCCCTTTGACTTGTTGGATATATCAATGCAAAATCCAAGCTTGATTGCCACAATGCTCAAAGAACTAATGGCGGAATTCCGCCAAGGCTCACTCAAGCCTCTACCAAACAAAGTCTTCCCCATTCAAGATGTCGTCAGTGCCTTTAAATATATGGCCGGAGCTAAACACATCGGCAAAGTCATAGTCACCATCCCCCCCACCTCCACTCCCCCCCTCCCCCTCTCCCCCACTGCTACCTATCTCATCACTGGCGGTCTAGGAGCTTTAGGTTTAGTAGTAGCTCGATGGCTAGTGGCGCAAGGAGCGCGGCACTTAGTGTTGACTGGGCGGCGCTCAGTGTCAGCCGCAATGCAGCAAGAGGTGAGGGAGATAGAGAAAGCTGGAGCGCAAGTACTAGTAGTTACAGGAGATATCTCTCAAGAGGAGGATGCGAGCCGTATGCTCGGCGCTATCGCGGAACAAATGCCACCGCTACGAGGAATTATTCATGCGGCTGGGGTATTAGATGATGGGATGTTAGCGGGGCAAACTCAGGAACGTTTTGCGACTGTGATGGCACCGAAGGTAGCGGGAGCGTGGAATTTACATGTTCTAACACAGGGACTAACGTTAGACTTCTTCGTTTGTTTTTCGTCAGTATCTGCGTTAGTAGGTTCGCCGGGACAAGGCAATTATGCTGCGGCTAATGGATTTATGGATGGGTTGGTACAATATCGACGATCTTTAGGCTTACCTGGGTTGAGCATTAATTGGGGACCTTGGGGAGAGGTGGGTATGGCTACAGGATTAGCTGCTCATCACCGTACACAGGGTATGGAACCAATTAGCACTGCAGTGGGTTTACAGGCGTTAGGCGAGATTTTAAAGCAGGATGTGGCTCAGGTGGGAGTTTTGCCGATTGATTGGTCGAAGTTCTTCAGCCAGTTTCCGGCTGATGGGTCGCCGTTTTTACAGGAGTTTGCTGAGGCGAGGATTATACCCCAACCATCTGAGTTTCGCCAAAAGTTGGAGAAAGCAACACCGCGCGATCGCATACCTTTATTAATGACTCATGTTCGCTCTTTGATTGCGAAAGTACTCGATCTTAAATCAGCGACGGATATCGATCCGCAACAAGGTTTTGCCGATTTAGGGATGGATTCGCTCATGGCTGTGGAATTGCGAAACCGCTTGCAAACGAGTTTAGAGTGTTCACTTTCGGCATCTTTAGCCTTTGACTATCCCACAGTCGAAGCACTAGTTGATTATTTGGCAATTGAAGTGGTGCCGATATCTGTACCAGTGGTTGAGGTAGAGAAAGTAGAAGAATCGACTTATTTAGACCATTTATCAGATAACGAGGCTGAAGCGTTGCTGATGAGCAAATTGGACAGCATGAGGTATTAAGTTGCGGATGAGTAAAATTTGAAATTTAAAGGTATATGAGCATGAGTGTGAGTCCTGAACAAGTAATGTCTTCACCGATTAAGCGGGCGCTGCTAGCAATCGAAGACTTGCAAGCTAAACTGGATGCGGTGAAATATGCCAAAACTGAGCCAATTGCGATTATTGGCATGGGTTGTCGATTTCCGGGAGGTGCTGATTCTCCGCAAGCATTTTGGCAAATGTTGCATGATGGAGTTGATGCGATCGCGGAAGTGCCACCGGATCGCTGGGATATAGACGCCTACTATGACCCAAATCCGGATGCTTCTGGCAAAATGTACACTCGCCAAGGTGGGTTTTTGAAGGGAGTAGATGGCTTCAACCCGCAATTTTTCGGCATCTCCGCGCGGGAAGCTACTAGTCTTGACCCGCAGCAGCGCCTGTTATTAGAGGTTGCTTGGGAGGCTTTAGAAAATGCTAATCAGGCTCCCGATCAATTGTTGAATAGCTTAACTGGGGTGTTTATTGGAATTTGTGCCAATGATTACGGCAATGCACTTTGGGGAGAAGATTTTACACAAATAGATGCTTTTTCAGCTACTGGTAATGCTTTGAGTGTCGCTGCTGGACGTTTGTCATATATGTTAGGGCTGAAGGGTCCTTCTTTAGCAGTTGATACAGCTTGCTCTTCTTCTTTAGTCGCCGTGCATTTGGCATGTCAGCATCTGCGACAGCGCGAGTGTAATTTAGCTCTGGCGGGGGGAGTAAATTTACTGCTCATGCCCAATAGCACAATTGCTTTTTCCCGGACGCGGATGTTGGCTCAGTCCGGTCGCTGTCAAACTTTTGATGCGGCGGCGAATGGTTATGTGCGCGGGGAAGGATGTGGCACGATCGTTCTTAAGCGGCTTTCGGATGCTGTCGCGGCTCAAGATCCCATTTTGGCAGTGATTCGCGGCTCAGCCGTTAACCATAATGGTCGCAGCAGTAGCCTCATCGCTCCTAATGGGTTGTCTCAGCAAGCTGTAATTCATAAAGCTTTGGAGAATTCTGGGATAGATCCGGCACAGGTTGGCTACGTGGAAGTTCAGGGAACTAGCACTTCTTTAGGAGAACCAATCGAAGTAGAAGCTTTGAGTGCGGTGTATGGTAAGAACCGTTCTCCAGATGAGCCTTTAGTAATTGGTTCAGTAAAAACTAACATCGGTCACTTAGAAGCAGCTTCTGGTATCGCCAGTTTGATGAAGGTGATTCTGGCAATTCAACATGGCGAGATTCCTGCACATCTAAACTTTCAGCAACCTAATCCTCATATTGAATGGGATCGTTTGCCGGTTAAAGTTCCGCAGTCGCGGATGCCTTGGATTAAAGGAGAAAAACCGCGATGTGCAGCAGTCAGTGCTTTTGGTTTTAGTGGGACTAATGCTCATTTAGTTGTGACAGAAGCCCCAGTCGTGGAAACCCAAATTGAATCGCACGACCGTCCGCTGCATATATTAGCGCTATCAGCCAAGACGGAAGAGTCTTTAGTGTTGCTAGCCGAACAGTACGCCAAGCATCTCGCAAATAATCCAGATTTAGCTTTAGGAGATATCTGCTTTACAGCTAATACAGGTCGCACCCACTTTCCGCATCGCCTGAGTTTAATCGCCTCTTCATCTAGTGAACTTGGAGAAAAACTTGCCGCATTCAGTGCTGGCAAAACAGCCAGTTTATTACTAGGAAAAGCAATAGCTAATCCCCAAATTGCCTTTATCTTTCCCGGTGGAGACTTCGACTACTCAGAAAGTCGTCAACTCTACGAAACTCAACCAACCTTCCGCGCCGCTTTTGACCACTGTCAGCAAATCATTATCCAAAAAACCGACCCCCACTCCCCCCCGCCCCCCCTCCCCCCCTCCCAATTTGCTCTAGAATATGCCTTGTTTCAGTTATGGAAATCTTGGGGGATAGAACCTTCAGTAGTTACGGGTTTTGGTATTGGTGAGTATGTTGCTGCTTGTGTGGCGGGGGTATTTAGTCTGGAAGATGCTCTGAAGTTGGTTGTTAAAGGTAGTGATTGTTGTCAGGAAGTGACTTACTCAGAACCACATATCCCTGTGGTTTCTCCTGTGACTGGTGTAGCTATTGCCAAGATTGCTAGTAGTGATTATTGGTGTGGTCATCCAGAAGAATTTCAACCACAGTCTGGGTTGACGATGAATCCGGAGAAACTAGGGTGTGATATTTGTTTGGAAATGGGGTCGGCGCATTTAGAAGATCATTGGCAACAACTACTGGAGAGTTTGGGAACATTATATGTGCGAGGTGCAAAAGTAAATTGGTCGGGTTTTGAGAAAGATTATTTCCGTTACAATGTTCAACTCCCGACTTACACTTGGGAACGACATCGTTATTGGATTGAGCAAAAAGGCGCTCCAAAAAATGTTGTTGAGGCGAATGGTACACCTACAGCGCCAAAAAATGTTGTTGAGGCGAATGGTACATCTACAGCGATGGTTGGTTTGTTGAATCAGGGTGATACGCAAACACTCTTTCAGCATGTAGCCGCAATGGGAAAACTATCGTCAGCGGAGTTGGCATTGCTACCAAAATTACTGGAAATATTAATTGAAAAACCGCAAGCACAAGTATCTGTGGTGCAGCAGACTGACCTGACAGTAGCAGATATTCAAACTTGGTTGCAAAAACAAGTAGCTCAGGAATTAGGAGTTAAACCGGAGCAGATAGATGTACGTTTACCTTTTGATAGCTATGGACTTGATTCGATGCTGGCGATCGCTATTGCCAGTGCTGGTCAAAAATTTCTCGGCTTCGAGTTGTCTCCGTTACTGTTGGTACATTATCCCACGATTGCCGCACTGGCTGAGCATTTAGCCGCTGAATTTGAGGCGAGTGGTGCAGAAATCTTAGAAATTTAAACATAATTATCAGGGAGAAAACGCGATGAACGTATCTGAACTTGTGGAAAACCTGACTCAACAAGGAGTTCAATTGTCAGCCGCTGAGGGTAAATTGAAGATTAATTCTCCAAAAGGAGTCTTAACACCAGGACTCCGCACCCAGTTAGCTGAATACAAAGCCGAGATTCTGATGTTTTTAGAGGAAATCGGTAAAGATGAAACGGAAAATGATGCTCAAGATTTGAGTTTGCGAACTATTGGGCGTATAATCGGCGGGTTTGGTGCTTCGGGCTTTACAGCGCCGGTAATCAATCCGCAAGCGATGGCGAAAAAGCTCAAAGTCACTTTTAGACCTTTACCCAAAGGATACAAAGACGCAGCGATTCTAAAATTTAGAACTGAGTTAGAACAGCAGATGCGTGACTGTGGTGTGCAGATTGAACCTTGGGAACAAGCCACCAAAGAATTTACCTACGAAATCAATATTCCTCTCACCAAGTGGAAGAAGAGTATCAAAACCAAGGTAGTTAAATCTGGCATTAGTGCTGTAATTGATGTTGAGAGACATCCAGTGTTGATAAATAAGGTGAAGATCTTCACCGTCGAGAGATTATATCAATTTTATTCACGCTTTGTGTGGAAAAATCGCAAACTCTCTGTCTCCAAGATTGCTCAGTTTATTAGTTGGGCAGAAGAGAATATTCAACCAATCGAAGATCCGACAAATACACAAGCGATCGTTTTAACAGAATTAAATCAAGAATTTATCAACCCCGAACTTCCCTACCAACAAAAAATTCCCATTGGTGTCAATACTCTCATCAGAACATTTTCGGAAATCGTCATTGGTGTATCTCACACCCAAATTTCGATTTTAAATATGAATCTTTCTGATTCAGTATTTTCCCTAGACTCAATGACAGAATTCATTACCAAATCTTTGATTCCCAAAATATATGTCCCCATCCTTCCCTTACCTCTGAGTCGATTTGAGATCAGCGAATACAATCCTACTCAATCTAGTTATGCAGCTCAATTAGTAAAACTAGGACAAGAGTTAGCATCAACAGGTCTATTACCTTCAGGTTTTAAAATTGATGATGTGGTGAAAAGAAAATCCCACCGAGATATCGTTGACTGGATGGCGAATGGAAGAACGGGTGTTTCCTATGGTTTTGTTGCCTATGCTGAACCACCACAATATATTGGTGCTGAAGAAATATCTGAGAGTGAATGGCAAAGTCTATTACCTGTCGAAGGATTTAGTAATGATGAAGTGCGACAGAATGCCATTGGTAGGAGATATATCAAAACTAAAATCAGCAACAAAGTCGCTTTTAAGCAGTTACCAGATATCTGGCTAGTCAGTTCTCGTTCTGGTTCAAATAAAACCGATTTACATCTAGAAACGGATATCTTACGAATTGGTTTAAAAGACAAGCTATTTCTGCAAATGCCACAAGGGATAGATGTAGCAGTCGGTGACATCAAACCCTCTTACGATCTTTACGTGATGATGGCGCTAGCCTTAGCAGCGGCTTTATACGCACCAAACCTGATTAAAAATGGGATGCCAATGGTTCATTTTCATGGATATCCTGCCACTGAATGGTTTACTACTAATCAGGAATACTGCACAGGAGTTCACAATCCCTCAGTTCCCTGTGGCACCTATGAATCAGGAGTATTTAACTTTCTAGGTATCTACAACTTGGTAAACCAACACGGCAGCGATATCGCCTTAGCCAGTTTAATTGAACCAGATCATGGCACAAATATTGTTGCCCATGATTTAGATTATCTAATTGCCAGATTAAAATCAGGCATTGACCAGGATGAAATTGAACTAGGCGGCAAACACTTTCCTTCATTAAAAGCAAGCATATAGCAATCCGAAATGATTCCTGAAAATCTTCCTCCTCCTCCTCCTCCTCCTCTTCTTCTTCCTCTTCTTCCTCCTCCATCTCTTTGCGTCCTAACGCCCTGTCGGGCTAACGCCTTCGGCTTCGCTGCGCTGGCGCTTCGCTTATGCGTCCTTTGTGGTTATTTTCCACAACTCAACGAGAATTGCTATACATGACAACACTTGCCGGTAAGACAGTAGTTTTAACAGGTGCTTCGCGCGGGATTGGGCTATCAATTGCCCGCGCCTTAGCCAGAGAAAAAGCCACTATCATTGGTGTATCTCGCTCAAAAGAAGGGTTGAATCAATTACGCACTGAAATTACCGCTTTAGGAGGTAAGTGGATTGCGGTTAACTTTGATATCACTCAGGTAGAAGAATTACCAATACTTGTCCAGCAAATTAATCAGCAAGCTGGTGCCGTTGACATTTTAATTAATAACGCCGGTGTAGAGATATACCGAGCCTTTCAGGATTACTCTATTACAGAAATCCAGTCAGTCATATCAACTAATTTACTGGCGGCGATGGAGTTATCTCGGTTATTACTACCAGAGATGTTGTCCCAGAAAAGCGGTCACATTGTGAATATTGCTTCGATGGCGGCGAAAAAAGGACATCCTTTCGACAGTGTTTATGCTGCGAGTAAAGCTGGCTTGCTGATGTGGAGTGATTCTGTCAGGCAAGAATTAGTTGGTACTGGTGTAGAAATTTCCGTGATATGTCCCGGATATGTCTCAGGACAAGGAATGCTTGCTAATACAGGAGTGCCAGCACCAAGTTTAGCAGGTACTTCTCTACCGGAATATGTAGCCAAGGCAACTATCCGGGCGATACAGCAGAATCAAGCTGAGGTGATTGTCAATAAAGATGCCATCACAGAAAGTTTTACAAAAATACTCTTGGCACTTTGGCAATTTTTCCCTCGATTTGGAGACATCATTTATCGGTGGATTGGTGTGGTTAAGCTTAACAAAATGCGGATTGCTTTTAAAACTAGTGAAAGCAGAGCAATTGTCAGCGCTATATCAGACGAAAAAAATAGGAAAACTTCAGGTCTATAACCTAAATACAAACGAGTGGAGGCAGAAGTAATGAAACAAGTGTATTTGATGATCTATGATTCTGGCGCAGGTCATCGTAGCATTGCTAATGCATTAAAAACTGTAATCGAGCAGCGGCAATTACCCTGGGAAGTACATATAGTTGAGGCTTTCAAAGAAATCATTGGTACTAGCGCACCTCAAGATGTTTACAATAATTTGATTCTCAAAACAACCTGGGGAAAAAGGATTACTGAGCCGATCTTGGTTCCCTTGCTGAAGTTACAAATCCGCCTGAGTTATTTTACTTGGTTGGCACGGTTTAAGAAATACTGGCAAGAGCATCAGCCGGATATTGTGATTTCACTAGTGCCTTATGTTAATCGCCTGATGTATGAAAGCTTACAGGCAGTTACACCTCATGTACCCTTCGCTACTTCCATCACCGATCATGCCGATTCCCCACCTCACTTTTGGATTGAACCGCAGAAACAATTATTAATTTGTCCTAGTACACAAGCAGTTGAACAAGCAAGAAAGTCAGGTTATACCCAAGAGCAAATTTTCCGCACTTCGGGAGTGGTAATTCATCCGCGATTTTCTGAACCAATTACAGTTGATCGCCGTCTGGAAAGACAGCGTCTTGGGTTAAACCCAGATTTACCTACTGGTTTAATTGCTTTTGGCGGTCAAGGGTCAAAGGCAATGTTAGAAATTGCTGATTCTCTAGAAAACTCGCCATCTCTACAACTGATTTTTATCTGCGGACGCAATGAAGAAATAGCAAACACTCTGCGTAGCCAAAAGAGTCGCTTACCGAGATGTGTAGTAAATTTTACGAGTGAAATTCCTTACTATATGCATCTGTCGGATTTCTTTATTGGTAAACCTGGCGCTGTTGGTGTCAGCGAGGCTGTAGCCATGAATTTACCAGTGATTACAGATTGCAATTCTTTAACTTTGTTTCAAGAAAGACCTTCGGGTGCGTGGATTGCGGCGAATGATCTGGGGATAATAGTTAACGATTTTACAGAGATTAAACAAGCTGTAGCTAAATTAATTGAACCGGAAACTCTAGCTCACTACCGTGCTAATACTGCTGCGATTAACAATAAAGCAGTGTTTGAAGTTGTGGATATTATGACCGGACTCCTCGAATCTTCATCAAGTAAGGCAAAAAAGTCACTTTCGGTTTGAATTAAATCCAAAAAGATAAAGCATAAAGTAGGCTACTCAAAAAATCACGGGAATGAAAAGAAATGATATTTGATTGGCTGATCATCGGGGCGGGTTATTCAGCTTGTGTCATGGCCGAGCGGTTAGCAACTCAGCTTCAGCAGCGGGTGCTAATTGTCGAGCGCCGTGACCACATTGGTGGTAATGCCTACGATTACTATAACGAGCATGGTATTCTAGTTCATAAATACGGGCCGCACATCTTTCATACTAAATCAAAGAAAGCTTGGGATTATCTTTCGCAATTCACAGAATGGAGACACTACTACCACCATGTATTAGGAGTAGTAGAAGGACAGAAAGTCCCAATTCCATTTAATCTCAATTCACTTTATGCCCTTTTTCCTCCCCAGTATGCACAGAAGCTGGAAAGCTTGCTTCTAGAAAACTTTGGTTTTGGGGTTAAGGTGCCTATTTTAAAGTTGCGGGAGAGTGCCAGTGGTGATTTAGCTTTCTTAGCTAATTATATCTATGACAATGTCTTTCTCCACTACACCATGAAGCAGTGGGATCTTAAACCAGAAGAGTTAGACAAAGGAGTTACCGGACGCGTTCCAGTTTACATCAGTCGGGATAATCGTTACTTTCAAGACCCCTACCAAGCGATGCCCAAGCTTGGTTATACGGAAATGTTCCGGCGAATGCTAGCTCACCCTAACATCAAGGTGCTGCTGAATACAGATTACCGAGAAATTATCAACGACGTTAAGTTTAACAGATTACTCTGCACGGGTCCAATTGATACTTTCTTTGATTATATGTATGGTGAGTTGCCCTATCGTAGCTTGCACTTTGAGTTTGAAACTTTAGATCGAGAGTGGTATCAAGAGGTGGGTACTGTTAATTATCCCAACGAGTACGACATCACACGCATCACTGAGCAGAAGTATTTGTCGGGACAAACCTCACCTAAAACTACCTTGGTAATGGAATATCCTCAGGCATATGTCCCTGGGAAAAACGACCCCTATTACCCTATACCCCGCGAGGAGAACCGTCAGCTTCTGGACTTGTACCTCAAAGAGGTAGAAAAACTCAACGGTACAGTTTTGTTTGCAGGGCGACTTGGAGATTACAAGTACTACGATATGGATCAAGCAGTGGTTCGGGCGCTGGGTTTATTTGAGAAAGAGTTATGACCATACCCATCCCTCCTCAACCGACGGCGATAAATTCCCGACGCTGGCTGGCGCTTGCCTTGTTGTCTGCCGTGCAGTTTATGCTCGTACTTGACTTTTCGATTGTCAATGTTGCACTGCCCTCAATCCAGCGTGACCTGGGCTTCTCACCGCAAAACCTCCAATCGATTGTCAGCGCTTATGCATTAACTTTAGGTGGTTTTTTATTACTTGGTGGTCAGGCGGCAGATTTATTTGGGCGTCGCCGAGTTTTGATGGTAGGGCTGGGTTTGTTTTCTCTGGCTTCTTTGGTCGGCGGTCTCGCTCAGTCGCAGTGGATCTTAGTTGATGCCCGTGCTATTCAAGGACTTGGTGGAGCGCTTGTCTCTCCCGCAGTCCTCTCAATCTTGATGACGATTTTTCCGGAAGAATCTGAACGCAACCGAGCATTGGGGATTGCCGGTGCAGTTGCCGCAGGTGGCTTTGCGGCAGGAATTCTGTTGGGAGGACTGCTTACGGATCTGCTTAATTGGCGATGGGTAATGTTTGTGAATGTGCCGATCGCTTTGGTTGCTCTAGCCCTAGCACCAGTTTTGTTAAGTCGGGAAAAAACAGCGCCTAGACAAATCAATTTATTAAGTGCTTTAGCTGTGATCTCTGGCTTAACTGCTCTTGTATATACCCTGGTTAAAGCGCCATTCGCTGGTTGGGTATCTTTACAGACAATTGTTTCTTTAGCGCTCTCAGTAGCTCTACTCGGTACATTTGCCGCCATTCAGTCCCGCTCAAAGATAAGGTTTGTACCGTTATCCTTCCGACGCCAAACCCTCATCGGCGCGAATATTGTTGCGGCTTTCTTAAATGCGGCAGCTGCCTCAAATGTGTTTATTCTCACCCTCTATATGCAGCAGGTATTACACTATTCGGCATTCCAGACTGGGATTGCCTTCTTGCCTCATTCTTTGGCTGCGATCGCTGCTGCCCCAATCAGTTCCCAACTCATGTTAAAATTTGGGATCAAAAAGACATTGATGGGCGGTTTGGTTTTAGAAATTTTAGGTTTCCTACTGCTGACGGGAATTTCTGTTGGAGGAAACTTTGGGCGCGAGCTACTTCCTGGCACAGTTATCCTGGGACTAGCATTTGTAATTTCGATCATCGCTGTGACAATCGCGGCAACTGCGGGTGTAAGTGACAGTGAACAAGGACTAGCGTCTGGTCTGTTAAACACTACACAACAAATCGGCGCAGGAATTGGGTTAGCAATCCTGGTTGCTGTTTCTACTACCAGGACAAAAGCTCTGACAGCGAGCCTAGGTAACACAACAGCTGCAATGTTAGGCGGCTTTCAATCTGCCCTTGTCATTGGTGCTGTTTTTGCCGGCATCAGTTTAATTGCGGCACTTTTTGTGATCCGTGACTCAGAGTGCCATCGACAAATCAGAGGACGTTCCAAGTATTAAATAATACTTGTTTATAGAATTTTAACCGCAAGTTGTTTTAATTACATAGTAGTAAAAAATACCTATTATGAATAACTTTTTACCAACAGTTTAAGACTAATACTGACTTTTAGCTTTTGTTCTATGTATAGCTTTACAAAAATAATACCATCTCTTTATAGATAGCACTAACAAAAAAATTATAAAAATATACCGCTATTCAACCATCAATACTTAAACTTTTCATGAAGAGATAAATTTTTGAGATTTTTTCAGTGAAAATACTGGTTAAATATAAAAAAGACAGAAAATAAAGTACTTAAATTTACTGAATCAGAATTT
>JBBQRU010000129.1:0-14929 GCA_038214545.1 Cyanophyceae cyanobacterium | reverse complement strand
TATTTTTCAAACTAATCTAACTTCGGTATTTGAACTCTGCCAAAAAACTCATCCCTTTCTGAAAGACAGTAAGCATGGAAGCATCGTCAATGTCGGTTCTGTTGCCGGATTGACTGCTGTTCGTACTGGAGCACCATATGGTATGACTAAAGCAGCATTAGTGCAATTAACTCGCTCTTTGGCAGTAGAATGGGCTGGCGACGGAATCCGCATCAATACTGTAGCGCCTTGGTTTATTCAAACTCCCTTGACTGAGACTCTATTAAACAACGTCGATTTTTTAAATGAAGTAAAAGCGAAAACTCCATTGGGACGTGTTGGCACCCCAGAAGAAGTTGCGG
This sequence comes from Cyanophyceae cyanobacterium, assembly GCA_038214545.1. Classification (GTDB taxonomy): domain Bacteria; phylum Cyanobacteriota; class Cyanobacteriia; order Cyanobacteriales; family Nostocaceae; genus JBBQRU01. The sequence goes on along the minus strand of JBBQRU010000129.1, from coordinate 14,588 downwards.
GATTAGTTGCATTTTTATGTATGCCGACATCTGCCTATATTACTGGTCAATCTATTGCCGTTGATGGTGGTTTATTGGCAATAGGATTTTAAGAGAATCGACGATCGCTTTTGCTAATAATGATAGATGTTTTTACAAATCGTGATGCGATCGCCTTAAAATAATGGTGTAAACCCTTAAGCGGTGGTAGTAGTTTGACAAAATGAAGTATCTCAACATGCAAGAAACAAATGTCCCACTCATGGCAATCCTGGATGAGGTTAAGGCAACTCAATCGGAAATTGTAATTATTCGTAATGGTCTACCAGTAGCTCGGATTGTACCTTGTCAAAATTATTCATCTGCACAAAATTATCCATTGCGGGGAATGCCAATTACGATTATTGCCGACTTTGATGAACCGATGCCTGAAATGTGGGAAGCATTGGCAGAATGATTTTACTCGACACACATATGTGGCTTTGGTTACTTCATGAACCAAATCAACTTTCGAGGATCGGCACAAATTGCTATAGCGGAGTGAGCCTCAAAGATCTACATTCCCAAGTGAATGAGTGGAGGTCAAGAGCCTGAGGAAATCACTATTAGTATAGGAGTAACTTTAAAATGAAGATTAAAGGAATCAAACGCGGTCAAATTATTGAGTTGTTAGAGCAAGTTGATAGTATACCTGATGGAATTGAAATTGTAGTTGATTTACAAGTTGATATAAATAGTAGTTCAGAAGTGAAACAGCCTTTAACAGATGAGGAAAGACTAGCAAAACTAAATCAGTTATTTGGAGATTGGAAAGATCAACCTGAATTAGTAGAAATATTTGCTGAAATTGATAAAGAACGTCATATCTATTATGGTAGAGAAATCGCAGGGCTATCTCATTCTCCACGAGTCAGCTAATCATTTCCACAAGACGGAATCGAGAAATTTTGGTAATTTCTGTCAAAGCCTGTTTCATTTCTAACTCTGGTATATTTTCTAAACGTTCCTCGAAGGCAGCAAAAATACTTTCTTTAGTATGATTTTTAACCGCAACAATAAAAGGAAAACCGAATTTATCTTTGTATCTTTGATTGAGCAACAAAAAGCGATCATACTCCTCTTGAGTCATTCGCTCCAAACCTACTCCCGCCTGCTCTTTCACCGATGCTGGTGCCATTTTGGCTTTGCTACCTAAATCAGGATGTGCGCGGATTAACGCCAGTTGCTCGTCCCGACTCATCGCATTGGCAACATCAACCATCGCCTGATGCAGTTCAGTTACATTAGCAAATGGGTGTTGACACCATGCTTGATGAGCGATCGCTGGCGTATCTTCAAACACCGCACCTAACACTGCAACAAAGGCAACTTGACCCATTTGGTTTAATTCAGCAATTGTATATGACATGACAAATTCCTCAATGAAGTGGTCCTGCCATAATCACCTTAGTAATTGCATTCCTCACATCACTAGGTTTTTCCTGTGCGAGTTGGTCATACCACTGTTGAGTGACAGCCGGATCTTTGCCGTGAATCATTTCCGCCCGCTTGCGAGCTTTATCGACTACAATACTGGTTCGTTCTTTACGCTCCATTTCATAACGCTTCAGAGCATATTCAACACCTAAATTTGTTGTTTGTAAATACTGCGTCAGCACAAGTCCATCTTCCATCGCCTGACAGCCGCCTTGTCCCAAATCTGGACAAGTAGCATGGGCAGAATCACCCAGCAGAGCCACTCTGCCCCGCACCAAGCGATCTATCGGACCTAAGTCATGAATATCTGGGCGAGCAGTCTTGAATGGGTCTATCCGCTGGATCAATTTTTGCACAGGATCAGCCCAGCCTTGAAAATGTTCTTTCAGTTCCGCTTGGTAGTTATCGGGATTGGCTGGCGTACCTTTGGGGAGAGGTACATCAAAGAAGAAATAGAAGCGATCGCCAGCTACAGGCATCAATGAAGCGCGTTTGTGTTCTCCGACATAAATCACCCAGGTATTCTTGGGAGCCAAATCCTCACTTGCAGGAACTAAGCCATTCCAGTTCACATAACCGGCGTACTTAGGCTCAACTTCCTCGTCCAACACGTATTCCCGCAAAAGTGACCGAATTCCATCCGCTGCAATCAGGAGATCGCTAGTTGTTTGATATCCATCCTCAAAAAATGCCGTGACGCCTTTGTCATTTTCCTCCACACCAATACATTTAGAATTCAGCTTGACTTCTCCCGGAAATTGCGATCGCAGCATATTCTGCAAATCCGCACGCGCCACAGGATAAGGTCGCTGACCCACCTCCTCGATCAATGGCATCAAATCAATATCATTAAGTAACTCTCCCGCCACACTGCGGTACTCCATCCGATCCATCAGTCCGCCAATCTGAGCCATATTTTCGCCCAAACCCAAGCGATTCAGGACTTTGACGCCATTCGACCACAAAGATATTCCCGCCCCTGCTGGACGCAATTCTCTGGCTTTGTCGTAAATCTCCACTGCATATCCCGCTTGGCGCAGAGCAATCCCTGCCGTTAAGCCGCCAATTCCCGCACCAATAATCGTAATTTTTAGGTCGTTCATAGAGCAGCACTCTTTCTTAATTCTATTTTGGTTTCATCGCTCAGGTAGGCTGTGTATACAAAATACAACTCGCGTTTAGAAGGTTTTGTATCACGTAGTACACTTGCAATCAATTACCCCTCGGGCTGAGGGAATCGCTATTTCAATATTACGAGCGCAAGAAGCACAACTCATGCCTAGGAGTTTAAGTGTGAGCGTATCCACAATAAGATAAAAATAAGACAACCCTCCGTAAATCTTATATAGGTATAAATTTATGCGATTTAGCTCCATAAAAACTAGTGTGCTCGCGTTTAGCTTTGTGGCGCTCGCATCTGTCATAGGTAGTATTTTCACAGCTTGTTCTAGCCAGCAAGCCGAAAATAAAGTCATATCAAATACCTCGGATGCTAGTACACCGCAGATGAATCATGATGGGATGATGAACCATAGTATGGTAATGGATTTGGGTGTTGCGGATACTAACTACGATTTACGCTATATTGACGCAATGACCCTACACCATTTGGGTGGTGTGGAGATGGCAAAAGAAGCATTACAAAAATCTCAACACCCGGAAATCAAAAGGCTAGCAGAAGACATTATCCGAACTCAAAACAAAGAAATTGCGGAAATGAAGCAGTGGCGACAAGCCTGGTATCCACAAGCTGAAAATAAACCAATGGCTTATGATGCTAAGACAGGTCAGATGATGGAAATGCCATCCGATCAAATGAAAAACATGATGATGAGCATGGATTTAGGTTCGACCGATGCTAATTTCGATCTCCGCTTTTTAAATGCAATGATTCTTCACCATGAAGGTGCGATCGCAATGGCTAAAGATGCCTTAAAAAATTCAAAGCGTCCTCGAATCAAGGAAGTATCCCAAGATATTAGTAGATCTCAACAAGTAGAAGTTCAGCAAATGAAGCAGTGGCGAAAAGCCTGGTACAACCAGTAAATTTACTACCATAAAAATTTCTGAGAAATCTGTGTACGCGCACGAAGACACCCTGACGAGTTTTATAAATCCTCAATCGGCTGCTAGTAACAATCGTTTGTTCACGCATATCTCCTAAGTAATAGAACTCAACCTCTACCATTAGTTAGACGTGATTCTTCAATTCGATTTCTAGACTAAGGACATACAGCAAAGCTAATTCTGGATTCTTGGGTATGGCAAGAGTGGTTTTCACTGTCAGCCCAGCTTGTGATGTCTAGTTAATCTGCACAAAGCTGTATTGCTAGAGATTTTGTCTATATTGCTACAGCACAACCATTCGCTCCCGATTTTGGATAGAGACTACGATGACAGAACATACTAACGAGCAAAGCAAAAATCAAGATCTGGAACCCGCGCGTAAAGCTGCGGGAGAATATCTCACTACCAATGAAGGTGTTAAAGTTAACGATACTGATAACTCGTTGAAAGCAGGAACACGAGGACCTACGTTACTAGAGGATTTCCACTTACGCGAAAAGATGCAGCATTTCGATCGCGAACGCATTCCCGAAAGAGTGGTACATGCTCGTGGTACTGGTGTTCACGGTTACTTCCAGCCATATGAGTCAATGGCAGAGTTGACCAAAGCTAAATTTCTGCAAGATCCGTCAGTCCAAACGCCGGTGTTTGTGCGCTTCTCAACAGTTACCGGCTCTCGGGGTTCTGCTGACACAGTGCGCGATGTTCGAGGCTTTTCCGTCAAGTTCTACACCGAAGACGGTAACTGGGACTTAGTCGGTAACAATATGCCCGTCTTTTTTATTCAAGACAGCATCAAGTTTCCTGATCTCGTTCACGCCCTCAAACCAGAACCACACAACGAAATGCCGCAAGCGGCTGCAGCCCATGATAATTTCTGGGACTTCATCTCGTTGATGCCGGAATCAATGCACATGATTATGTGGGTATTGAGCGATCGCGCCATACCTCGTAGTTATCGGATGATGGAAGGGTTTGGTGTTCATACTTTCCGCTTTGTGAATGAAGCCGGAAAATCACGATTTGTCAAGTTTCACTGGAAGCCAATAGCTGGAATACACTCCCTGCTTTTGGATGAAGCGCAAAAATTAGCCGGGAAAGATCCTGACTTCAACCGGCGCGACATCTGGGAAGCGATCGAAATGGGCGACTACCCAGAGTTTGAATTAGGCGTGCAAATTGTCGAGGAAGAAGACGAATTTAAATTCGATTTTGACCTGCTTGATTCGACAAAGATCATTCCTGAAGAACTTGTGCCGGTACGGAAGATTGGGAAGATGATACTCAATCGTAATCCACAAAACTTCTTTGCCGAAACCGAACAGGTAGCGTTCCAAGTTAACAACGTTGTGTCGGGGATTGATTTCAGTAACGACCCCTTGTTGCAAGCACGGTTGTTATCCTATGCCGATACGCAAATGCACCGCTTGGGTAGTGCCAATTTTACAGATATACCGATTAATCGTCCTGTGTGTCCCGTCAGCAACAACCAGCAAGATGGATTCATGCAAACGAATATCTATACATCCAAGGTGAATTATTCTCCTAATTCTCTAGGTGGTGGATGTCCGATGATGTCACCAGAAAACGCGGGTGCATTTGTGCATTATGCTGAGCGTGTGGCTGGTCATGTAATCCGGGCACGTAGCGAAAGCTTTAGCGATCACTTTAGTCAAGCAACCCTATTTTGGAATAGCCTATCCGATCCAGAGAAAGAGCATCTAGTGCATTCGGCTCACTTTGAGTTGGGTAAAGTGATGAATAAAGAGGTGAAGGAACGGTTGCTTGGGCTGTTTAATCATGTAGATCATCAGTTTGCTGTCCGGGTTGCTGCTGGATTAGGACTTCCTGCACCCACTAAAGAAGTGATTCCTAATCACGGACGCACTTCGGCGGCATTGAGTATGATGAATACCAAGAAAGATTCAGTCAAAGGTCGCAAAATTGCTATTCTTGCTGCCGATGGTGTAAACGGTGCTGAATTAATGGCGGTGAAGCAAGCGCTGAAAGCTGCTGGTGCGACATCGAAAATTGTTTCTACGCATGGTGGCAAAATTAAAAGCGCCGACGGTAAAGTAATTGATGTGGAAATGACTTTCCTCACCAGTGCATCTGTCATGTTCGACGCGATTTATGTTCCTGGCGGTAGAGAAAGCATATCTACTCTCAAACGAGAGGGTGACGCGATTCACTTTGTGACTGAAGCTTTTAAACATTGCAAAGCGATCGCCGCGACAGGTGATGGACTGGATTTGTTTGCAGAAGCAGATTTACTCGGCATCCAACTCAGTAAGTCATCAGGGTTTGTTGAGCAGTTAGGCGTTCTCACAAGTCGTCAAGCAGATAATTTAGATGAATTTGCGAAGGAATTTATCAGCGCGATCGCTCAGCATCGCAACTGGATGAGAAAGCAAAAAGATTTAGTTCCTGCGTAAGACACACGCCCGTTTATGTGCTCAGCTGTGGCGGTTGATATCGCCACAGTTTTTGTATACTGCTCAACTATTTTGAGGTTGAGCTTCCGGAAGAAATAGTTCCGATTTAGGTTGTTGTGGTAAAAAGCGTCCTTTCAAACCGTAACTGACCATCCCCAAGTATTCTCTCCAAACTAATAGCGCTTCTTTCTTTGCCTGTAGTGGTGGTAACGGGCTAGGATGAGGAATCACTGTAAAGCCTAAACTGCGATAGGTGAGTAGCGATCGCAGCATATGTGGAGGATCTGTAATCAATAAAATACTTTTCACTCCTAATGGTTGCAATACTACTGCTGTGAACAGAGCATTTTCTTGTGTTGTTTGAGAACAAGCTTCGCTACTGATTGTCTGAACCGGAATGCCTTTAGATAAGAGCTGTTGGACAATTTGCGGTGCATCTCCTTCCCCACTAACAAAAATCAAGGGAGCACGTTTATCTTGCCAGAGTTTTGCCGCAACCTCAACACGGGAGGGGGTAAATTGTAAACCTCTACCCAAAATCACAATCGCATCAGTGGGAACCCCGGAATCAGGTGGAAGAAAATTTACCAATCCCCAGTCAGCAACAGCCAGCATAGGTGGTGTTCCGGCAAGGACATACAACAGCAACACAGTAGCTGACAAACCACTGATAAAGCGTTTACGTTTGAGTTTTGACACTAGCCAAGGAGCAATAATCCCTATCAGCAGTAATGGCAATACAACCGATCGATGCATCAAAATATGAGATAACCAGGTTTTAATCACCAGCCAATGGGTGAGTGGGCGTGAGCAGAGTGCCGGATCTAACATAAATAATTAGTTTAAATAGAGCAATTAAGAAATATGACGATCAGTTGATATTTTAGTCCCAAGCTCAGGCAGATTCATTGTAATTTCAGCATATCGGTGTAATCTTTCTACACTCTTTACATTTTGTCCTCATACGGAGACTTTTGCAAGTATCAAATCACATCTAACAGCAAAAACCTTGATTTCTGCTGATTGATAAAAAAAAGCGTGTCCCCCAACTAATATCAATCATCGGTTGAGATGAAAGTGGGGAAAACGCTACTGTTCGAGCCGTGCGGAGGAAAGATTTTTGAGCAAGATGTCAACAGCAACAATGTCACATCTCCTCTGCACCGAGCTAACTTAGTGTGGAGCATCATCGTGGGAAGGGGCTGTTCCTTCGGGAGCACCAGGCCACTTCCAATTAAGAATTCCTGGCATGTCGATGCCCTGCTCGTGTGCGTAGTTGATGCAGTCGATCTGCTGATTCCGAAACTCCTGCTTGGCATGAGCACCTGCAACCATGAGCTTAGGAACGCGATCAATTACATCGATCGCGATACTGAACCGATCAATCTGGTTGTTAATGGCAAGCTCCAATGGCGTATTGATACTGCCCTTCTCCTTATAACCGCGCACATGCAAATTGTCATGATTGTGCCGGCGGTAAGTGAGGCGGTGGACTAGCCAAGGGTAGCCATGAAAGTTGAAAATAATTGGCTTGTCAAGGGTAAATAAGCTGTCGAAGTCGCGATCGGATAGACCGTGCGGATGCTCTGTATCCGGCTGCAGCTTGAATAAATCAACAACATTGATGAATCTGAGTTTGAGATCTGGGAAGTGATCTCGTAGCATGACAGTTGCCGCCAGAGCTTCCAGAGTGGGAATATCACCAGCACAAGCAACAACAACATCAGGTTCACTACCTTGATCGGTACTTGCCCAATCCCAAATCCCAAGACCTTTCGTACAGTGCTTGATTGCGGCATCCATATCCAGATATTGGAGGTGGAGTTGCTTATCAGATACGATTACATTCACATAATCCACACTCCGCAAACAATGATCGGCTACCGATAACAGGCAGTTAACGTCAGGGGGCAAATAAATGCGAGTAACACTCGGACTCTTATTAAGTACCACATCCAGAAATCCTGGGTCTTGGTGAGTAAATCCGTTATGGTCTTGTCGCCAAACTGTAGATGTGATCAGCAGGTTCACCGAAGAAATGGCAGCCCGCCAAGGGACATTTTGGGAAATCTCCAGCCACTTGCAGTGCTGGTTGATCATCGAGTCAATGATGTGAACGAAAGATTCGTAGGTGGAGAAGAAGCCGTGCCGTCCGGTCAGCACATACCCTTCTAACCAGCCTTCTAAAGTATGTTCGCTCAACATTTCCATCACGCGACCGTTAGTCGCCAGTTCAGCACCGTCCTCATCCTCAGGAAAGTGCTCTGCTAACCAAAGCTTTTTACTGACTTCGTAAATAGCAGAGAGTTTATTCGAGGTATTTTCGTCAGGACCAAACACCCGGAAGTTGTCCATGTTCATCCGCATAACTTCACCCAGGAAAACACCCAAAGGTCTGGTATTTTCAACTTCGACAAAACCGGGATGGGTAACTTCCACCTTGAAAGAGCGAAAGTCCGGCATTCGTAGTGGTTTACGGACTAACCCGCCGTTGGCAATGGGGTTTGCGCTCATGCGGCGATTCCCCGTAGGTGCTAAATCTTTGAGTTCCGGAATCAGCTTTCCACTAGCATCAAATAGTTCTTCTGGCTTGTAGCTCCGCATCCATTGTTCTAAAATGTGGAAATGGCTCTGATTTTTAACCACTTCTGATATTGGCACTTGGTGAGCACGCCAGGAACCCTCCACTTTGTGATTATCTATTTCTGAAGGACACGTCCAGCCCTTAGGACTACGTAGGACGATCATCGGCCAACGAGCTCGCTTCGCTACACCTGTACTCCGAGCTTCTGCCTGAATCTGCTTAATCTCCCGAATGCATTGCTCTAAAGTCGCTGCCATCGCCTGGTGCATTGTCTCCGGATCGGAACCTTCCACAAAATAAGGTGTGTAGCCGTAGCCTTTAAATAAGTTTTCCACCTCCTCGTGACTAACGCGAGCGAGGATTGTTGGGTTGTTGATCTTGTAGCCGTTCAGGTGCAGAATTGGCAACACCGCTCCATCGTAGACCGGGTTCAGAAACTTATTGGAGTGCCACGCAGTTGCCAAAGGTCCGGTTTCGGATTCACCATCACCGACCACAACGGCAACGATCAGGTCGGGATTATCGTAAGCAGCACCATAGGCATGGGATACGCTATAGCCCAGCTCACCACCTTCATGAATAGAACCGGGGGTTTCGGGAGTGCAATGACTACCAATGCCACCGGGGAAGGAGAAATGCTGGAAGAATCTTTTCATCCCTTCCTCATCTTCAGTCTTATCGGGATAAATCTCAGAATAAGTTCCTTCTAGGTAGCAAGGACCAAGAACACCCGGAGCGCCATGACCAGGACCTGCCAAGAAGATCATATTCAGATCTTGCTGTTTAATTAGCCGATTCAGATGCGTGTATAGAAAGCTCAAGCCGGGGCTAGAACCCCAGTGCCCTAATAAGCGCTTCTTGATCTGCTCAATCTTTAAAGGCTCTCGCAGCAGTGGATTGTCCCGCAGATAAATCATACCGATCGCTAAGTAATTACATGCACGCCAGAAAGCATGTATTTTACGCAATTCTTCCGCACTGAGGGGCGCACCCTCAACTGTAGACCTTGCTTTGCCAAATGCAGTAATCGAGGTGTTGATGGTTGGTTTTGGCGGAGTTGCTACCATAAGTGTGGTTTTTGATTCTCAAGGTTTACTCGAATTGCTTAGTGGCTGTACTGAGGATTCCTTCAATAACATGCAAGACTCGGTTCCAGAAGCAAAAGATAACTGGAGTTTCGGGGTCAAAATAAGCACATTCCTCGCTTGAGGTTGCTAACACAGTACTTATTTATGTCCCACTATCACTTATACCTAAAGGATGAATTTACTGCTCATTCCATCTGGTAATAAGATAAAATTGTTAAGAAATATTAAAGCTTTATCTCAATGAATTTATTGTTTTTGGCACTTGGACTTCTTGCCCTAACGACGCTGGGGATTGCAATCTATCTAATCACGGCTCGCGGTTATCAATCGGCTGACTCTGTAGCCAATTTCTACGATGAATGGACTGAAGACGGTATTTTAGAGTTTTACTGGGGTGAACATATTCACTTAGGTCATTACGGTTCACCGCCACAACGCAAGGATTTTCTGGCTGCCAAATCTGACTTTGTGCATGAAATGGTGCGTTGGGGTGGTTTAGATAAATTACCCCCTGGTACCACCGTCTTAGATGTGGGTTGTGGAATTGGGGGTAGTAGTCGCATTTTGTCACGAGATTACGGGTTTGCAGTCACAGGTATTACCATCAGTGCAGAGCAGGTGAAACGCGCTCAGGAGTTAACTCCCAAGGAACTTGACACCAAGTTTCTAGTAGATGATGCGATGGCACTTTCGTTCCCAGACGCAAGTTTTGATGTCGTTTGGTCAATCGAAGCCGGACCCCATATGCCAGACAAAGCAATTTTCGCGCTTGAGTTAATGAGAGTGCTAAAGCCGGGTGGCATACTGGTTGTAGCTGACTGGAATCAGAGGGACGACCGCCAAAATCCGCTCAATTTTTGGGAGAAACCCGTGATGCGCCAACTCCTCGATCAGTGGTCTCACCCTGCCTTCTCAAGCATTGAGGGCTTTTCCGAGCTTTTGGAAGCAACAGGACTCGTCGAAGGAAAAGTTGTCACCGCAGACTGGACAGAACAAACTCTTCCTTCTTGGCTAGATTCTATCTGGCAAGGAATAGCTCGACCTGAAGGTTTGATCCGTTTTGGTCCATCTGGTTTGCTCAAGTCTGTGCGAGAAGTCCCGACCCTTCTATTGATGCGGCTAGCATTCGGCACGGGTCTTTGCCGATTCGGGATGTTCCGTGCTCTCCGATCTAACTCCCAGCGACAATTAGTAGCGAAAACTTCAACCACAACGGCTCAAGTTTAACTCGTGCAAAGACTATCTTTGTCCACGCTTGCGCCGCCACACCCAAACTAGAAAGGCAACCAGTAAAGTCCCCAGCACAATTTTCGAGACAGGAGCCAAATATCTTTCCACCAACTGATATTCAAGAACGTAACCGGCGTAAGTTAATAATGCTACCCAGACAGCACTACCAATAGTTGAATAAATCAGAAATGGCAGTAATGGCATATTGCTCATACCTGCAGGCACGGATATCAAGGTTCTCACTCCTGGTAGAATCCGACCAATTAACACAGCTTTTCTACCTTTAGTGTTGAACCAGCGTGTTGCCTTGATCAGATCGTGACGTCATATACCTAACCACTTACCATACTTATCTGCCAATGTATATAAACGCTCTTCACTCAATAACTTACCAGGATAATACCAGATGAGTAAACCTAGCACTGAACCAATTAACCCAGCAAAAAACACATAGAATACATTCAAGCTATCTGGCGTTGCTCTAGCTGTAAATCCTGCTAGTGGCATAATCAGTTCCGAAGGGATAGGAGGAAATAGATTTTCCAGAAACATCAGTAAAGCAATACCAACATAACCTAAAGAGTTAATCGTATTCGTAATCCATTCCAGCATCGGGCTTTGTCCTGAAATTGTTATGGGTAATTCGTAATTATTTCACTTTTGTTGATGCTTCAACCGCCAAATTACGATAAATTATTAATTTTGCCTGTAGAAGAAAGTCAAAATTGCTACACCAAATCCTAAGCGATACCAAATAAATATCCACGTACTTTTGGTTTGCAGATAACGCATTAACCAGGCGATCGATAGATAAGAAAATACAAACGATGACAATGTGCCAACAAATACCAACCCCAAATCAACTTTTCCCAAAGCTTCTTTGAAAAATTCGTAAAGCGTTGCAATGGTTAAGGTAGGAATTCCTAGCAAGAAGGAAAATCTCGCAGATGTACTGCGATCGAGTCCTAAAAATAACCCGGCGGTGAGAGTTGAACCGGAACGAGAGGCACCAGGTACTAGAGAAATCATCTGACCGACTCCCATTAAAATCCCATCCCGAATTGTTAAGTGATGGAAATCCCGCTTGCGACTTCCCAATTTTTCAGCTAAACCCAACAACAAAGCCATAATAATTGCGGTCACGGCAATAGTCGCCATGTTGTTAATGGTGGATTTATCGTCATTAATGGTACTTTTCAGGAGGAATCCCGCAACTAAAACCGGCAAGGTGCCGACTCCAATACCCACAATTAATCGCCATTCCTCTTGATCCCAGTTTCTTTTAGCGATCGCTTGCCATCCCCCCTGCAAAATTTGCCGAATATCTGCCCAAAAATAGATGAAGACCGCCACCACACTACCAAATTGAATCGTGGCAATAAACGGCTTCCCGGACACTGCATTCCAACTCAGCACTTTACTTAGTACCTGTAAGTGAGCAGTACTACTAATCGGCAAAAATTCTGTGATTCCTTGCACTATTCCCAGGATAAACGCCTGAATCAGTGCTGGCATCGTCTCTGCTGTCCCCACTTGCCCCAACATTCCACTGTCACTCATTAGCCAGTTCAACATTGCTCCTCTCAATCCGATGTTTTAGTAAATATTACGAACAAAGAATACCAGACCAGTCTTGATGTCCTCGTCCTGATTGACACTTAAATTGCTGACCCACCCAGACAATCTGCCACTTATTTGAAATGCGTCTCAATTCAATGCGCTGCCGTAGAGCGCCCACAGAATCATCAGCTAAACCCACTACTGTATGTACAATCGTAGATGTTTCTCGTGTAGAGTATATAACTGAAATATCCTCAGACCTTCTTCCCTCTTGTTCTTCCTGATCGCCAAACAGTTGTACAGCTAGTGCTTTTGGGCTGAAAACCTTGATTTGGTTCTTGGCAACAAATTCAGATATCTTAATTACCCTGAAACCGGAACGTGGGTTATTCTGAGCAAAAGTTGGGTTGCCCGATTGCGTGCATACCGTAACAACAACAGCTAAAATAAGTGAACGATTGAGAATCGGAGTTTTCATCGTATTTTTGGCACTACTTTTTAGATAAAGCAGACTATATAACCAACTTACAGCATTTTAGATTAAGCGCTGTGTTTACGTCCTCAACACTTACTATCCATTCTCGCGCATATTTAGCGATCGCTTCACCCTGTAAACCCAGTTGAATTCCACCCAACGAGCTTTCTGATTCAAGTCTGGCTCCGTTTTTAATTTCATTTGTTACCTCTCACAACTGTTAGCGAATAAGCGGGAAGAGTAATCTGCGTCGAGCTATTACCTTGAAGGCGAGAATGCTGCGGTGGTTGGCTGCTGATAGGATAACCGTCTTTGCCTTGAGGATGCCACGCATATTGTTGAGGAGAATACTGAAAAATATCTAAATTGCCTTGGAGGAAATTTTGCTTATTATCGGGTTGCTGATGAAAGCGAATCTTCACTGACCAGGATTGTTGCGGGTCTTTATTAATCAACAAGATTGCCCACTGGTGATCTGGACGATAAACGGCATAGGCAGTAACTAATGGTTGTCCTTGACGATCGCGAGTATCAGACGAAGCACGGTAAAGTTGGTGAGGCTGATTCCCGGATTGAGTCCATTCCTGAGTCAGCAGTTTCGCCCCATAATAGGTGGGCATTGGTGAGCGAATCCGCCCCTCATCATCTGCGAGGAACAACATCATATTTCCCCAAGTATCACACTCGTCTAGCTCACGGATTGGTACATTCGGTTCATAACCGTAAAGATAGGCAGTTTTACCTCCCAGAGTGAGGAATTGACCGACAATATCAGCATTGAGTAAAGCACTCGGCATCTCTACTTCTGCTTGCCCAGCAAAAGAGGAGTAGCCGTACTCAGTAATAATCCAAGGAATTGTGGTGGGAACGCCATCTTGACGGAGACGCTGGAACGCATTGCTCATTAAGCTCGGTGCTTGAGCTAACTGGGGCGCTGTCTGTTCGCATAGATTATCAAAGGGATACCACTCAAATGAGAAAAAGTTGAAATCATCGAAGTGATGGCGATCGCGCAGATAATTAAGGAAGCGATTCATCCAAGATCTGTTACCTTTGGCATCAGGAAACGTATTCCATCCTTCAACTTCCGATTGAAACCCTGGTCCACCGAGTTGTAAGGTAGGATCGACGGCGTGAATCGCCTGAGCAAATTGGACATACAAAGCACCATAATGTTCCGGGGTAATATTTTGCCCGTCCGGTTCTTCCCCCATTTCGATTTGACGAATAGGATATCCCCGCGCTTTGAAAAAACGGATTTCTGCTGCCGCATTTTCAGGTGTATCATATAGCACGCCAACTGGCGTGAGCATGGGCAGTCCATTAGTAAGATTACTGGTAAAAAGCTGATCAAACCCAGGCTGTTCAAGTTTGGGATCGAGATCTGATGCTCGGTGCCAAGGATCGGTCGATGATGTATAAATAATTGTTTGAAGTTCTTTCGTCTTGCCATGCCTCATCACATCATGAAACTGTGTCCTTTTGTTTAGGGTGCCGAAGTAGATTTCCCGAATGGCATACCCCAACCGATCCCTGATATCCTCTGAGCCTAGGGGAGCCGTTCCTGAAGCAACAGTTGCTACAATTCGCAGGTAACGGGCAGAAATCAGCTTTTGGCTGAGACTGTGTAAGACTTCACCTCCTTTTCCACCAGAGATTTGTCCCTGAGGAAAAACCCGCCACTGACCAGGTAC
>JBBQRU010000128.1:0-15504 GCA_038214545.1 Cyanophyceae cyanobacterium | reverse complement strand
CTATCGCGATTACCACAGTATCACGCAAGCAGGAAGTTGGCAGATGGCAGTAGAAGCGATCGCTAACGGAATTTCTGTCACCGCCTTTCCTCAAGCAGTCCCACTTTATCTGTTAGCCGATGGTGGGACAGCATTACCGATACATAATTGGTATTACGACTTTGAATTAGCCATAGAAAAATATCGAGGATTAAGCGATCGCGAAGATCATCTCCACGCCGCCACATTTAACATTACCCTGAACCCCGGTCAATCCTTCACATTTGTCGCCAGTACCGAAAAAAATCCCAGCTTAGACGGTGCAACTGCACTAAATCAACGTCAGGTATCAGAGCAAAAGCTACTAGATCATCAACCTGATATTCAAGAACCCTGGGTCAGACAATTATTAATAGCAGCAGACCAATTCATTGTCAACCGTCAAGAGCCAGATAATCCCACAGGCAAAACAATTATCGCCGGCTATCACTGGTTTAGTGACTGGGGAAGAGACACAATGATCGCCCTTCCCGGACTAACTTTAGTAACAGGGCGAGCAGAAATTGCGCGGTCAATCTTATTAACATTTGCTAAATACGTCAACCAAGGAATGATCCCCAATCGCTTTCCCGACGCTGGAGAAGCACCAGAATACAACACAGTAGATGCCACACTTTGGTATTTTGAAGCCATCCGCCAATATCACGAACTCACAGACGACAACGACCTGATAACCCAACTATTTCCCATCCTCGCAGACATAGTAAACTGGCATATTAAAGGCACCCGTTACAACATCCACCTCGATCCCGCCGACGGCTTGCTTTACGCCGGAGAAGAAGGCGTGCAATTAACCTGGATGGACGCCAAAGTCGGAGACTGGGTAGTCACACCACGCATAGGTAAACCTGTAGAAGTAAATGCCCTGTGGTACAACGCCCTCCGGACAATGATCAAACTAGCCCAAAAAATTGGCAAACCATATCAAGAGTATCAAGCGATCGCCGACCTCACCGCAAGTCAATTCCAACGCTTTTGGAATCCACAACTCAACTACTGTTACGACATACTAGACGGACCATTCGGCAACGACATCTCACTGCGCCCAAACCAAATATTTGCGATATCCTTACCAGAAAGCGCATTAACACTACTCCAACAAAAATCAGTAGTCGAAATTTGTGCCTTAAAATTGTTGACATCCCACGGAATGCGATCACTATCCCCCGACGATCCAAAATACCAAGGTCATTACGGAGGCGATCAAACCCAACGTGATGGAGCATATCATCAGGGAACAACATGGGGCTGGCTCCTCGGACCCTTCCTCATAGCACATCTACGAGTTTTTGGCAACCCAATGCAAGCAAGGAGTTTCTTAAAACCAATGGCAAACCACCTAACCATACATGGACTAGGTAGCCTGAGTGAGATCTTTGACGGCGATGCACCAATGACCCCGCGAGGATGTATTGCTCAAGCCTGGACAGTAGCAGAAGTCTTGCGTGCTTGGATGAGGATTGGGTGAAACGCGGAGAGCGCAGAGGTAACGCAGAGGTACGCAGAGAGTTCCTCCGTGATCCTCCGCGCGACCTCCGCGTTCTCCGCGTTAAAAAAACCTTATATTCCTAGTTATATGTGGATTGTTAGACTCGCCTTACGCTTACCGTATACTTTTCTCATCGGCGCTATATTAATAGTTATCGTCGGAGTACTCACAATATTTCGCACACCTGTAGATATTTTTCCCGCCATTAATATTCCCGTGGTGAGTGTCGTTTGGACTTACACTGGTATATCGCCGCAGGAAATGTCACAGCGAATTGTGCAAGTTAGTCAACGGGCGATTACGACGACTGTGAGTGATATTGAGCACCAGGAATCTCAATCTTTAAGTGGTTTGAGTGTAATTAAGGTTTTCTTTCAGCCTACTGCGAATATAGCTGCGGCAGTCGCTCAAGTAACTTCGATTTGTCAAACAATTCTCCGTCCTTTACCACCGGGGATCTCACCGCCGCTGATTATTCAATATAATGCTTCTAATGTGCCGATCATTCAGATGAGTTTGAGTAGTAAGACTCTAAGTGAACAAGCAATCAATGATTTAGCTACCTCCTCGATTCGCGTTCAGTTGGCTACAGTTCAAGGGGCGGCGGTGCCTTTACCTTTTGGGGGTAAGGTGCGGCAGATTATGATTGATATCGACTCGCAGGCGTTGTTTGCTAAAGGGCTTTCGGCAAATGATGTTGTCAGTGCTGTTACGGCACAAAATTTGATTTTGCCTTCTGGGACGGCAAAAATGGGAGATACTGATTATTTTGTCAAGCTGAATAATAGTACTGAAGCAGTAGATGCTTTAAATAATGTGCCGGTTAAGCAAATTAATGGGACTGTGATTTACATGCGTGATGTGGCGCAGGTTCATGATGGTTTTGCTGTGCAAACTAACGTTGTGCGTTTGAATGGACGACGCGGCAGTTTACTGAGTATTCTTAAGGCGGGTAGTGCTTCAACTCTCGAAGTCGTTAATCGGGTTAAACAAGCTTTGCCTCGTTTGAAGGCTGCACTCCCCCCGGAGTTAGATATTGGATTTTTGTTTGACCAATCGCAGTTTGTGCAGGCTTCGATTCAAGGTGTATTAAAAGAAGGCTTAATTGCTGCTGTCCTCACGGCTTTGATGATTTTAGTTTTTCTGGGAAGTTGGCGAAGTACTTTGATTGTGGTAACTTCGATTCCACTTTCAATTTTGGTTTCGATCATTATTATGAGTGCGTTAGGACAAACGCTGAATATTATGACTTTGGGTGGTCTTTCTCTGGCTGTGGGAATTCTGGTGGATGACGCCACAGTCGAGATTGAAAACATTCACCGGAATATGGGACAAGGTAAGCCGATTATTCGGGCAATTCTCGATGGGGCGCAGCAAATCGCCACACCAGCGCTTGTGGCAACACTTTCTATCTGTATTGTATTTGTCCCTGTAACTTTTTTAAGCGGGGTAGCTAAATATCTATTTGTACCTCTAGCAATGGCAGTCGTATTCGCCATGCTAGCTTCTTACGTCCTATCGCGGACTGTAGTCCCGACAATGGCACACTATCTACTAAAAAATGAAGTAGACCTATACACCGAAGAAGAACAACACAGCGACAACCATAACAACAATAATAATAACAATAACAACAACGGACATCACCGCCAACAAAGCCCCCCCTCCCCCCCTCCTCCTCACAAAGACTTCATCTGGCGACAACACGAAAAGTTTAACGTCCAATTTGAAAAATTTCGTTCTTGGTATCGCGGGGTATTACGTAGTGCTTTGGATCATCGCAAAATCGTTTTTGTCCTCTTTGGTGCTTTTTGGGTAAGCGGCATAGTATTATTACCGTTTGTGGGACAAGACTTTTTTCCGCAAGTTGACGGCGGACAGTTTACTTTACATGTCAGGGTCAAGCCGGGAACTCGTTTGGAAACAACAGAACAAATTTTTGCCCAAGTCGAAAACCTGATTCGCCAAAGTATTCCTACAGAAGATCTCGCGCAGATTCTCGATAATATTGGTATCCCTTCTAGTGGGATTAATTTAACTTACGGTTACAACGGAGCGACGATCGCGTCTTCTGACGGTGATATCCTGGTTTCTCTGAAAGAAGCTGGTAAGACTTTCGAGTATATCAAGCAACTGCGTCCTAAATTAAAAGCCAATTTCCCTGATTACACTTTCTTTTTTGAGCCTGCGGATATCGTGACGCAAATTCTGAATTTTGGTTTACCAGCGGCGGTGGATATTCAAATCTCTGGTCCGTTGGCGAATTCAAAAGCCAATTATCAAATTGCCAAACAGATTGAAAAGCAGGTATTACGCATTCCGGGGACTGTTGATGTCCACGTCCAGCAGGTTACGAATGCGCCTCAGTTACGGATTGATGTCGATCGCATTCAAGCGCAAGAAAGCGGGCTGACTCAGAGTAATGTCGCAAATAACGTCCTCACTTCTTTGAGTTCTAGCGGTCAGAATTCCGTGAATTACTGGCTAGATCCAAAAAAAGGGGTAAGTTATCTGGTAGCTGTCCAAGTCCCGCAATATCAAGTAAATTCCATTGACGCCCTGAACAATCTACCGATTAATAGCGGTCAGCAATCACCACAACTGTTGAGTAATTTAGCTAATATTACCCACGACACGACAATGCAAGTGGTGAATGACTATAATATTCAACCTGTGTATGATGTCTATGCCAACACTCAAGACCGTGACTTAGGTGGAGTTGCGGGCGATATCAATAAAATTGTCGCCAAATTTAACTCTAAATTGCCGCGCGGCAGTAAAATCACGATTCGCGGTCAAGTGCAAACCATGAATTCTTCTTTTATTGGTTTGGGACTTGGTTTGGTGTTAGCCATCGTGCTGGTTTACTGCTTAATGGTGGTGAATTTCCAAACTTGGCTCGATCCTTTGATTATTATGATGGCATTACCCAGCGCTTTAGCGGGGATTGTCTGGATGCTGTTTATCTCCCAAACTACTCTGAGTGTTCCGTCTTTAATGGGTGCAATCATGAGTATTGGGGTGGCGACATCAAACAGTATTTTAATGATCACTTTTGCTAACGAACGTCGAGGTGAAGGAGATAATGCTTATGATGCATCGCTAGCTGCAGGTTATACCCGGTTGCGTCCAGTTTTGATGACCGCAATGGCAATGATTATCGGGATGATCCCGATGTCTTTAGGTCTAGGAGAAGGTGGTGAACAAAATGCGCCGTTAGGTCGGGCGGTCATCGGCGGTTTGACGGCGGCGACTTTTGCGACTTTGCTGTTTGTCCCAGTTGTCTATAGTATTATGCGGCGCAAACCAATCCAGACTATGGATGCGAGTGAGATGGAAATGCTGCAAGAAGACCGCGTCCACCATTAATGTTAAATATATAGGAGTTTATATGGATTCTCAACATCAACTTCCTCCAGCCCCTGAAGTTCCAGCATTACCCCCAGCGCCGGAAGATCGTCGTCCGCAACCGCCGAAACGTGGCAAAATGTTAATATTTATAATTGGTGCGGGAGTAGCGATCGCTGGATTGTTAGCTTTAGGCATCATCCCCCGTTTAACTCGCAATTCAGAATTACAAGCAACTGTAAACAGCCAAAGTACAGTGCCTTCAGTGAATGTAATTACTCCGCAACGCGCTCCAAATAATAGTAGTTTACTTCTCCCCGGTAGTGTGGTTTCTCTCAACCAAACCACTGTTTACGCCCGGAGTAACGGATATTTAAAGCGCTGGCTAGTAGATATTGGTGCTAACGTTCAAAAAGGTCAGTTATTAGCGGAAATTGAATCACCAGATGTCGCTCAACAAGTAGCGCAAGCGCAATCACAGGTAGCCTTAGCCCAAGCTAATTTAGTCCAAAATCGCGCTGCTTTAGATAAAGGACGTTCTGATTTACAGCAAGCCCGTGTTAATTTAGTCCTAGCACTACAAACCTGGAATCGCTGGAAACAACTCGTCCGCCAAGGTGCTGTATCTCAACAAGATGCTGATACTAGATACGCAACCTACGCGGCAAATTTAGCTACCGTGCAATCAGCCCAAAATACAATTAAATCGGACGAAGCTAATGTGAATGCGGCTGTAGCTAATGTTGGTGCTAATCAAGCTAACTTGCAAAGGTATATTGTTTTACAATCATTTAATAAAGTAGTTGCGCCCTTCTCAGGAGTAATCATTGCTCGTAACATTGCTGATGGTTCATTAGTCACACCTGGTAATGGTAATGCGTCTTCTAGTTTATTTACAATCGCCGCCTACGACTCTTTAGATGTCAACGTAAATGTACCGCAGTCCTTAGCACAATTACTGCAACTCGGTCAACCAGCGGAGGTACAAGTTAGAGAATTACCCCGCATAGTATTCGCTGGTAAATTAATCCGCACAACCAATGCTTTAGATCCGACGACTCGCACTTTACTTTCCCAAGTCGAAGTCCCAAATCCAGAAGGCGTACTCCGTCCCGGAATGTTTGCCAATGTCAAGTTTGATATCAACCATCCTAATCCACCCTTTTCCGTCCCTGACAGCGCATTAATCAATAACGCCCAAGGAACGCAATTAGCAATTGTCACTCCAGATAAAAAAGTGCATTATCAACAAGTACAACTAGGACGAGATAATGGCACAGTAGTCGAAATTAGAGCCGGCTTAAATGGCAACGAATCACTGATTACTAACCCAACAGTTGATTTAACTGAAGGTACACCAGTCCGCGCAGTTGCAGTTAAACAAAAGTAAACTATACAGAGTCTAACCTATGCCATTTCGTGTCAGTGTTGGTCCCCCAACTTTAACAATTAATCAAGGTAGCACCTTTATGGTGACCGAACAAGATGGGCAAATGGCTACCGATGGAGAACTCGGTGTATTTGCTAATGACACCCGTTTTGTGAGTTATTATGCAACATTCGCTAACGGACAAACTTGGGAAAGACTAAATTCAAGTGCGACAGCATATTATGCGGTGCGGATCTACCTGACCAATCCAGAAATAATCACTGAAGACGCACCGATTCCTAAAGGCACATTAGAATTTATGATTAATCGGGTGGCGTTAGGTGAAGGCGTCCACGAAGATCTAGATATTACAAATTATGGCTTAAAGCCAGTCAGCTTTAACTTAGAAATCGCCTTACGTTCAGATTTCGCCGACATTTTTGAAGTCAAATCCCATCAATTTGTGCGGCGCGGACATATAGTTTCCCGCTGGGATGAAGAGCAAAAAGAACTGCAGACAACTTATACTAACGGCGACTTTCAACGCTGCTTCACCTATCACCTAGATCACTATACATCGCCACCAGATTACGGCAACGGTCGAATTAACTTTGAAGTCAAATTAGCAGCCGGAGAAAGTTGGCATTCTTGCTGCTACTATATTCTCGCTGAAACTGAACGCGATCGCATCATTAAATCTGGTTGTTATAAAATCTCTGATGAACTCGAAAAACTCCAGAAAAAGTGGATCGAGCAAGCCACCAAAGTGACAACCGTTAACGAAGATATCTATCGGTTCTACCAGCAATCAATCGAAGATATGGGCGCACTCCGATTGTACGATCAAGACCTGGGTTCTGATATGTGGATACCGGCGGCAGGTGTACCTTGGTTTGTCGCAGTTTTCGGACGCGACAGCCTAATCGTCAGCCTGCAAAATATGCTAGTACATGCCGGGTTTGCCCGTGGCGCATTGAAGAAACTCGCTCAACTGCAAGCAACGGAAATCGATGATTGGCGCGACGCCCAACCAGGAAAAATGCCCCATGAACTGCGCCTAGGAGAACTAGCGCACTTTCACAAAGTTCCACACACACCTTATTATGGTACCGCCGACACCACGCCTCTTTACCTAATCGCTCTCCACGAAACTTGGAAATGGATGGGAGACGACGCACTCTTACACCAATATCGGGATGTCGCCCTGCGCTGCTTAGAATGGATCGATAAATACGGCGATCTTGATGGCGATGGATTTCAAGAGTATAAATCACACTCCTCCCAAGGAGCCGAAAACCAAAGTTGGAAAGACTCAGGAGACGCCGTAGTTTATCCCGATGGTAGCCAAGTACAACCACCCAAAGCACTGTGCGAATTACAAGGTTATGTTTTTGACGCTTGGATGCGGATGGCAGAGGTATTTACAGCATTAGGAGAAAGCTCAAGCGCCACCGAACTCCACAGTAAAGCCGCCCAACTACGCCAACGCTTTGAAGCAAAATTCTGGTGTGAAGACATCGGCTTTTATGCTTACGCCCTAGACCCCGAAAAACAACCAGTCAAAACCATCGTCTCCAACCCTGGACACTGTCTATGGAGTGGTATCGTCAGTCCTGAACACGCCGCCCAAGTTGTCAAACGCCTCATGGAACCAGACATGTGGACAGGCTGGGGAATTCGCACCCTATCAGCAGACAACCCAGCCTACAACCCCCACTCCTACCAACTCGGAGCGATTTGGCCACACGATAACGGCATCATCGCCCTAGGCTGCAAACGCTACGGATTCACAGAAGAAGCCTCCCGCATCACCCGTGGAATCTCGGAAGCTGCAAGTTACTTTTCTAACTATCGTTTACCGGAAGTCTACGCCGGAATCCCTCAGGAATCTGGAAATTTCCCAGTCCAATACGCACAAGCCAACGTACCACAAGCGTGGGCAGCAGGCTCAATATTTCAATTTCTCCAAGCAATCCTCGGTATCCAAGCAGATGCGCCCAATAATCACCTCTACGTCGATCCCCATCTCCCCAAATGGCTACCTGATATCACTCTTCACCAAATCTCAATTGGCAATGCTAGCGTCGATCTCAAATTTTGGCGTGAGGGTGAGGAGACGCGTTGGGATGCGATTGTACAATCAGGGGAAATTGAGGTGATCCGGAGATCTTGGCATCCTCATGAAATTTAGGGAAACGCGGAGGGACGCGGAGGAAACGCAGAGGCTCGCGGAGTAACTCTGCGTACCTCCGCGCTACCTCCGCGCTCTCCGCGTTGAAAAAATATCTTACTCTCTCAAAACCATGACTCAAGAAGAATCAAGATTGGCTACAGACCGCGATCGCACTACTTATTGGAAGCGCTGGGGTTCTTATGTGAGTGAACGTCAGTGGGGTACGGTTCGAGAAGATTATAGTGCGACTGGTGAGGCTTGGGATTATTTGCCTCATGACCACGCCCGGAGTCGGGCTTATCGTTGGGGTGAGGATGGGATTGCGGGGATTTCGGATAATCATCAGCGTTTGTGTTTAGCGATCGCTCTCTGGAATGGTGAAGATCCGATTATTAAGGAGCGGATGTTTGGTTTGACGGGGAATGAGGGTAATCATGGGGAGGATGTTAAGGAATATTTCTTTTATCTTGACAATACTCCAACTCATGCATATATGAAATATTTGTATAAGTACCCTCAGCAGGCTTTTCCTTATGCTCAGCTTGTGGATGAGAATCGGCGTCGCGGTCGTCAGTCTCCGGAGTTTGAGTTGCTGGATACGGGTGTGTTTGCTGATGACCGTTATTTTGATGTGTTGGTGGAGTATGCTAAGGTTTCTCCGGAAGATATTGGGATGCGGGTTAGTGTGACTAATCGCGGACCAGAAGCTAAAACTCTCCATTTGTTACCGACTCTGTGGTTTCGCAATACTTGGTCTTGGGAGTTACAAGCAGAAAAGCCGAGGTTAGGTGTTAGTTCTGCGGCTGCTAATATTATTGAGGCATCTCATCCTGAGTTGGGCGATCGCTGGTTGTATTGCGAAGATCTGCCGGATTTATTGTTTACTGAGAATGAAACTAATAATGAGCGGCTGTTTGGGGTGAAGAATGCTTCTCCTTATGTGAAGGATGGCATTAATAATTATTTGTTGCATGGTGGTAAGAACGCGATTAATCATGCTCAGATTGGGACTAAGGCTGCGGCTCATTATGTTCTCTCTATAAATCCTGGGGAAACTAAGGTTGTACATTTACGATTTAGTAATGTGTCGCCTGCTGATTGTCATGCGCCTTTAGATGATAATTTTATTTCCATGTTTAGCACCCGCGCGGCTGAAGCTGATGAGTTTTATCGGCGGATCTGTCCTTTTGAGATTCCTAAGGATATGCGGCGCGTGCAGCGGCAAGCTTTTGCGGGGATGTTGTGGTGCAAACAGTTTTATCATTATATAATTCATGACTGGTTGAATGGCGATCCGGCTGGGCCACTACCACCACCACAGCGTAAAGGTGGTAGGAATCATGAGTGGTTTCAGTTGTTTAATGATGATATCCTCTCAATACCTGATAAGTGGGAGTATCCTTGGTTTGCGGCTTGGGATATGGCTTTTCACTTGATTCCGCTGGCAATGATCGATCCTGATTATGCTAAGTATCAGTTAGATGTGCTGACGCGCGAGTGGTATATGCATCCTAATGGTCAAATTCCGGCTTATGAGTGGAAGTTTAGTGATGTGAATCCGCCGGTTCATGCTTGGGCGGCGCTGCGGATTTATGAGATTGAACAGAAAATGTATGGTCGCACCGATCAGGAGTTTTTGGAACGGGTGTTTCAAAAGTTACTGCTGAATTTTACTTGGTGGGTGAACCGTAAGGATGTTGAGGGTAAGAATGTTTTTCAAGGTGGCTTTTTAGGCTTGGATAATATCGGTGTTTTTGACCGAAGTTCGCAGTTACCGACTGGTGGGCATATTAATCAGGCTGATGGTACTAGTTGGATGGGGATGTATAGTCTGAATATGTTGACTATCGCTTTGGAGTTGGCTAAAGATAGTCCGGTTTATGAGGATATCGCGAGTAAGTTTTTTGAGCATTTCCTTTATATTGCGGATGCGATCGATGGGATTGGTGAGGCTGATATCTCTCTTTGGGATGAGGCGGATGGTTTTTATTATGATGTGTTGCGTTTGCCGGATGGTGACCATTTCCCGCTGAAGGTGCGTTCGATTGTGGGTTTGAGTCCTTTGTTTGCTGTCGCTGCTTTGGAACCTCATTGTTTAGATAAATTTGCTGGCTTTAAGCGGCGCATGGAGTGGTTTATTCACAACCGACCGGATTTGAGTAAGAATGTTGCTTGTATGGAAACTCCGGGGATGGGTGAGAAAAGATTGTTAGCGATCGCGACTCAAGATAAACTGCGGCGCATTCTACAAATTATGTTGGATGAAAATGAGTTTCTCAGTCCTCATGGTATCCGCGCTATTTCTAAGTATCACAAACGTCATCCTTACATCTTCACTTTTCACGGACAAGACTATCGGGTAGATTACGAACCGGCTGAATCTAGTACTGGGTTGTTTGGTGGTAACTCTAACTGGCGAGGTCCTGTTTGGTTTCCGGTGAACTATATCATGATTGAGTCTTTGCAAAAGTTTCACCATTATCTAGGTGATGATTTTCAGGTGGAGTATCCTACAGGTTCGGGTAAGCAGATGCATCTAGGACAGGTTGCAGCTGATATCGCCCAAAGATTAGTCAGCACTTTTCTCAAAGATGCTTCTGGTCGGCGACCAATTTATGGAGGTACAGAGACTTTCCAATCCAATCCACATTGGCAAGATTTGATACTTTTTAACGAGTATTTTCACGGTGACAATGGTGCAGGTCTTGGCGCTAGTCACCAAACAGGTTGGACAGGTGTTGTCGCTGAGTTAATTCAGCAATACGCTGAGTTACAGGGTAAAAAATCAATTTCTTAAAGTCACAGTAAAACTTCCTCTCCCATTGCTTAAGAAGACATCTACGACCAAACGTATCGCCAACTTCTAAGCGTATTGGCTCTTCTTGTAAAATTCCATACTCATCCGTCTTGATGGATTAATTAGATTTAGGAGTGATTGCAATGCCTTGGCAAAGATTGCGATCATTTTTCATCTTTGGGTTATTTTGTAGATAATCATGTGCTAAATTGCACGCACGTTGTAGCAGTTCATCTACGTCCAATCTTAAAATAGATATTCCATTATCATTAGCAACTACAATATTTTTTCCATCAGGACTAAAACTCAAATCCCCTAGATAATTTGAGTTAATAAAATGTCCTATACCTATAGTAGTTGATTTAAACCAAACACCATTCAGGTAATGTAGCGTTACTGATGAATAGCCATTTATAACTAGTATCTTACTATCAGGACTAAAAGCGAAGTGAGAATCTCTATTATCATCTATTTTTTTAATTTGTTGACCATTGAGATTCCAAAGTTTAATTGGGTAGTCATCACTTAGAGTTAAAATTGTTTTACCATCCGGGCTAAATGTGACATATTTAACTGGTCGGTCATCTAGTATATTGCCCTGTTCACTACCTTGATTATCCCAAAGTTTGACAGTTTTATCTTCAGCAGCAGATGCTAGAATGCCGTCTTTACTAAAAGCAATACTGTTAACTTTTCCTTGATGCCTTAAGGTTTTGAATCTAGTACCATCTTGATTCCAAAGTATGACCGTCTTGTCATTACTTGCAGAAGCAATTATTTTACCATCCGGACTAAAGCTAACACTATTGATTTTATCGCTATGACCTTTAATTATTTTATATGGCTCTTTAATGCCTCTTATTATATCTGTATTCCAAAGTTTAATTGTATTATCTTTATTTGTAGACGCGATAGTTTTACTGTCGGGGCTGAAACTTAAATCCCCGTTTCCAGAATCAGAATCTTTCAAAGTTGCAAATAATTTGCGATTATCAGTACTTCTCAATTGTAAAGCATCCTTTGGAATTATAAAAGCAATTTTCTTGCTATCAGCGCTAAATTTAACTTCATTTAGATCAATAGAATCACTTTTTTGTATATTTTTAAGTTCTTTGCCTTCACGACTCCAAATTTTGACTATAAATTGATTCAGTCCTTTAGAAGAACTTGTTTTACTAACTAAATATGTAATAATTTTGCTGTCTGGACTAATACTAATCAAATTATCGTTTTTTATTTCATTACTTAAAATTTCTGTATCACTAGGATAAAGATTTTTGATGAAATCGCCATTACGACTCCAAAGATCGACCTTGTTGTCATCAGCAACAGAGATGATGAACAGTCCATCAGGACTAAATTTAACTGTTTTTATTTTGTTTGTATTTTCAGGATCAGTAAGTGTTTTTACTAAATTACCATTTGTACGCCAAAGTTGAATTTTTCCATCATCTCCAGCAGAGACAATAGTGTTATCAATAGAGCTAAAACTTACACTGTTTATAGTGTCGTTATGTTTTCTAAATCTTGCCAATAATTTACCATCAATATTCCAAATCCTTACTGTCTTATCTTTATTAATTGAAGCAATTATATTGCTATCAGGGCTGAATTCTATATTTTGAATACCAGGGTAATCAATTGTACTGAGCAAACTTCCATCACCTTTCCACAGTTTTACACCATCATTCGAGCCAACAGAAGCGATAATCTGATCGTTATTGCTAAAAATTACTGTTTGTATCACAGAGGTATGACCTGTTAGAACTTTAATCAAAGTGCCGTCACGCTTCCATAGTTTGACCAAATGGTCATCGCCATTAGTGGTGATTAATTGGCTATTGTGACTAAAAGTAACTTTTTCTACATGATTAGTATGCCCAGGAAGACTCCTAATAAAGCTACCATCACTACTATAGAGATTAACTTTATTATCACCAATCGAAGTAATAGTTTTGCTATCATTACTAAAAGTTAGATCTGTAACTTTCTCTTTATTATCAGGGAAAGTATTAATAAGCGAACCGTTTGCACTGTTCCATAACTTAACAGTTTTATCTTCGGCAGTAGCTACAATCTGACTATCTGGACTAAATGCAAAGCTAGAAAAATTACCATTTTTTAAGATATCTTTACCGTTAAGACTCGAAATCTGCACAACACTATTAGCAGTACCAGTAATGAAAATCTTGCTATTAGGGCTAAATGTTAAACTATTAATGTATCCTTTAAAACTCTCAACTAAATTCCCATTTTTATTCAGCAAGTGTACCTGATTCCAAGAATTAGCGATGATATTTTTATTATTAGGACTTACTTTTACTTGCGAGACAATCCCACTTTCATCTTCGGATACTTGGAAACTTTTAGTACCAATACTCCAAAGCTTTACACTTTTATCCTTACTACCTGAAGCTAAAAACTTTCCATCATGGCTAAAATTTAGGTAAGTGATATTATCGCTATGCGCTCCTGATATACGCATTCTATCGCAATCGACCTTACTCTCAATGTTACATATATGAATATCATTATTATAAGTCCTGCTAGCATAAGCTAAATATTTATTATTGGGATTGAAGTTAGCAATGTCTATCTCATTCCCAAGATTTAAAGTCTTAAGTAATGCTCTTGTACTTAGCTCGTAAACTTTTACTGTTTTATCTTTATTCGTTAAAACCAAGTTTTTCTCATCTTCACTAAAACGCATATTAATAGCACCATAATTATCAATATTTAGCTTAGTACCATCTGCTAGTTTCCAAATCAGAATAACATCATCATCAGTTGATACTATGTCTTTCCCATTAGGACTAAAGCTAATATTTGTAATTGTTCCCTTGTGACCTGATAATTTTCTAGTTTTTCCGCTTGCAAGGGTCCATAATATTATCTTCTTGCCATCACTTACAGCTAAAGTCTTATCATCTGGGCTGAAGCTTACGCTTGTAGCATTATTCGTAGGTTCTGGTAGCCTTTGACTTACTTTCCCACTCTTCAAGTTCCAAACTCTAACAGTTTTATCATCGCTTGCTGTAGCTATTTGCTGTCTATCTCTACTAAAAGCAACACTTCTAATTATACCTTCATGTCCTTTTAAAGTTTGAATATTTTTACCATGCAAATCCCAGATTTTTACTGTTTGATCTTCACTTACGGTAGCTAAGAGTTTATCATTACCACTAAAGCTAATACTTGTAATTGTGCCATTATGACCAATTAAATGATTAATTTCGTTCAATTGATTAACTGCTATACTCAACTGCGCTATAACATTTAAACGAGTACCTGGTACTGCCCCGAATGATAGTTTTTTTAAGGTTTGTGCTTGTTTTATATTATCCACTAAATACTCAAGCTGGCTATTTCCCTTTGAAGATACAATTTTTTGATTTAAGTAGAAGTTTATTCCTAACATTGTTGCGATCGCACCAAATCCACCTAAAGCAATTACCAATCCAATCAAAGTATAGGATGCTCGACGCGCCGCTTGCAATTGCCGTCTTAAAACTTGATTTAGCCTTGCTTCTGTTAACTTTCTTTGCTCTCTTTCTTTTTCCAGTTCTTTAATTAATCTCTCAGACTGCTGCTGACGTACAAATGGTACTAAATAATCATGAACGAGCTGATAGCGATCGCTCGGAAATCCGGGAACTTGAAATACTAATCCCGATTTAACTAAAATCTTTAAAATTAAATCTAATCTTTCTGTATCTAATGCCAACTCTGCTTCTATTTCGGCTCGATTTTTGAGAGGACGAGTGTTATTCTCATCGGTCAAAATATATAAAACTAATTTAGCAAATTGCTCATTATTATGACCGCAGTCTTTGACAACTTCTTCTAAAAAACGCCCAACTAATTCTTCTTTGGGGCCAGATTCTTGATATTGAGCAAGTGTTGTAATTTTTTCGGTTTGCAGCTGCGCTCCTACTACCTGTAATTCAATAGGACGAACTTCATTGAAATTACTCGCTAAATCACGCACTAATTCATCAATTAATTCGATATCAAGGTGGAATTGAGAGCTTTGTGTTAAATTAACTATGACAGAATGAGCATCTTCTGGAGAAAAGTTTCCCAAATAGTAGAGGATTTTTTTATCCAAAATATTGCAGTCAATTGCATCTAATTGTACCAAGCGATCGCGGCTCTACCGCTCCCTTTATGGTAGTCATGTCCAGAATTAGGCTGAAAGTCTTACAGGATAAGGTCTTTGCTGTTATTTCAGAGATCTTCCTGTTATTTCGTCCAAAATACTTGCAGGACAAAGCTTTCGAGGCTTTTGA
>JBBQRU010000127.1:0-15529 GCA_038214545.1 Cyanophyceae cyanobacterium | reverse complement strand
TCAAAATTAAAGTTTATCCAGATTTGATTGGTCTGCGATCGCTATCAATTCGTCTCACATTAAAATCACCTGGAGCAATTCGGATGCGCCAATTTGGTATTGGTACTGAGTTTGCCGAATTGCGAAATTATCGCAGTGGTGATGATTTACGGTTAATTGATTGGAAAGCAACAGCGCGACGAGTCGGTGCTTATGGTAATACACCTCCTTTAGTCCGGGTGTTGGTACCAGAACAAGAGCAAACCCTAATTATTTTACTTGATCGCGGTAGGTTGATGACCTCTCAGGTGCAGGGTTTACAGCGATTTGATTGGGGATTGAATGCAACTTTAGCTTTGGCGTTGACAGGATTAAATCGCGGCGATCGTGTGGGGGTTGGAGTTTTTGACCGTCAGATGCATACTTGGATTCCACCAGAACGCGGTCAGCAACAACTTAACAAACTTGTTGATCGTTTAACACCAGTTCAACCTGTATTGTTGGAATCTGATTATCTTGGTGCTGTGACAACTATTGTGCGGCAACAAACTCGGCGATCGCTGGTAGTAATAATTACCGACTTAGTTGATATTACCGCTTCCGCTGAACTCTTAGCAGCGTTAGGACAACTAACACCGCGTTATTTACCATTTTGCGTTACCTTGCGCGACCCGCAAGTAGACCGCCAAGCCCACACCTTCACCCCAGAGGTAACACCTGCTTACACCCGCGCCGTCGCCCTAGATTTATTAACCCAGCGCCAAGTCGCTTTTGCTCAACTTAAACAAAAAGGCGTGTTGGTACTAGACGCACCCGCAAATCAAATCAGCGATCAGCTAGTAGACCGTTATTTACAACTAAAAGCCCGAAATCAACTTTAAGCATTGTCTAACTAAAGGAAGATACCCACTTATAAAGCCAAATTACGTAACAAGGAGTGGAATCGCTCGTAGTTGCGCTTCAGCGCACTCATCCCCACGACGAAGAGAGTGATAATTTATGACACCAACCCACGTACACATACAAATATTTCATTTATTCATCTACCTAAAGAAAGATGTGTGATCTGCCATTATTCGCTTGGATGAGAAATAGTATTTTGCAATCCAATTTAAAAGCGAAGATGGGATATCGATTACCTAGATTAGTTAACTTAATTACAGTATTTGGGTTACTTTTAACACCTCACTCGTTACTAGCAGTTACACCCAAAACTATCCCACATTCTGTTATTCCTGCTACAAAAACTACTCGTCTAGAGATTCATATTCGTCGCCGCCAAGTAACTGTTTATCATGGCAATATTCCGGCTAAAACATATCCGATCGCTGTTGGTCGTCAAGGCTGGGAAACACCTGTGGGAAACTTTCGCGTTGCTCAAATGCTGAAAAACCCGACTTGGATACATCCGTTTACAGGTAAAGAAATTCCTGGCGGCGATCCGGAAAATCCATTAGGTCACTATTGGATTGGCTTTTGGACAGACGGTAGAAATTGGATTGGCTTTCATGGGACAACAAATCCGGAATCAGTGGGGAAATCTGCCTCTCACGGATGTATTCGGATGTATAGCAAAGACGTTGAGGATTTGTACAAGCAGGTAAAATTAGGAACCATTGTGAGTGTAATGCCTTGATAAAATGAGCAGCGAACAAATTTTTTGCTAAATTAAATCAAACCTTAGGCAGATCATTAGTAGTCCATGAATCTCTAAACTTCACTGTAGATCAGTAAGAGAGAAGATGTTCGATTTTTGGCTTTTTGATTTTTGATGCTGCATACCACAAAAAAGCACTCATTATAGCCCTCTTCTCATTGTACAAATCTGGAGATATCGATGAAGAAAAACAATTGTCATTCCTTAGTTCAAAAGTTAACTGGAATCGTCGGTATTGCTAGCTCTGCAGCTTTACTCAGTCTTCCGGCGACAGCAGCTAATTTAAATTCGAGCGTCTCAACTGCCTATTCTCACAGTCGCATTGCTCAATCTACTTCCGGAACGAAAGAGTCTCCCTCTTCAACTACACCGATAAGTCAGCAAACTCCTAGTAGCACTCCCGGATCTTCACAAATAAGTCCTACTTACAATACTCCAGGGGCTGCACAAACAAGTCCTGCCAACAATCCACCAGGTTCGCAAACAAGTCCTAACAACAATCCAGGCGCTGCACAAACAAGTCCTACTTACAACGCTCCAGGAGCATCGCCAACAAGTCCTACTTACAGTACTCCGTCTTCACAAACAAGTCCTAGTGACACCACGACACCAGCAACTCAGCAAACAAGTCCTAGCGACACCAGCACACCAACTTATCAGCAAACAAGTCCTAGCGACACCAGCACACCTGGTTCTCAACAAACAAGTCCTTCCTACAACACTCCCGCATCTCAACAAACAACTCCTAGCGATACCACGACAACAGGTTCGCAAACACCAAAGAAAAAAGCATACAGGCGTCATGGTGGTGTCCGCGCCCTTTGGTAACTGATTACAATTAGGGACAATTTAACTAAGAGTAGATAAAAAATCTATTCTTAGTTAAATTGCAGTATTTTGCTGACGACGGCAATACAACACCAAAATAAAAAATAATCCCAAACCTGTGAAGTACTTAATAATCGGCGGTATAGTTGGGTTAGGTGAGATAAAGCCTTCAATGGTACCCGCAACAATTAACATCGGGATGATACCGTAGAGTAGCTGCACTGCTTGAGAACCGTAGAATTTTAAAGCATCTACTCGCTTGTATTTACCGGGAAATAAAAGTGCTCTAGCAATTAAGAATCCAGCACCGCCAGCCAAAAAAATAGCTGGTAATTCTAAAGCACCGTGAGGGAAGACAAACGCCCAAAATGGATAAGCTAAATTATTTTCACCCACCAAAGTCGCTACAGCGCCAATCATCAAGCCGTTAAAAACCATTAAAAAAGCGGTATAAGTCCCAGCAACAATCCCTCCACCGATCGCAGCGAGGGATACCGAAATATTATTAATCATGATATTGCTAGATGCTAAAGGTTCAATCCCGACAATTGACCCCATCCATAATTCATGATCATCACGTACCTTCGTTATCAATCTTTCTGGGACAATCAGCGACATAAAGGTAGGATCGTGCCATCCATACCACCAAGCGCATAACCCACCAAGTAAGAACATCGCCGTAGCAATTGCAGTATAAACTGACGTTTCCTGCACAATTGCCGGAAATCCCCAGCGGTAGAATTCTACTACAGCTTGCCATTCCTGACGGCGCGAACCTTGATAAACTTGTGAGTAAGCACGAGTTGTCAACGCTTGTAAACTTTGCACCAAGGTATTACTCACTTGTTGAGTACGCGCCCGTGCTAAATCTGCCGCGACTGAACGATACAAACCCGCTAATTCTCTAATTTCTGCCGCTTGTAAAGATTTGAGTCCTTTTTTCTCTACCTGTTGTAACAAAACGTCAAGACGTTGCCAATTCGCTTCCCGTCGTGCAATCCAACGTTGAGTATTCATAAAATTTTTCACTAATTTGGAAAAACTAGCCTAAGATAGCCTCAACCTGATTGACCTAGTTTGCCTAAAAATTTGTCCAATGTCACGCAATTTGAGTTCTCCTGACCCAATTCAACCACTTAGCATCGGCAACGTCGTCAGTGCGAGCGTCCGGTTATACCGTTCTCACTTGAAAAAATATCTTTTGCTATCTTTAACAGCTCATCTATGGCTGCTACCACCATTATTACTTTGCTTTCCGGCAATTATTGCCATTTACTTTAGTAATGCTGCACCTCAAAGTAGCATACCTATTTGGCTAGCTGTTTTAGTGCTGGGTATCTTTACTTTGTTTTATTGTTCAGCTCGCTTCTTAGTTAATTCAGCAATTATTGCGCGATTAGCATTTAAAGAATTAATTAACCAGCCAGAGAGTGTCAGTGATGCCCGTATCTATACTGGTTTACGTCTCTGGTCATTTTTAAGAATTGCGATACAGGTGGTTTTATCTTTCTTTCTAATTTACATTGGATTTTATTTTGGGTTACTAATTTTAATCTTTGTTCTGGTTCTGCTGGGGTCACTGTTAGTCAAAGTTGTAGGTAGTACCGTAGTCGGAATTCTAGCTGTGCTAGCAGCTATTTTATTCGTACCTGTGTTCTTTCTTGGCATTCTCTGGTTTTACTGTCGTTGGGTGATAGCAGAGATTCCGTTAGCAGTTGAAGAAAATATTAATGGTGGTGAGAGTGTCTCCCGCAGTTGGGAGTTAACTAAAACTGCAACATTCCGCATTGTCGGTGTGATAATAGTTGCTTTTTTAGTCACACTCCCAATTTTGTTATTGTTTAGCTATGTACCTAAAATAATTCTCTTTAGCGTTGAACCAGGCTCAACCACTTATTGGACTTTATATGGCTTGACTGTTGTCATCAGTATGGTAGGCGGCGTTTTTGTCCTGCCATTCTGGCAAGCAATTAAAGCTGTTTTGTATTATGACCTGTGTACTCGTCGCGAAGGCTTGGGTTTACGACTACGTTCTCAGTAACAAGGCAAGAAGTTAAATAAATCAAATTTCCTAAGTTGAATATCTGCTATGCGTTTTTTTAATCGGATTACACTTCAGACTCCCGAAAGTGTGGAACTGGAATTCACTTTGGCTGGAATTGGCAATCGAGCTTTGGCATTACTGATTGACTATACGATTTTGAGTATATCGCTATTTTTGTTTATAATTCTTTGGATTTTCGTGTCAATGCAAGTGGTACAAGCTGTAGGATACTTTGTTAGTGGGAATAATTTAGGATTATGGTTGTTTGCGATCGCCTTCCTCATCGGCTTTGCAATATACACAGGTTATTTTGTTTTTTTTGAAGCCTTGGGACAAGGACAAACCCCTGGAAAACGCTTCGTAAAAATCCGTGTGATTCGCGATGATGGGCGACCGATAGGATTGTCTCAAGCGACACTCCGGGCACTACTGAGAACTGTAGATGATATCTTCTTTATCGGTGCATTTTTAATCGCCTTGAGTCCTTTAGAAAAGCGTTTGGGAGATTGGGCGGCTGGGACAATAGTCATCCAAGCCCAAGTCCCAATTACAGTTACAAATATTAATATTTCCGCTCAAGCAAAGTCTATCTCATTGCAGCTGCTAGAAATGGCAAATATCTCAGTTTTACTACCGGAGGATTTTGCAGTAATTCGCGAGTATTTACACCGGCGCGAAGTGATGAATGTTAACGCTAGAGATGAGTTAAGCTTGCGGTTAGCAAAAGAAGTTAAAGATGTGATTCAATTAGAGAATTTGCCAGAATCTTTAACTCCAAATGTGTTTTTAGAAGCCGTTTATCTGGCTTATCAGCAGTTATCTCCTAGTTAGAAGAGATATTGTTTTCCTTACACCCACGCGAATCGGCACTGGTTAAGGTTTTGGTGACAGTGGATTATATTGATAAATCTTCACATACTCAACACTTAAACTAGCAGGTAAAGAACGGTCTGTTAAGTTAGCCGGTGCGTTTTCCGGACAGTCAACCCAACTACCGCAGTTTCCCGTCCCAGTCCCAATAGCCAACTTCATTTTTTGCGGGATAGCTGCAAACCTTTGGCTTTGAGTCAGGCGTAATACACCATCTACATAATAGCTAAAGCGTCCCGGCACCCATTCCAGAGTAAAAGTATGATAATCTGCAGTCCAATCAACACCCGGCTGAGTAAAAGCGATTCCTGCCTCTTGCGGTTTAGTTTTGAGTCCGTAATGCTGAGTCAAATATAATTTTTGCGGTTCTTTGCCAGTCACCTCCGCAAAATCAATCTCCGGTGGCCAAATCGAACTATCATCCACAAATAAACCAATATAACCAGTCGTACCATAAGCTTTGGGA
Source organism: Cyanophyceae cyanobacterium (assembly GCA_038214545.1). GTDB lineage: Bacteria > Cyanobacteriota > Cyanobacteriia > Cyanobacteriales > Nostocaceae > JBBQRU01. The sequence continues at coordinate 9,685 of JBBQRU010000127.1, read as the reverse complement.
AACTTCGCCCGCACTTCCCATTTACCATAATTGCGGATTTGGGAATTATGAGTATCTAAACCAGATGCAGTGTATTTGAGGTTGCATTGATTTTGACTGGTATTGATCGCTAAATACAAAAAGTTATCTTTCGTGTATGCATTTGTGCCTTGAAAACAAGTATTAGCACTAGAGGCAAAATTAGTGTTGTTGTAAATATTCCATTGATTCACACTCAAAGGAGTTCCGAATTGCGAAGACCATACTAGCGAGAAATCATCGGCTTTAGCTGTTTGATATTCGGCTGTCAGGGATAAAGCAGCCAGAACAAAACATCTCAGTAAACGCGGAATGGTAAAATATTTTTTGGGAATCATTTTTTTAAATGGTGAGCTAACCGAATTTCCACAATTCGGACTGATGACACGGAAATATGCGTTTCTAGTTGGTTAGGAATGAAAATTTAATAACTTAGGTGCCTACTTAATAGGGCTATTTCGTTCTTATTTAGACCGCCTGCGGTTCAAACCGCAGTCTCATAGCCAAAGTCTGTCTTCAGATGACTGAAGAAAGATTTCAGTCCATTTTAATGGACTTGCGCTACTCGCTGTAGGATTTTAATCCGCTTACGGTCTATTATTTCTTTACTATACCTTGCTTGTATTATTAAATTGTCATTCCTTAGCACCCAGCACTGACAATCAACAATTGGTAGAATAATCGTCTAAATCATCTCAATTTAATCCAGAAGCGCTCAAAATCGTTGAGAGAAATTACTGAAAGCGTTGATTAAATTAATACTCGTGTACGACAATAAGATGAGTCAATTCCCGTAAGTTGACAATATTTGGTGACAGTGCAACGAGCAATAGGTATCCCAAATTGGCGATCGCAACAGCGCACAAAGCGATCGCAGCCGAATAATTCGCAACTCACTAACTAAAATCTTTTACCACTAAAAAGCGTCCTTTGTGAAGATGCGGCAGATGGCAAGTGCTGGTAAGTATGGACTAGAAAAGTAGAGGAAACCATCAAGATGAATGCAGGCATCTTTATCGCCGCGTTAGGCGGTGCAAGTGTGGAATTTTTTGAAACAGCAGCCATTGCCTATGCGATCGCTCGTTCTGGCTACCAACGAGAGGCTATTTCGGGTACACTCGCTGGACTAGTTGTGGTTGGTTTGGCATCGGCAATCTTTGGTACGGGATTGCAATATATTCCGATCCGTCCGTTGCAAATTGCGATCGGTTTAGTATTGTTGTGGTTTGGTTGGGGTTGGTATAAAAAGTCAATTTTGCGCCAAGCCAAAGGAAAACGCGCTGGTTGGATTGATGACCCGTTGGAATCGGAAGGAATTACTTTAGAGAATCACCATCAAAGCTTTAGTCGGGTAAATTTCGTGATTATGGCTAAAAGTTCGGCAATTGAAACTTTGGAAGTTGCTCTTGTCGTCGTTACCTTAGGCTTAGCTTCCTCAGCTTGGACTGAAGCTTTATCTGGAGCGATTTTAGCATTGCTGCTGACAGTCGGGATTGTGGCTGTATTACATGGTTATTTGCTCAAAGTGCCAGATGTATTACTGAAATTGAGCGCTGGAGTGATGTTGCTGGCTTATGGCACATTTTGGTTGGGCGAGGGACTGGGGTTAGCTTGGCCGGGGAATGATTTTGCCTTGCTGGGTTTGGTCGTTTTTTATGGTCTAGCTAGTCTGTTTACGATCCGTCTACTGCAATCGAAATATTCACGCGGCGTTACCTAATGACTATTCTGCGGTATCTCGTAATTGCGCTGAGTTACATCGGGATTGGTCTAGGCTATATGCCAGGACTACGGATGAATCGGGCGACAATCGCTTTGGTAGGGGCGTCTTTATTGATGGCGCTGGGGGTGCTGGACTTAAAAACAGCATGGGCGGCTATTGACTATAAAACCCTGATTTTTTTGTTTGGGATGATGGTGATTAGCGCCAATTTATCGGCGGCGGGTTTTTTTCAACTGTCGTTAGATTATCTGATGCGCTATGTTCATAGTCCTTTTGGGTTATTAGCGGTGTTGACTTTTGGTAGTGGTATCCTCTCAGCGCTGTTTTTGAATGATACGATCGCGTTGATTATGACGCCGTTAGTTTTGCACTTAACTCAAGTATTAAGCCTCAACCCGATTCCGTACCTTTTGGCATTAGCGGGTGCAACTAATCTCGGTTCTGTAGCGACAATCAGCGGTAATCCGCAAAATATTCTCATTGGCTCTTTCTCGGGAATCGGCTATTTAGATTTCGCCAAATCACTGACATCCATAGCCTTGGTGAGTCTGTTGGTGCAATTGGGATTATTATGGGCATTGTATCCCGAAGTGCGATCGCTTAAGTCTTCCCTTTCGGCACCACCAGAACGTTATCGTTTATTTAAGCCATTGCTGATTAAGAGTGTCGCGATCGCTTGTGCTTTATTAATCGCTTTTTTACTCGGTTTTCCTACCGCTCAAGCTACACTCATTGCTGCTAGCTTACTCTTTCTTACCAGACGAGTTAAACCAGATCGCTTTTTACACAAAGTAGACTGGGATTTGTTAGTCATGTTCTCTGGGTTATTTATCCTCACGGAAGGTGTGCAAAAGCTAGGTGTGCTCAACTGGTTTTCAGGCTTTGTGCATACACCGCTGAGCATTTTAGGTGTGACAGTGCTGCTCTCAAATTTGGTTTCCAATGTGCCAGCAGTATTACTGTTACACCATTTAATTCCGCATCCTGACAAGCAAGTCTGGCTACTTTTAGCAGCAGGTTCTACCTTGGCCGGGAATTTAACCCTGTTAGGGTCAGTCGCAAATCTGATTGTAGCGGAGGCGGTAGGAAAACAAGGGTATCAATTAACCTTTTGGGAACATCTGCGGTTTGGGTTGCCATTGACAGTAATTACCTGTGCGATCGCTTATTTCTGGCTTGATTGACGGGCAAACAAGATCTCTTAAACATCAAAAAGCTCTTCTTGTGTTGGGATCAGTCTTTGTGCAGCAGATAAGATTGAATCTCCAAGTGATGACTTTTCGGAGGAGTATAAGTCCCCGTGCATTATTTTTCTACCGGAGATTACCTCTCAAGTTTGATGCATTAAGCTTAAGTATTAATTACTATGAATCTTGAGGGTTGTTTGAGCAAATCAATAGCGTTATCTAGGAGGCGAAATGAAATATTACCAGGATGAGAGGCAAAGCTCTGACTTTGGTAAGGATAGCGCTCGCCCCAGTGACAAATTTGGACGGGATCAGCTATACCTGTTGCTACTGTTATTTGCCGCTGGTACTGTTGTTGATATCTGGTTTAATCACCACCAAATATCTTGGCAATCTCCACATACTCATACAGGTATAGCCCAACAAGTATCAATTAATTCATCGCCGCGCTCGCCATTTCCTCTGGCGGAGTTTTGATCATGGCACATATCGGTCAAGTGGGTTGGAAGCGCTTTAGTAATTGGATATTACGTCCAAAGCACTTAGCTATGATTGAAGCTTGCCTGATTGGTTTGATCTCTGGACTGGCGGCGGTCTTGCTAGGACAGGCTGTGAGTTGGTTGGGAGGGTGGAGACAACATGCAGCAGAGATGTTTCCGGCTTATATTGTCTTACCGCTAATTGGGTTGGTGGGTGGATCTATTGCTGGGTTAATAGTTGAGCGAATTGCACCGGCGGCGACAGGTAGTGGGATGTCGGAAGTAAAGGCGGTACTGGCAGAAGTGCCAATGCCGTTGAATTTGCGAATCGCGGCAGTGAAATTAATCAGTGCCGCCTTGGTACTGGGATGCGGGATGCCTTTAGGACGTGAAGGACCTACTGTCCAAATTGGCGCAGCCCTCGCTAATCAACTCAGTCGCTGGTTTCCCACTTCCCCGGAACATCGCTATCAATTAATTGCCGCCGGTGCCGGTGCCGGCTTGGCAGCTGCATTTAATGCTCCGATCGCCGGAGTATTGTTTGTGGTAGAAGAACTCCTACAGGATTTTTCTGGTATTACTTTAGGCAGCGCGATCCTTGCCTCCTTTATCGCCGCAGTTGTTTCTCGTGTTTGGGGTTCTCACAGTCTGGATTTGGATTTGCATTTAGTAGCTCCTGATACTAACTTTAATGCATCAGAGATTCCCTTTTATCTGCTACTGGGCATCACGGCGGGGCTGCTTGGGGTGTTGTTTAATCGGGGGACTCTAACTAGTTTGAGCCTTTATCGGCGCTTGAAAATCGCTTTGCCTTGGCGTATAGGACTAGCTGGATTGGTTGCTGGTATTGCCCTAGCGTCACTGCCATTGGTATTTCGGGATAACGCCGGACTTCGGCAAGTACTGTTAACTGGAGATGCAAATTGGCAGTTCGTAGCAATTGTGTTTGCCGTCCAATTTGTACTGATTCTGCTGACTTATGGTTCAGGTGCGCCCGGTGGCTTATTGGTGCCTAGCTTAGTGTTGGGTGCTGCTTTGGGATATCTAATCGGCACTTGGGAACACAGCTTGTTAGGGCTAAGTCTGCCAACAACTTATGCGCGGGTGGGAATGGCAGCCTTCTTCTGTGCGGTAGCCCGTGCTCCAATTACGGCGGTGATTGTAGTATTTGAAATGACCACAGATTTCAATCTCGTGTTGCCGTTGATGATTGTTTCAGTGGTTGCTTATCTGACAGCGGAGAATGTCGAATCAGGATCGCTCTACGATCTTGTGTTGAAGTTCAAGGGCATTCATCTATCTCCGAAAAACTCATCGTCAGGACCTTGGATAGAATTAACGGCAGCAGATGTGATGCAACCAAATGTGGAAACTATTTCTAGCGTCACAAGCTTGAAAGAGGCATTGCAGAGATTTTCGCAGTCTTCTCACCGGACTTTTCCGGTAATTGTTGAAGATGGCAAGTTGGTAGGTCTCCTTGGTCAGAAAGATGTGGCTAACTTTTCTCAACGCGGGTTAGAGGGCGATCGCTTAGTGACCGAGATCATGACTGTAGAACCTGTCAGGACTACCCCTAACGATACTTTAGCTCATATATTAAACTTACTAGATCGTTACAAGCTGCACAGCTTGCCTGTTGTTGCCGGACGGCGTTTGGTTGGTATTATCACCCGCAGCGATATTATTCGGGTGGAAGCGGCATATTTGAATGGCGAAGAAATGCTGACACCGCAAGCCGCGCCATCGCATCTAATTTACCAGACTCGGTCTCCGGAAACTGGAAAAGGCAGAATTTTGGTACTGGTTAGTCATCCTCAAACAGCAGAGACTTTAATTAAAATGGCTGTGGCAATTGCCCGCGATCGCCACTACGAAATTGAATGCTTACATATAATTGTCGTACCACCACATCAATCTCCAGCAGAAGCCTCCGTGAGTACGGTTGCAGCTCAAAGGCTACTGCGTCAGGCAATGCGTCAGGCTCAAGCATGGGGAGTTCCCGTTCATACTCAGATCCGGGTAGCTCACGATCTCTCCAGTCCGATTCTTGCCATTTTAAAAGAGCGTCATATTAACTTAGTGCTAATGGGTTGGAAAGGTAGTACTCTCACACCTGGCAAAGTCTTCAGTCGGGTTGTGGATACAATCGTCCGCCAAGCCCCCTGTGATGTGATTCTAGTTAAGCTCAACGCCGAGTGCCGTTTCCAGCGCTGGTTGATACCCATAGCCGGTGGACCTAATGCTCAACAAGCCCTGAAAATACTCCCAGCACTCATATCTCTGAATACGACCTCAGAGGTAAAGTTATGCCAGGTTTTTCCTCCAGATCAAGCAACTGATCTCAAAATATTAGCTCATGCGGCTGATTTCCTAGAATCACAACTCCGCAAGTCCATTTCTACTAACCCAATTTACGCTTTTTCCGTTGCCGATGCTTTGCTGAAGTTTGCCAAACAAAATAGCACTGACGTGATTATTTTGGGGGCGAGTCGTGAAGGGATGCTAGAACAGGCTGTGCATGGGAATATTCCGGCGATGATTTCGCGCAATAGCTTACAGACAGTGATTTTGGTTCGTGTAGCTACAGCGACCTAAGTATTTTGAATCTTACAGCTATTTTCAGGTAAAGAATTGCAATTCCTCGTTTTGTAAATCCCAGAACGAGGAACATTGACTAATTACGGAGTAATATCCAGAGGAGTTTTGAGCTTTAACTTGAGATCAGTGCCTTTCTTCAAAACGACTTCACCACCAGGACTAGATAACACAAAAGCCGCTGCAGCTGCACCACCAGCTAAACCACCATGCTTAAATTTTGCTTTATCACCTAGAAAGTGACCAGCAACAGCCCCGCCTAAAACCACACCAGCATTCTGGAGAAACTTACCTTGAGTCTTGGATTCTACCTCAGTGTTAGTTAAAGTCGCATCAATTGGATAGGTTGAACCATCTTTCAAAACAATATCGTCAAGTACCACATGCAAACTCGCCTTCTTACCTCTAGCCGCTTTAATCACATCCTCTAAATGCCCTTGTATTTGAGCATCTTTCAAAGCCGATCCTTTGACTTTTAAAGTGAAGCGCTGATTATTCAAGTTTTTACCAGTAGATAAATCTTCCTGTAAGACACCATCAACATTAGTTCCTGCTGGTATGGCTTGGGAGGTCTTGGGATTACTCGCAGTGATATTAGCCTTATCGCTAGGCTTGTTACAAGCAACAGTGCTGCCAATAAGTACAACACCCAGCATCAAAGGTATGAGCTTTTTCATTGTTATTTGCTTCTTAAATTCATTACACTAGGAGATTATCCAGTGCTTGTCAAGAATAAAAAACAACAAGTTAAAGCCAACCCCTGTCATTGCAAGTATGTCACTGGATTGAATAGACGGAGTGTACAATTGAGGCGAGTGGTAAGTAAATACACCCCAGATCTATTTTTATTTAAAACACAATCAAGCAGCGTAATAAGAAATATCACTAGGCTCAAAACCTGTCTGTTCCGGCATTGTGAATTTTTCTTTAGCTTGTGATAACGAAGCAGTTTGCCCCAAACTCGAACTCACCCATTCCGAATGTAAATCTTCTTCCACCAGGCTAGTTCTATAACCACTTCGAGAATCTACCACTAAGACCTGCAACGTTGTTTCGTAAACCCGATCCAGCATCTCATGACCGAAACCAATTACTTTACCAAAGCGACCAGTCTTAGAATGGAACACATAATCGCCAACATTAAACATAAAAGTGCCTTTTTTTCAGCAATGTGTGATTACAAACCCTCAGTGTATTAATTGTTGCTGATTTGCTTATTTGAGGCTTCTGTCTTATGGGGTGTTTTTGCTCTACCGGAGGAAGGAGAGGAAACGCGGAGGACGCGGAGGAAACGCGGAGTAACGCGGAGAACCTCTTTGCGTTCCTCTGCGCTACCTCTGCGTCTCTCTGCGTTTTGCTAATGCGATCGCTTGTGGCAAAATCCGGTGTTCTTGAATTTGAATGCGGGCGTGAAGGGTTTCGGATGTATCGTTGGGTAAAATTGGGACGGCGGCTTGCATGAGGATTTCGCCGCTATCCATTTCTAAGCAGACTAGGTGGACTGTACAACCGGCAATTTTGACTCCTGATGCTAAGGCTTGTTCTATTGCTCGGATACCTTTGAAGCTTGGTAATAGGCTGGGGTGGATATTGATGATTCGGTTGGGAAAGGCATCAATTAATACAGGTGTTACTAACCGCATCCAGCCTGCCATGATTACCCATTCAACTTGATGTTGGTGTAGGATTTTGACGATTTGGGCGTCGAATTCTTCGCGCCTAGCATAATCTTGGTGATTTAGCAAGATGGCGGGGATATTTAATAGTGTCGCGCGGGCTGCTACTTTCGCCTCAGGTTGATTGTAAATTAATATTTCGATTTGGGCGTTGAGTTGCTTTTGGGCGATCGCTTCCGCAATGGCGACAAAATTACTTCCATTCCCTGAAGCGAGAATTCCTAATTTTAAGGGGGTTTCGGGGAGAAATGTGTTTCTGATGGGGGGAGAAATTAAACAGGCTGTATCATCTGTGTGACTCATGGGCAAAATTTGCGGATTACATCAGTAGAATAACAATAAGCTTTGCAGACATCATATTACGAGTGCTATGACATCTTTCCGCTTCACGCCTAAGCAAATATTGGATAATGAAGCTTTAGCTGCTTGGATCTTTTTGACCCCAGCATTGATTTTACTCACAATATTTGTCCTCTTACCGATCGCTTATATTTTTTATCTCAGTTTCACGGCTGGCAATTTCACCCTGGTGGGTACTCACTGGGTGGGTCTGAAAAACTACTGGCGTTTAGCCCTCAATCCTGATTTTTGGCAAGTTATCAAAAATACGGTTTATTTTACCCTGGGAACAGTCATTCCCAGCTTAGTAATTCCTCTCGCACTAGCTGTACTGTTAGACCGTACCATTGCCTTACGCGGATTATTCCGCAGCGCTTATTTTCTACCCTCGATTGTCTCTATTGTGGCGGCTGGGTTAGGCTTTCGCTGGCTGTTTCAAACTGAAGGACCAGTCAACGCCCTTTTAGGTACAATTCACATCGCCCCCATCGCTTGGTTAGAAAAGCCCTTTTGGGCAATGGGAGTAGTGATTTTAGTCAGTATTTGGAAGCAACTAGGCTTCAATATGGTAGTATTTCTCGCAGGCTTGCAAGCAATTCCTCCCAGTCGTTATGAAGCAGCAGAACTTGATGGTGCTAATCCCTGGCAACAATTCTGGTATATCACTCTGCCTGGATTGCGACCAACTATAGTATTTGCTACAGTCACTACCGTAATTTTTACTTTACGCAGTTTTGAACAAGTTTATGTAATTACAGAAGGAGGGCCATTGAATTCTACCAATTTACTGGTTTACTATATTTACCAAGAAGCATTTGGTCAATTTGATTTTGGTTACGCTGCAGCGGCGGCGACTGTACTATTAGCAGTGACATTGGTATTGGTTTATTTGCAATTGCAAACTTGGGAGGAGGATTAGGCTCACGCAAAGACACAAATATGCTAACTTTAACGCAACGCAATCTAAATGCAAATCCGGTAATTAACTTAACTTTAGCACTAACTGCGGAGGAACGCACTCGCAGTCGTCATCGCTTTGAGGTGGATGGACAAGTGGTGGAGTTGCGTTTGCCGCGCGGTACGGTGTTACGGGATGGTGATATTCTCCAAGATGCGGCTTGTAGTGTCAATGTCCAGATTATGGCTAAGGCTGAACCTGTTTTAACTGTGGTTCCCCGGTCGGCGGTGGATTTAGCACGGGCGGCTTACCATTTGGGGAATCGTCATGTGGCTTTGGAAATTACTTCGACTTATTTACGTTTGTCTCCTGACCCGGTTTTAGAGGCGATGTTGGTACAACTTGGGTTAGATGTTGAAGTGGCTATTTTACCTTTTCAGCCGGAGATGGGTGCTTATGGACATCATCACCATGCATCCTGACCAGCTTTTGTTACTTTTGCAGTTGGCTAGCCCGAGTTTGCCTGTGGGGGCATATAGTTATTCTGAGGGGTTGGAAAGTTTGGTTGATGGTGGCATTATTGGTAATGGGCAAGAGTTGAGGCTATGGTTAGAGCCAGAATTGCGTTATGGGGCGATTCGCTTGGATGCGGCGGTGATGGTACGCGCTTATCGGTCGGTGGTGATTGGCGATATTGATGCTTTGTGTCGTTGGAATGCTTGGTTGTCGGCTGCTAGGGAAACTGAAGAGTTGCGGTGTTCTAGTTGGCA
>JBBQRU010000126.1:0-15844 GCA_038214545.1 Cyanophyceae cyanobacterium | reverse complement strand
CATGTATGAAGGCGTGGCTGAGGCATATCTTTTCGATCCAGAGGTGCAAGATTTTATTCAAAAAAGTAACCCTTGGGCATTGCGCGATATGTCAGAACGTCTCTTGGAAGCCAACCAGCGCGGCTTATGGCAGCAAGTTGCACCAGAGATGTTGGAACGGTTGCGAACAATGGTGAATGAAGCTGAAGGAGTAATTGAGTCGCAGCATTCTTAGATTGGCAGCGTATAAGGTGATTCAGTAAATTGACGCCCACACTCGACTAAATGACAGTAGTGGGTTGTATTTGGCTCGTTAACAGAAGGTGTAGTCTACACGCGTTCCCAAAAACAACTGCTTTCCCGGTCAATCTGAAAGGGGTTTTTTATCGGCACCTACTGTAACAACAACATCGCCATACTCAAAACTTCCTGGCTTCATTCATCTTCAGAATTAAATAACGATTCTAAATCTTGACGACCGCTAACTACTCGTAAAATTTCAATACCATCATCAATTAGCTGGTAAAAAATTATATATCCATTAAGTGGCACGCCACGCAATGAAGGTCTGACATGAGCATAACTGCGCCCAATATTCGGAAAATTCGCCAAATTTTTGCACTTCTTATTGAAATCTCTAAATAGTTTTTCTCCTTGTTCAAGGTTTCGTGGCAGAAAGTAATCAGCAATTTGATTTAAGTCCCTACTTGCCGATGGTGTAATTTTATATATACTCACTCCTGCACCTCACGCGCATGACGGAATCTTTCGAGTATTTCAATGACTACAGTCTCACCATCCAAACCTTCCCCCCGTTCAAGTTCCGCAATAGCGACATCAACTTTTTGACGGGTTTCTTCTATCCATTGGGCATATTCAGAATTTAACTTTTCTAGGAGTCGAAATGCTATGTCAACTACTTCCTCAGGTTTTGCATATTTACCTGTAGCAATTTGAGCTTGAATAAATTGCTCGTGTTCGGGTTTTAGTTGGATGTTCATAATTTCTCTCTAATTAAATTGTAGTATTATCCTTGTTGTAACAATAAAGCTCCATTCTCAGCAAGTTTAGAGTAAAGTTACCTTCCCATTTCAACTGATGTTGTTTTGAGCTTAATTTGAGTATTTACTCAAATTATCAAAGCATTATTGGTACCGCACAGCAACCGCAGAAAGCTTTGAGTTAGAGCAAAAAAATACTCAAACATTCATATGAGTAATTTACTCTTTAATACTCAAATACTCAAGGAGGAGCGGGGAAAGACTGTTGCTAAGAGTTAAGCGCTTGAAAAGTTCCATTTTTTTTTACCTTGGTTATAAATGGCAGCACTAGCGGGGATTCCTGTCCTGATACATTACTGATTCACGCATCATATCTTCCTTAAAAACTTGATTGACCATTTTACTTTCAGAAAAATATAGACTTATTACTGCGGTTTAAAAACATCAAGATGTTCTAGCATTTTCACATCATTTGCAACTATTTTTACATCAGAGAACACTTTGAAATCTTTACATAAATCAAATACTGTGAATTCACTTTTGTGTACTGCACATACTATTGGATCACTAAAGCTATAGGGACTCTTAAGTTTATCCTCAAGATCATTTGCTCGAATGAAATAAACAATCCAAGAGATTAAGTATCTATTATCCATTTCTTGCAAGCTTAGATATTTTAGAAATTCTTCGAGATGCTCGATTATTGAATCTACATGCTTTGAACCAAAAGAAGACTTTAGAATAGCTTCTATAATAGCTAAAACTTTGGGAAATGATTTTATCCGTACATCTGCAAGCATAAGTAGTAAACTTATAACTTTGGTAAGTGACTTTTTATCTGTGTTCTTAATGCGGATTTTGTACTTCTTAGTTATAACATCTGCTAAAAACCTATCAATAACTCCGCAGCCAGGATTATTTTTATCAATTTTAATAACTGATAAATATACTTCCTTGAAACGCTTAAATTCGTAATATGCCTTGGGTTGGGGATTTACAGCATAATACTCTGATACCCAATTCCTGAACAGACCATTTGGTAGACGATGAATTTCAGTCTTCCCATCATTCAGTTCAAGACGATAATTTTTTAAAGCTGCTTGAAGAGACTTTATGACTGAACAACCTACAGCTTCACTCTTTGCAAGAATACGATAATCATCTTTAAACCTAACTACTATCACATCATCTTTAAGTGATTTTGATAACTCTCTATCTACTCCTGAGAGAACAATTTCAGAGATTATATCTGATACTACAGGACCAATTGGTATTCCATTTGTACAACCATCATTGGCATTTTGAAATAGTTTGTCTAAACGATTTCCAATAAAATCATAGTTTTGTCTGTTATCTCGTTGTCTAATAAAATCTTTGCCATGTAATGCCCAAGGAATACTATGTGTGTAGATAGATGGATAAAAATTTTTGATATCAGTTTTGAGTAAATATTTGTATTGGAATGCAATAGATGCTACATCATTCTCAGCCATTTCAATAAACTCATATATCATTCTTCCACTTCTAAGTCCACCAATTACTCCTATTTTTTTACGATCTACAGGAATAGGAAAACTGTAAGAATAAACCTTATTATCTTTATGGAAAAGACACATAATTATATCCTCCCAATTCTTAGCAATCGTAAATGCAATGTCTGCATGAATTTCAGGATCAATGATTCCAAATGTTCTGTCTGTTAACTCAGTCTTTGGAAAGTGTACTTGTTGAAATTCAGAACATTTTGGATGAAATTTATTGTGTTTATGTTGAAAGTAAACCTTACCAAACTCTGGATATTTAGTTACAACAAAACATGGTGGTAGTACATAAGATTCAGGAAAATAACCCTTAGTTACTAACCAATTATAAATATCCGACTGAGTAAGTGCTTTCGCCAGATCATTAGTGCGTTGAAAGTGTTCTTTAATTGTAGATATCATGTCTTTATAAAAAAAAATAGATTATTTTCTTAATTGATGTGTTAGTAGCATTGGAATATAAACCAAGATTATGAGTAAAAGTAATCAATATACTGTTGACAAATATTTTTTACCGTCTGAAATACTGATTAACTCGTTGCTTGAATAGAGCAAAGTGGAATTTCCTGACTTTTTAATATCGATTTTTCAAGAGGTTCGGGTATTAAGCAATATTTCGCCAAAAGTGTCATATAAGCTGTCATGATTTGCCATTATATAGCTGAAACCTTCATACAGCAGGGGTTCCATTAAAATCTTGTGAGTACTTGTAATTACCTCTCAATTATTGCGATTATATTTTTGAAACTTATACATCATAGGAATTTAAGCCGCTCTCAGGCTGCTAATGACAACACAGCGTCTCTTATTTCTCACCATCGTTTTTTTAGCATGTTGTATTTACAAACATCTACATAGCACCGCTTTAGTTTTACGTTTAAGTAAAATACGGTAGCTATTCTCACAGTTATAGCACTTAGAAAGAATTTAGTGCATTTTTAGTCAAAATTGAGCAAAATTTGTGTCACATTTTTTTCCATTTATCAGACTAGAAAACACATGATTCTATGAATTACATCAGATAAGATTCCAAAAATCACCTGATTACACTCTAATCGATAGCGAAAAATTAAAGATACTAACATATACAGTTGAGAATCAAAAATTATTTAAAGCTAGTTGAAAAAGCGGAAGCGACTGCAAAGAGAGAGATTTGCACATCAAGGTTACTCAAATCGGCATTTAGACAACCAAAAAAACATAGTGATTTCTTGGGGAGATAAGCGGGGCAAGTAACCAAAAGATATGCTGGTTCAGTGAGGAGTGACAGGTATAGACTCGCGATCGCCATCTCCCCCGAAAAAAATCACTCTCGCCAGAAAGTTTCAGGCTAAGCCGGAATCTCTAAAATATAATTTTCTTCTGCACAAATTTGACGTAACTCTGTAAAAGCATTTGCGAGGGAAGAGGTTTTTTGTTGCTGATGCCAAGCCAGAAACTCTTGGAAAAGTTTAGGTTCTACGAGCACAGCAACTAATTTGTCCCGATCAAAGATTAATTGAGGTTCATTTGCCATCGCATCAATTACCTCTGGGAGTTTCTGTTGGGCTTCGTTAAGCTTCCAGTCCATCTGTTTTTCCGGGTTCATCCTTGCTATGCTATCACATAACACGATCAGCGGCATCTGTCTTCACTATTCCACGGACAACGCTTCGACAATTCCGATTTACAAAGCTAAATCAAAAATCTGTTGGGCGGTGAGGTTTAATTGAGAGAAGGTAGGGGATTTGATTAAGTCATTGCCTCGAAACATTGTTTTTACATATTCCCCATCAATTAGCTCATACACAAAGATAGTGCTTTGTTTCGGATAGCCGATAAAATCACGTCCACCCAACGCAGCATAATCAACAATCCAGTACTCAAGAATACTCATACCTTCATAATCACGAAGTTTATCGTAGTAGTCATCTTGCCAGTTGGTTGAAACTACTTCGACTATTAATTTGACAGAAGTCGCTTTTTGAATAATTGACTCAGTTTCCCAGCGCGTTTCAGTACTGATAGTTTCTTTATTTAAAACAATAATGTCCGGTTCGTATCCAGACTTGTCGCGGTACGGTTTAACAATCGATTCTCTGGGTATTGTCCAAATGTCACCGCTACCCATCTCTCTAATAGTTATAAGTATTTTTTCAATAAGAGAACCCGTTAAATTTGAATGCTTCCCTTTAGGTTTAGGCATCTCAATAATTACTCCATCATGCAATTCATACCGGAATTCTGAGTTTTCTGGATACCATTCGATAAACTCATCAAAGGTATATAATTTTGCTTGGTTCTCATGTATTTGTGCTTGGGCTTGGGTCATAAGTTACTACCTCCACATATATTCGACTTTACCATTTTTGTAAGGCATCTCAAAACTTGCAAATTAATCAATTCACAATTAAAGTGGTGATTTTTTTACAGCAGCTAAGATAAATGCGATCGCAGTCCGAACGGCAGTTTCGATATCACCAGATCTTTGCCAAATTCAGTACGAATCCAGGCAATATATCTTCACCGCTAAGAGTTGTTGGAGATTGAAGAACTTCCACTTCCCGTCCTAGCCGATAAATTTCTACCTGCTTCTGAGCGGGATTAATCAGCCATCCCAGCCGCACCCCATTGTCGCGATACTCTAGCATTTTAGACTGAAGCGGCGGTAAGCGGTCGGTTTCAGATCTCAACTCAATGACAAAATCTGGTGCCAATGGGGGAAATTTCTTGCGTTCTTCTTTGGTCAAAGCTTCCCATCTAGAACGTTCGACCCAAGCCACATCAGGAGATCTCTGACTGCCATCAGGCAGAATAAAAATAGTTGAGGAGCTAAAAGCTTCACCCAATTCTGTTGCCTCATTCCAAGTAAACAGTTGACCGCCTAATTTAAACTCCCCTCTCCCACTTTCTCCGCCGACTGGTGGCATAACGATTAGTTCTCCGTTTGCTGTTAACTCTAGCGATCGCTCTGGGTTAGCTGCACACAATTGCTTGAACTGTTCGGCGGTGAAATTGAGGGTGCTGATGTCCAGTGGAAGGAGATGGGTTTCTTTGGCGACGGCGACAGTCATAAGACCTCCACTCTTCTTGCAGCTAATAGTTTGTCGGTACTCTGATTATATGATCGATCATCATGCCACCCATCGGTTGCTCAAGGAGCGGGAGTCAATAAACTAACAAGCATCGCAAATCACAATGGGAGTTCAGAAGTCGTCGCAATCCTTGACAGATAATAGTTTGCTCCTCAGCCAGCACCAGACGAATCATAAAGATAAATCAATGAGCACAGAAATGAGACGAGTCTTAATTCTTGGTGGAACAGGTGATGCAGCCGAGTTAGCTGCTAAAGTCTCGATAATTCCGGGTGTTGAGGCAATCACCTCTTTAGCTGGAAGAACTCGTCAACCAGTAACTCCTATGGGAAATGTACGCGTCGGTGGCTTTGGTGGTGGCAGCGGATTGGCAGTATATCTCCGCGAGCAGCGTATTAATTTACTCATTGATGCCACTCATCCTTTTGCCGCGCAAATGTCGTGGAATGCGGCTACAGCGGCGATGGAGGTGGATGTTCCTTATTTGATGCTGGTGCGTCCGGCGTGGACGAAAATGGCGGGTGATGAGTGGATTGAAGTTGAGAGTGTCGAAGCTGCCGTGAAGGCGATTCCTGTTACAGCAAAGCGCGTGTTTCTCACGATTGGTAGACAGCAACTTGCCCCATTTGCGACATTGACAGAGACTTGGTTTTTGATGCGAGCGATCGATCCGCCTGATGTGGCAATTCCCAGCGGACAACTGCTACTCGATCGCGGACCTTTTAGTTTGGCAAGTGAACGGAAATTACTTCGAGATTACCAGATTGAAGCGATCGTCAGTAAAAACAGTGGCGGAGAGGCAACTTACCCCAAGATTATCGCGGCACGAGAACTAGGGATACCGATTGTCATGGTGCAACGACAAGTTTTACCACCGGGAGAACAAGTTGCAGATGTTGAGAGTGCTGTAGCGTGGCTGAATCAGAACTTAAATTTAGCCAAATAGCTAAAAAAATTGAGTCATGAGTTCTCAAGGATCTCACAACTCATCATTCACAACTTTTATTTAACTATCTATAAGCGACTTGTGGTCCTGTCCAAATCTGCTTAATCTCCTGACCGAACACAATCGGCTGATCTACTTTAGTAGCAGCTATTGTGTCGCCATCGCCGGTAGCGACTGAAAATATTGGCCAACGTTCGTCACCAAGATTACCCGCGCGGAACAGAACTTGGTCGGGATCGGCTTTACTCCAACCCAGCAACACGGCAATTTCATGGTTATATACTTCATGGGAAGGAGCAACGGTAGTAGTGCGATTTTTTGTCCGTTCCCAAATTACAGCGGAATCTGTAGCGTCAGAGGTACTTAATAAACCTTCCAACTGGCGTGATAATAAACGCTCGCCATTCTCAGACCAACTCACAGGAATCAATACCGACATTCCGCCTGGTGCATTGATATCTTCTTCGTTCACATGGCGATTGTAGAATGACTGAGAGTTCGTATTCAGCACCTGCAATTGTCCTGATTGCAGATTCTCTAAAAACATGATACTGCTAACCCGGCTTTTAGGGAGTTCGGGTTGCACGTCCATTTGCACCCGGCTGTAAACAGCAAAATGACCATCGGGAGAAACTAGAGACTGACTGCGATAATAGCGGATGCCACTTTTACCTTCAGCTGTGACTTTCTCATGAGTCCCCGTGATCCAATTCCAAGGGATAGGATGCGGACTACCTAAGGGATCGTTCTGTGTTTGTTCAGTCGGAGTACCTTCGCTAGAAGCTGGTAATTGTACTGGTAATGGTGACGATTCTGTTTTCGCGGCGATGATATTAGCTGGTGCTAATGAATTCATTGCCTGAGGAATATCCACGCTCGCTGATGGTATTGCGGGAACGATCGCCGGTACAACCACATCCGCTTTTCCTAATAACTTAGCCAAAGCAGATTGAGTATTTCCCTGGCTGGTAGGTTGAATTGCTGCCTTTACCACTGGCTCGTGAGCCACGGTTAAAGCCGCAACTAAGCTGGCTCGACAGTCTCTAGGGATTATTGCTGATTTTTCTTCTACTTTAAGCGTTTTATCCGATACATGTAACGACTCTGCCAAGGTCAGATGAGAAGCTTGACTCGTTGTTTCTGTTGCGGATTCTGCTATAGGTGATGTAACTTTAGCAACATTTATTGATTCAGCCAAGGTAGGCTGAGCCATAGCGCTCGCGAGAGGAGCGCTCAAAATTAAAACAATCAGGAGTTTTAGGCATGGTTTTGGGCGAAACCATCCTGAGAGCAGAAGGAGGTTGAGCATGGGTGGGGTCTCTAAAGAGGAATTGCGGTGTGAGGAGCAACGCCTCCGGGAAAATGGAGCACTCTTCCTTTATATGTATAGCAATTGCAATATGTATAAACTAGCAGATTTGATGAAATTTTCAATATTTTCTCAAAAAATTTGTATCAAGCTCCACATTCTTTTTTCTCCTTTGCGGGATTAAGCAAAAATATCACTATTTTATGAATAAAGTTGAAACGAGTATTGGCTTTTGCCCTCACACCATTGTTGCTAATAATACAATATATTTCCCCAAACTGCGTGAGAAAAATAAGTAAACAAATGTATCATTCAGTCTTTTTGCCTAGGATGCTAAAAGTAATTTAATCGCTCTTTGCGGGAAATCACCACTGACGGAGAAAAGGGTGTGGGGTGTGGGGTGTGGTGGGTGGGGTGTAGAGAACAGTACGGCGAAAATGAAGGGACTTGTAGCGGCTAGGGTGGAGCACGATTTCCCATATATCCCACACCCTACCGCCAACAAGAACACAGTCAGCACTTACCATTCAAATTAATGCTGGTGTTATGTATTCTTGATATCTGGGAAATTTTTCCCGATAGAAAATAAATTTAAGTATAAATTTTGTATACGGCTTTAAGTATTATCACGTACTTAAAAGAATAAAGATTAATCCTAAATATTTATTTGTGATGAATTTTTAGCTGCTACAATCTAATGTTTGGCAAAGTGCGAACAATCCGAACTATTGCTTAGTGTGACACTCATGTTTCAGCAGTGTAAACATAAAACATGAATTCTCAATCGTTAAAAATTCCTCTTCGCAAATGAAAGTCATTTTTTTTGGTACTCCTCAATTTGCCGTGTCCACGCTTTTAAGCTTGTTGGGTGATCCAGCATTTACTGTCCTCGGCGTTGTCACCCAACCTGATAAACGTCGAGAACGAGGTAATCAACTGACACCGTCGCCTGTGAAAACCATCGCCGAGGCGCATCAACTCCGAGTTTGGCAACCTGAACGCGTCAAAAAAGATACTGAAGTCTTAACTCAACTACAGCAGGCTCAAGCCGATGTGTTTGTTGTTGTTGCTTATGGACAAATTCTTTCCCCCGAAATTTTGGCTATGCCGAGATTAGGTTGTATCAATGTACATGGCTCAGTTTTGCCCAAATATCGTGGTGCAGCACCCATTCAATGGTGTATTTATCACGGCGAGTCATCCACGGGGATCACCACAATGTTAATGGATGCCGGAATGGATACTGGTCCAATGCTGCTCAAGGCAACTACTGCGATTGACCCTTGGGATAATGCTCAAGATTTAGCCGATAAACTCGCGGTTATTGGTGCCCAGTTGCTCTTGGAAACTCTTTTGAAACTAGAACATCAAGAAATTCAACCCATTCCTCAAGATGACGCTAATGCCACTTATGCGCCATTGATTAAAAAACCAGATTACCAGTTGGATTGGCAGAAGAGCGCGATCGCACTCCACAATCAAGTGAGAGGCTTTTTCCCCAATTGCACCACCAATTTTCGTACCCAAGCGTTAAAGATCACTAGCACTGCTCCTCTAGACCCCGATTTTTGGACTGACATGCCAGCGAACTTAATTGAAATAAACCAGAGTTTGTCTAATTTGTCAATATCTCATTCTCCAGGAGAAGTAGTCAGCATTGCCAAGAATCTCGGACCGATTATCCAAACCGGGGCGGGATTATTATTGCTACAACAAGTGCAACTAGCAGGTAAACGCCCGCAATCAGGTTCAGATTTTGCTAATGGCACAAGATTAGCTGTGGGAGAAGTGCTCTTGTATTGAATCCTCAACTCAGCCTACATCATAAGACCGACAGCCATTACATGGCCCGTCTGGGTTAACGGCACAGCGGATCATCTCTGAGTGTGCATTGTAACGGCAACTCGCATCGCCAATGACCCAGCGCCCGTGAATAAAGCTTTTCTCGGTGGGACGGTTCGCTGACTGGACGTAAATCGCGATTTTGTGCAAGTGATAACGTCCCGCTTTGAACTGATATCGGTGGCGACGTTCTAAAACGGCATAAGTTTTACCTTCAAAATCGAGGTAGTTACCTGGTTGCGGTGTCCAATCTAATTTGACATTGCCCAGGTTCTGACTAGACTGCGTCAGAATAATCTCTGTCGGTAGAGAAGCTGGTTCCATAAGTTATGTTCATATGTAAAGCTAACTACATTATGCCTTTGCTACCGCCCTGACTCACCATAAACTAACTATGTTGCGCTCGCCCTCGCTCCTAGTATGGAAATCGCAACAACGAATGAGTGCCATAAATAGTGTTCCTTGTTGGGAAAATTGACTTTTGATTCACACCTCTATATAATTACAATCCTTGCTCCTGGACTTGGTAGGGTAAACCGGATCGAGAGCGGCGTAAATACCCAATATTTGCCCTCGTTTAACCCGATTGGTAATTCTGGCTTATTACGATGTTTGAAGTTCTGCTGCCTTTTTCTCAACCCAGCATAGGTGCTGAGGTAAACTGTGCGTTGATTCCATTTCTTTCGCAGAGAAGATCACTCGGAAGGGAGCTTTATTTATGTCTCATACCGTCAAAATCTACGACACTTGTATCGGTTGCACCCAATGCGTCCGGGCTTGCCCCACAGACGTTCTGGAAATGGTTCCTTGGGATGGCTGCAAAGCCGCACAAATCGCCTCTTCACCTCGCACAGAAGACTGTGTGGGTTGCAAGCGCTGTGAAACTGCTTGTCCTACCGACTTCTTAAGCATTCGGGTTTACCTCGGTGCTGAAACGACTCGTAGTATGGGTCTGGCTTACTAAGACAGCGATCGCTCATCAGGGGAGTGGAAAATAAGGATAACCTAGGGTTTTAACTTTAGGCTATCCTTAATCTCCACTCCTTTTTTGTGCCAAAATCTGCCAAAATGTGCTAACAACAATAAGGATCGTTGACATCTGGGCTAATTCCAGATATTAATCTCCGTGTAAGTAACTATGGAGTGGTGTGCTCAATGTGCGGCATCGTTGGTTATATCGGCACTCAAGCAGCGACAGAAATTTTGCTGGCTGGACTAGAAAAACTAGAGTATCGGGGCTACGATTCCGCTGGAATCGCCACAGTTTGGGAAGGTGAAGTCCAAAACGTTCGCGCCAAGGGCAAGCTCACAAACCTACGCTCGAAACTACAACAAATCGTAAATCCCTCTCAAATTGGCATTGGGCATACTCGTTGGGCAACTCATGGTAAGCCAGAAGAGTATAATGCTCATCCGCACATGGATACGTCATTGCGAATAGCGGTGGTGGTCAACGGTATTATTGAGAACTACCGCGACTTACGCGAAGAACTTAAACACATTGGACACGAATTTCGGTCGGATACTGATGTTGAGGTTATCCCTCACCTCGTCTCCCAATTTTTAAAGGATGCTCCGCCAGATAGCGCCTCAGCTAATCCCCTTTTAGACGCAGTTCGCCAAACTGTGAAGAGACTGGAGGGAGCCTTTGCGATCGCGTTGATTTCCGCTGACTACCCCGATGAAATAATTGTTGTCCGCCAACAAGCACCGATCGTGATTGGTTTTGGTCAAGGTGAGTTTTTCTGCGCCTCAGATACTCCCGCGATCATCGCCTACACCCGTGCAGTGCTACCTTTGGAGAATGGCGAAATCGCCCGCCTGACACCATTAGGCGTGGAAGTTTACAACTTTGATGGTCACAGGTTGAAAAAACAACCCCGCACCCTCAACTGGAATCCCATCATGGTGGAAAAGCAGGGATTCAAGCACTTCATGCTCAAGGAAATCTACGAGCAACCGGGTGTGGTCAGGGCTTGTTTAGAAGCATACTTTGATAGTCATTGGCGTGCATCTGAGCCGTCGTTATCTCCTATTAAGCTAGGTTTACCTGCAGAACTGTACACAGATTTAGAGCAAATTCAAATTGTCGCTTGCGGTAGTAGTTGGCACTCAGCGCTAATCGGTAAATACTTACTAGAACAGGTTGCCGGTATCCCGACATCTGTACAATATGCCTCAGAGTTCCGCTATGCACCGTCACCGCTGACGCCGAATACCCTGGCGATTGGTGTGACTCAATCGGGTGAAACTGCTGATACCTTAGCTGCTTTGTCGATGGAAAAAGAACGTCGAGTTGGTCTGGCTCCTAAGTTTCAATCGCGATTGTTGGGAATTACCAACCGTCCTGAGAGCACTTTGGGTCAGATGGTGCCTAATTTAATTGATACTCACGCCGGCATGGAAATTGGGGTGGCGGCGACGAAGACTTTTGTGGCTCAATTAATGGCATTTTATGCCTTGGCGTTAGATTTGGCTCATCGCCGTCAGAGTGTGACTCCTGAGAGATTAGAAGAAATTCTCACAGGTTTACAGCAGCTACCGGCGGAAATTGAACTGATATTAGAAAGTCAAGAACGTTATATTGAGCAACTAGTTCACGAATTTGCGGAAACACAGGATTTTATCTTTATCGGTCGGGGGATTAATTTCCCGATCGCTTTAGAAGGCGCACTCAAACTCAAGGAAATCAGTTATATCCATGCGGAAGCTTATCCGGCTGGGGAAATGAAACATGGTCCGATTGCTTTGTTGGATGTAAAAGTTCCGGTGGTAGCGATCGCAATGCCGGGAAGTGTCTACGAAAAAGTCATTTCCAACGCTCAAGAAGCCAAAGCTCGCGATTCGCGACTCATCGGCGTCACCCCAGCTAATGGTAGTGAGGCAACGGATACATTCAACGATGTGATTCCTGTCCCTCTTGTGGATGAGTTACTCTCACCGATTCTCACAGTCATTCCTTTACAATTATTGGCTTACCACATCGCCGCCCGTCGCGGTTTGGATGTTGACCAGCCGAGAAATTTGGCAAAGTCTGTAACAGTGGAATAAGTTTATAGCCTCGTTTCCGGGGTTGTTTCGGGACATAATCAAGTTGTACAATTTCTCCTATAGGTGAGTATTAAACCATCTGTAGGAGATTTTGTTTATGGCTATAAGCCAAAAAAGAGGTGCTTATATGAGTAATAGCAGCATATCAAAACCAAATATTAACACTCAACTAGTAACTACTTTAGTCCAAATTATTCGTTCTCTTTCTCAAGAAGAACGTAAATTACTAGAGCAAGAGTTATTTTTTGAAGACTCAGAACCATCCACCCAAGAGTTAATAAATATTGCTCAAATTGGAGGTTCTTTTGATTTTTTATATGATGAGCCAGATATTTATACATTAGAAGACGGAGAACCTGTGTAATGTCGTTCAAAAAAGGTGATATAGTTTTAGCACCTTTCCCATTTACAAATTTAACTCAAGCTAAATCACGTCCTGCTGTTGTACTTTGGGCAAGTGCAACAGGTAGCAATGATGTCACCATCTGTTTTATCTCATCTCAAAATATCACCAACTTGAAGCCTGAAGAATTCTTGATTGAAGATTCAGATGTAAATTTTGCAGCTACAGGTTTAAAAGTTAGCTCGAAAGTTATTGTCTCCCGAATTGTAACTATAGACCGCAATCTTATCACCCGACGGCTGGGCAAATTAGGGATTAATCAACTACAACAGTTAAATAATTGTCTAGTTCAGACGTTTAAAATATGGGTTTAAATTAAAAATATATGGGAGCAGAAGAGGTGGAAAATGAGAAATGATTTAATTAGAGAAAACGCATTGAATAAAGTTATAAATAATTTTGCGAAAGATGAGCGTTTATATTTGAGCAATATTATAGCTTTTGGGGTAGCGATATAAATGCCCTCAATAATTTTTTTATACGGTTCTGTAGACAGGAGTAGATAAAGCCAAGTTTGAGCGTTATTATTTACAAACTTAAGTTTAAATTAACTCGCTAAAGTTTTATTGTGCATAGCGATACATTTATTTATACTTTTTTATTTCATCCAGAATTTCTTGCATTGTAAAGTAAATATAGTAGAAAAAAGGCTTTCCGTTGACATCTATAGTGCCAAATTGCCGAATAGAAAGTAAATCATTCTTTTTAGGTTTGTTTTCAAATCCTGTTTTTTGAGTATATTTAAGCTCGATTGGAGCTAATGTACGGTCAAAAGTAATACACCATTTTATATTTTCTTTTAGTTCTCCATTTGGCAGACGTTCGCCCAAGTCATAAAAGAGATTTTCATAAAAATATTTATTATCGGGTTCTTGCTCAAAATCTATATCTGTAATTGTTTTTTTATAAGAGACTGGAATTTCAGAAACAATGTTATTATCTTTTTTTCTAAGTTTTTGAAAAAACTTTTCCACTTGCTCTAAAATATATTTTTCAGCCACTTCTTTCTGTTGCTGATTTTTGAAGCATACTAAAGGAACAAATTTCCTCTGAAAACCTTTCTTTTCTGAATATACTGAAAAAACATCTATCTCTTGACTCATAAATTATCCTCTAAATATATATTTTGGATCAAGTAAAAGTTTGCTTTAAATATTTTAATACCTTTAAGATTTATTGTTGGTTCAATTTCCCCCAAGGAGTTAGGAGATGGATCTGCTTCATAATAATAAGGAATATAAAAATTATTCTCTGAGACCTCATGATCTTTTTGAAGAGCTAATTCATATGTAAGTTGTTTAATAATATCGCTATTATTTTTCCTGCTTGTATTTATGAAAAAAATCAGATCTACGTATTTATAATCTATTATATTTAAAGATAATTTATTACCCAATTGGTGCTTTAAAATCAAATCTGGACGTAGAAAACGTGACATTACTTTATTTGTCTCTCTTAGAGGGTTTTCTTCGTATTTACT
This sequence comes from Cyanophyceae cyanobacterium, assembly GCA_038214545.1. Lineage (GTDB taxonomy): Bacteria > Cyanobacteriota > Cyanobacteriia > Cyanobacteriales > Nostocaceae > JBBQRU01. Next base: position 1,218 of record JBBQRU010000126.1, on the reverse strand, counting down.
ATTTGCATAAATCACGGCAACTCTAGGTGTTACATTAAACTCAATACAAAGTAGTTCATGCCATCTGATTTTCTCTATGCTAGCTTTCCCTGGTTTTTTATTAGGATCTAATTCAATGGAGTAAATCCATCTATCTGACATAATTTCATGATTTCCAACTCTATTATCATCTTTTTCTTCTCTGTGCTTATTTTTGTGGTCTTTTAAAATTACATCAGTATCTGCGTAGCAAATTTGATTGCGATGTTGTTTAAAAAAGTAAGTTTGGCACATGTCTTCCCAGACTAGCGAAAAACCTTTAATGCCCCAGTAGTTACCATCATTTTTATTAGGGTTTATCTCACCATATAAAAATGTCTCAATTGCTTCGTAAAGTAACCAATAATCGGAGTCTTTGTAGTAAGTATTATTATCTATATTGTCAAAAGTCTCTTTTAATATATTAATGGTTTCTATAAAAGTATCTTTAGCGAAAATAGATTGGTTGCTAGTTAGGTAATCATCTTTAAAACGTTGAGATAAAAATTTAATTTCCTGAACATGACTTTTAATATTATCTGGTACATCACCATCTAACTGCTGTGCAATTTCGTCCAATATATAACAATACAAATTGACTATATCAGTACTTTCATAGCGTATTGTCGGGGACGGTAAATCCATCGCCTCAACATAAATTATATCTTTATCTAGATAAATAGCGCTATCTAAGTATTTATGAATCTGGGAATAGTCGATATCTTGATTTCGTCTGACTTTACGTTGGATTGAATTGATAGCAAACTCATCATAGGCTTCCAGTACCTGTTCAATCATTTTAATCTTGCTATAGATGACGCAAACTTCCCCATCTTCTGTTTCTAGACTAACACCATCGCCAGAAAGAGTAGTTTGATCCTGATATCGCTTTTTAGTTTCTGCTTCGCTTTTCTTAAATCGCTTGCTATTTAAATTATCTCGCTCAAACTTGCGAAAGGTACGATACATCTTAAAAAACAAATCTCGTCTCTTGTCGAAGTCATCATCTGGAAAATTGTCAAAGCCTTTTGGAAGACAAAATTCAAAAGCATCCTCTGATGGGAGCAACGCGATTTGGTGAGGTCAGGTAAAAAACAAGCTAACGCTAAAAACTAGCTTCAGTAAAGTTCGGTTTTGGCTACAACGAAAACCGGATTAATACTTAGATAGATTTGCTGCCGATTCTAAGAGCTAAAGAGC
>JBBQRU010000125.1:0-15903 GCA_038214545.1 Cyanophyceae cyanobacterium | reverse complement strand
AACTGCAGTGTTAAATAGTCGTAGGCAGCATTAATATCTAAATAAGCATTGCTTTCGTTCGGCTTACCTTGACTGGTGCCATAACCGTGATAGTCGTAAGCGAAGACAGCAAACCCAATTTCGCGGATGCTTTGCAAAACTGGAACTATATCTCCTAAGTCTTCCGCATTACCGTGGCTGTAGAGAATAGTATAGGTAGCTTGAGGATTTGGGAGATAAGCAGCCGTAATCTGCATACCATCAGTCGTTTTCAATTTGAGAAACTCACTGGTATCGTGATAGCTGGGTGGCTGAGGCTGAAACAATATATTGTCTGTAAAAAAATAAGCATAGATGCAAACGACTGTATAGATAAAGATAATAGAATGCACAATCCTCCTAGCTGAGAATTCACCCAACAATAGCCGTCTGAACTTTCTCTTATTCATGAACATACCCAGAAACTATTACTCAAAGACTTTTCAAAGTTACATTCCTGGGATTTTTCCAAATAATGACAATTGCTCTCATAACACGCCTCTTAATTGTATTTGTTGCATCATAGCTTTCAGCACTCACTTTTCTACTACACAATGTAATCGGAGATATCGAATCGAGAATCTAACATCGCTAGGTCTTCTGGGCGATCAATATCGGCTAGTTTTGACAAGTAAAATACTGATAAGTCGAGATATTGAGCAATCTTGACTGTTTGCGCCAATACTTGATCTGTTCCCCAGTTAATGTTGATAAACAATTCTGGGATGAATTGCTGTAACCCAATTAAGTAATAACCGCCGTCAAGTGCAGGACCTAGTACTAGGTCGTGTTGTTGTAGCTGGTGAAAGGCTGTGGTGAGTATTTCGGCATTTAAGCTAGGACAATCTGTACCAATGATAATTACTTGTGTAGCATGAGATTGGAAAGCAGAGGATAGCGATCGCGCCATTCGCACTCCTAACTCTCCTTCACCTTGTTCTTGGTACATTAACTCCGACCCTAACCAATCGCGCATTAATTGCTTATCGCCACCTGCAAATCGTACTTCTGTAGAGAGACGAGGTATCGCTTCCACTAGAGACAATGTATATTCAGTCATCTGGCGCTGTAGTTTCGCCGCACCTACTTCTCCCAAAGCTGGGATTAACCGAGTTTTCGTCTTTCCTGGTTCTGGATAGCGAGTAAAAACGATTAGATATTGCACTTTTTGCTCCTGGAGTTTGAATACCCAGGCTAACTTGAGGTTAAAATACCTGGGCTAACTCTATTCAATAACAAAAATCACCGTTTTTCGGGCGAGGATGTTCTTTGCCGGTTCGCATTGCTCCTAAAATGGTGGAAACATAGACGCAGCGCTTAGCGTTACCACCATATTTACTCGCGAGTGTGATTCTTCCTAATGGCGGTTTGCTGACAGTACCTTTGAAGTCAAATTCAATTCGCCGCACACCATTTCTTTGTTGTAAAGTAGATTCATCATCTAATACAATATTTGGATCTAAGCTTTGCCATTGAGCATTAGCGGGGTTGACTGCGGCTGGATGCACAGCCAACTGCACTATACCATCATCCTGTTGACGGAAGCTGGCTTGCCATGTGAGTTTTTGGCGACCGGCTTCACTTTGAGCTTGACGCATGGCGCGATATACTTGGTCTTTGGCGATGTTGAGGCGGACGATATCCATAAATGCTAACCACGAAGGGACTGCGATCGCGCATAGAACTCCGACAATCATCACAACTACTAAAACTTCGATCAGTGTAAATCCGCTATTATTGCTACGGCTAAAATTAATTTTCGACATTGATTGATGGAAAACGCAAAGGTTAATTGATTGGCAGTTGCACCCTTGCGTTTACAATTACGAATTCTAAATAATCAACAGGTGAATCTATTTGTATACCTGGTGATTAGGTCTAATAGCTTATTCAAAAATATTCTTTCTCATCCGGATATTTAGCTCAAAAATTTCCTTAAACAGCCTGGGATTTAAATCTCTGACTTGGAAATCTTATTTATTAAACATGGATATTCGGTAAGCGTTCAGGGGGTAGCAGGGCGCTGATGAAAAATGGCAACCAGAATCTGGTACTGTAAGGTCATGGAAGAAAAGTGCCCAAGTTATTTAGAGGAACTGCTCCCAGGAGAATGGGAAAGGACTCCAGCTAGTGTCAAAAAACTGGTTGAGAACATGGGTCTGCGAATAGAAATATTGGAAAAGCAACAAGCAGAATTATTATTGACTCAGCAACAGTTATTAGAAAAATTAAATATCACATCAAAAAACTCATCATCACCGCCATCCCTTGACCCACCTGGATTTGAAAAGAAATCAAAAAAAAGTAGTAGCGGTAAGAAACGAGGGGGACAGCCCGGTCATGAGGGTAAAAGCCTTGACTTGTACCCAGTAGAAAAATGTACATCAGTCATTGAGCACCATCCAACAGCATGTACTGGTTGCGGAGAAATCTTGAGCGGAAAGGATGAATTCCCCTATAGACATCAAATAATCGATCTGCCACCAATTGAACCAATAGTAGTAGAACATCGTTTACATCAATTAATTTGCCGACAATGTGGAACTTTAACTCGTGCGACATTGCCTCTAGAAGTAAACATAAGTAGTTATGGGGTGAGAGTTGTTGCCATAGTTGCTTTGTTGAGTAGCATGTACCGAAATAGTCACCGGATGGTACAAACTGCAATGGCAGACCTATTTGGTATTTCGATATCGTTGGGGACAATTAATAAGCTGAGGTTAGAAGCCAGCAATTCAGTACTATCAAGTGTCGATGAGGCAAAAAGTTATATCCATTATCATCTGTAGTGGGAGCCGACGAAACAAGTTTTAAGCTTGGATATATTGATGGTTGTAATCCCAAACAACAACAAGCAGGGGGTTATGGGTAGCAGTCACACCGTTAGTTACATTTTTTGAAATTGCTCTAACTCGTTGTACGGTGGCAGCCAAAAACCTATTAGGTGAAAAGTTTACAGGGATTTTAATTTCTGACCGATATAGTTCTTATAACTGGGTAGACATCGGACGTCGGCAGTTATGTTGGGCACATTTGAGACGAGACTTTATCAAAATCTCGGAACGTCAAGGAGTTGCTAAGGAATTAGGAACTGCGGAGCGTTAAACAGCAAGAGAAATTATTCACATTGTGGCATAGAGTCAGGGATGGAACTTTAACTCGTCAAAATTTTGCTTTCCTTGTTAAAGATATTCGCTCAGATATCAAAGCTTTACTGCAAGAAGCTGCAGATTATGAAGTTGGTTCACAGGAAAAAACACATGAGAGCACAAACTGCTCGGACTTGTCGCAAACTACTTAAAGTTGAACAGGCAATGTGGTTGTTCGTTACAACAGAAGATGTGGAACCAACTAATAATGCGTATCAGTTAGAGCGATACGGGAAAGCAGTGATCTGGCGACGTACCAGTTTTGGTTCTCAAACCCAGGCTCTTTAGTATTTTTGTGCAAAGGATGATGACTGTGATTACTACACTTAAGTCTCAGCAGCGTAATGTTTTGGAATTTTTGACGAGTGCGATTGCTTCAGCGAATACTGGAACAACTACTCCTTCTTTGCTTCCTAGTACTGTTGATTCTGAAAGCGAAAAAGAGTTGCTAAAAGCTGCTTAATTTTCATGTTTAACTACTTGATTCTGTGAAGGGATATTTTTTGTCCTGTTTCCACCCCCTGAACGGTTACGATATTCGAGCTATTTTCTTTAGTTTTTTTAAGAATTTTTATAAATAAAAATGCAAATCGATATGGAATTAAGGTGGACAGTAAAATTTTAAATAGTACAATCATTATAGTTTTCTTATTATGTGTCCAAGCTGCTTGGTACTTAACTGATAATAACAAAAATTGGGCAGATGCCAAACCTTTTTTTTGGCATGGATTTCCTTCTAGTGCTTTGAAGGTGAGATATCGGTAGCGATTAGCTAGAGTTTGCTGTTTTCGGTATTGTATAGATGTCGGAGCGTGCTCATAATGTTTTTCAATCACTTTTAGACTTGCGGCTTCCATTCCCCAAACATTAGTAGACATCGAATTAGTACAGATTCGATATAAAATTTGTACAGATGGTACTGCGACAAACTCACAGCAACGAGCTAATCTTAACCACATATCCCAATCATGAGCATTAGTGAGTGAATCATCGAAGCCGCCAACTTTTTGTAAAGCAGAAGCGTAGATTAAAGGATTAGAACCACTACCGATAAAATCAGTCAACAATAAATGTTGAAGAACATCACCATTGAAGGTGGTATGGATTCCTGGATGTAACCAGCGATCGTTTTCGTCAATCCAATCAGTCCAACTATAGGCAACTTCTGCTTGAGAATTTGCTTGTAAGGCTTTTAATTGTAGCTCTAGTTTATCCGGTGTCCAAAGATCATCAGCATCAATAAAACTAATGAAATCTCCCTGGCTGAGAGAAATTCCACGATTTCGACTTACGGCTACTCCGCTATTAGGATAAGAGAATATTTGCAAGCGACTATCTTCTATTTGCTTAACAGTTTCTAAGGTTGTATCAGTTGATCCATCATTGATTATAAGTAATTCAAAATTAGCAAAAGTTTGATTTAAAATAGATGCGATCGTTGCTTTAATCGTTTTTTCGCTATTGTGGGCTGGAATAATTACAGAAATTAGGGGCATAGATTATAGGAGCTAATTAAATACTCATTTTTATAAGCTTTAAAAAAAATAGTATTAACAAAAAAAACAATTGCTGATAGATATATTGAGAAATATAGTATTTAAAATTGTTTGTCTCTCATGAACAAAAATTTTTACATTCTAGAATTCAAAACAGAAGCAACATTGAACTTAATATGTAATTAATATATTTTCAACATTACCTGTGCTCAATATTTTCATTGTTTCTCTTACTTTGAATAGCACATTATTAATATTTATTGACATTGATCATCTTTCCCTGTTTGAATTCCTCCTAACAGAGTTTTCACGATAACACATCGTTTGATACTTTTATTTGGTGTTGTCACAACAATTTTCAAACCTGGGGGGTTTGTTGAAGGTGTGGTCGATGGATCAAAGTTTGCATTTGGTAGAGAACCCATGTAATCAAAGGTAACACTTTGAATTGTGCCTGGAGCATAAGAAAAATTAGTACCAGCAGTATTTGTATTTGATAAATTTGTCCCTAATAATATTTGCCCAGATTGAATACCGAGATCTTTACCCAAAGGTTGCCACTTGTATTGAGTTGGATCGTCCGGACTTGAAACAGGATGGACGGCAATCTGTGCTACGTTGGTACTGGCGTCGTTTTTAAAACTAACACTATAGCTAAGTTTAGTCTTTTTAGCTTTTTGCTGAGCATCCTGTAGGGCGCTCAAAATAGCATCGTTAGCTTTATTCACTCGTTGGCGACTAAGAAAAGAAAGCCAGCCAGGAGCCGCGATCGCTGATAGTATGCCCACCATTACCACTACAACTAAAATCTCGATTAAGGTGAAGCCAGCAGACTGTTGATTCCGAGATAATTGATTTGGTGTTGTGTTCAAAACCATTCTACTAATTTTTTTTAAATTTACTGGCATAGCACTCCTGATTTTATTGATATGATGATTTTAAAGTGTTTATTTAGAAAAGAGGAAGCCGCCTGCTTTCACCTGTGTAGTAGCGCTTGGGAAGTAAGCAGAGAGGCTACTGTCGTATATGATGTTATTATTATTTTTAAGACGCACATAAGCATTGCCTCTTAAATAAACTTGTGCTAATAAATTACTAGCATCAGTACCATTAACACAAGCATAAAAACCAGTTGCCGAGTTTCCTACAATCTGTGCTGGTGACGCTGGTGACGTGCAACCTGGGGGTGAAGCAGTGTTGCTAGTACTAATATAATCAACTAAAGTAAGTACTTGTTGCGTGTAAGCAGCTGTTCCAGCCTTCCATTGATTCATTTTTTGTTTCAATGTAGTACCTACATTGTCGGAATTAGATAATGGTGGTGGACTGTAACCATCATCAGTACTGCTTCCTATACTATTAGCATTAACAGAACTTACTGCACCTTTAATTTCAAACCGGCTTATGCGTGCTGCACTTGACCAAGGAGCAGCGCCATTTTTAATTAAGTAATATGCTACTAATGAATAAGCAAAGCCACCATCTTTACGAGTATCTGTAGTTGAGCTAACTCCAATACTGTTATCTTTATACTCTCGTTTCCAAAATACAAGAACTGGTTGACAATTAGTGGCATTAGCAGCATTACAATCAGGTGCTATTTTTACTGGCGGTATTTGATCTTTAATACCGGAATTATTAATATCAGTTGTATTATTGTTTTTTGTTAAGCCATCGTTATCATAAATATAAACGGCTTGTTGTAGATCGCGAGAAATGTAATCAATTGCTGATTGGACTTCTTGCTCAGTACTTGATTTCGCTTGTTCTCGGCGATCGCTCTCCATCAGGCTAATCATAGTTCCTAATAAAGGTGTTATAATTAGCACAGCCAAAATCATAGCTATCAAAAGCTCAATCAATGTAAAGCCACTGATTTTATTATTTTCTTTAAAGCCTTTGAGTTGAATGGTTAAAATGAGTTTTGTTAAGTTTTTCACGAAGTAGGTACCCTATTTCTAAAGTATATTTAGCGTGTATTTAATTGGTGCAACCACCATTACCAATGCGATTGCAAAGGTCACTGTATTGGGGTACGGTATTATTAATTTCTGCTGTCGTTTCTAGCAAAGGCATAGTGGATGGGCTGATAAGATTACCAGTAAAAGTAGATTGTGTTCCGTTTTGGAGGGGGTTATCAGCAGTTTTCTTTAAAGTTCCAGTTCCCTTAAAAGCATCAGCTCGATATACACGAATTCCTAAGGTATAACCTTTAGTAGTATCGCTACTGATAGAATTGTAGCGAAATGCTTGAACAATCATGTATTTAGAACTAGTATTATCACAAATACCACTACCATTAAAGTCTACGCAGTATAAAGACGAATTTGTTGTCGATGGTGCTGTGCAATAACTATTTGCTCTACAGGTTAAGGTTCCCGCAGTAGGAGCACTTGCTTGTAACGTGTCAGTACCAGTACTAACTGGTGGTACAATTGATTGGGCTTTGACTCCGTCTATGTATGCTTTAGCAGCTTGAGTTGCTAATTCTACCCGTCGAGCTTGTACACGCACCCCTACTGATAAAACAAATACAGGTGCGATCGCTGCTAGCAATATCCCTGCGACAACAATTGCTACTAATGATTCAATAATTGTGAAACCATATTGATTATACTGTAGGCGAGATAGTTGAACTCCTACACCTACTTGCCGTTTGCGAGCTTGTTTCCTTGCGATCATGACAACTTATCCAATATAGAAGCGGAATTATCAGTCATTCGGTATGGTTGGACAGCCAGATGGGCGATATTCTGGAGGAACTGCATTACTGTAAGTTGTACCAGCAGCTTGACCTTTTATGTCACTAGCTTGACCAGCACATAACAAGGTTTTAACCCAGGGATCGTCTTGACCTACTTCTCTAAAAAATTCGTTAGGACGACCCGTATCAGGAGAAGTGAATCTTTGAGCAAACAAGTCTGGCTGCTCAGATAACAACCCGACATCAAATCCCCATTTACGTATTGGTGCAGCGTAGTAAGGTAATGTCTGATTGTTATTTTGTATAGAATATAGACTATAGGGGATATTAAAAATGCTACGTGTTACATTTCCTCCTGTCCAAATAGGTGTAAAAGGTCCAGTAGCGTAGGTACTACGTTTCAATTGAATGAAGCTACCACGAATATTGACTGTTATATTATTCCAGCTTTCTTGAAAGCGCACAAAATTATGCAATCCAGCGTCATCTTCGCCTGGACGACTAGGACTATTTCCTGATACAAATGATGCATTAAAGCTAGTACCGCTAGCAGGTGCTTGTTGTAGCCACAGTGCGTTAAGATCTTGTGAATTGTTATCATTATTTCGCAGACTATGGCTAACACTTGGAGTATTTACAGCATCATTAATCTGTAAAACTGGTACTAAAAGCGGCTGCCCTGTCTCATCTATAACTCCGCTGCCACTGGTAGGAGGATAGTAAAATAATGGTAGGGTGTTATCATCAACTCCTGTAGTGCTTGCAGAACTGTAATTTCTAAACCAAAGGGCATAAGTGGTTGTTGTTAACGGAGGTACACTAGGAGAATTAGAAGATTCATAGGCTTGAATGTTACGGGCACTATCTATACCTATGGGAATATACCTCCCGCTCACGCTTGATTTCATTAATGTAGAACCATTACGTCTAAAAGCGACTCGGCGAGGATACCCAATATAAGCTAAAGCGGGAGGAACTGCTGTTGTACCAGCTTTAGAAACACTACTTGCTTTAGTTAATACATCGGAAGCTTTTTTTCCTGCCTCGACATCCACATACCAGTCACCTGAACCACATTGGTCAACAGTCGGCTGTGCACAAACTTCCATTAAATACTCTGGGTAGTTTTGAACCCGTCTTTGCACAGGTGTAATCCCGTTATTTATATAAGAACTTGCCCTTGCTAGGTCTGGATAGATACTACCACTTGCTGTCCAATTTGCATTTGGCACGAAGCCGGCTTCCCAAAAACCATTTTTCAAGCGGTTTTGGGCTGTTGTATCTGTAGCAGTAGCAGTAGCGGTAGTGGTAGGAGAGTTAGAAATAGTTACAGGCATACCAGTATTGTTGTTCAGATCAAAGTCGCTATCACTACGAACACCATCCTGAAAATTGCCAGATAGAAGAGTCATGGCATCGGAAATAATTGTCGCGGCTCGCCAATAATCACCGTCACCCGTAACAGTACATCCTGGACGATTTTTGCGACAAGCAAAGTTATAATTAGGAGTATGGCGATCATAGAAACTACTATTTGTATCTGTAAATTCTTGAATTTCTGTAGTGATCGTGGTATCAGTTCGGTGTAAGTTGAATGACCCCCTGATATAAGCTGGCAAATTCGATACTAAAATCAGACCCTTTTCTGAGGTATTGGCAGTATAATTATTGCTATTATTTCTTGCTAGCGTCGCACCATTAATCAGTCGGATACCATTTGGACGTCGTGTAGGATCGAGTTTAAAATCAGTTGGACTAAGTAACGCTTGTTGATCTGATGTGTCACTGATATCGGGTAATCCATCATCTCGGCTAGCATAGATAATGCCACTATTAGGTAATAAATATTCTGAGCTACTAATTACTTTACTAGCCAAGCTCCCTAAATCGATATCAGTTACCCGAATTTCTAAAGGTTGGCGGAGTTCTAATCCGAGGCTGTATTTATTATCCGCAGGCGATAAACCAATCTGCTTAGCTTCCCTGCCATCTAAGAATGTTGCCTCTCTAATGGCACCATGCTCAGGCTTATTGGTGAGAGACGTAGATGGAGTAGCACCATTTAAAATCGAAATACTACATAGTGCTGTGTCAATTACTGAATAATCATATAAGCCTAAACCAGTGGTAGGTACTGAAGTTGCAGTGCCAATTTTACTTAATGCACTTTTTAAACGCTCATTAACGAAACGTCCGTTAATAAATTTCAATCCGGCTTGTTTTTGCAAAAGTACTTTACTATTGTTAAAAAATGTACTTCTTCCTGCTGTTGGATAGTCGTAAACTATACCATTATTTGATTTGCCAGTTACTCCAGATGGTGCCGCATTCCAAGGTGAACCAGTTGGATTTAATTTTGTATTTACATTAGTGGGGTCGTAGTAGCTACTTACACAGGCAATTGGCTCTTGGGCAGTACCAGATTGTACTTTATAATGATAAACTGCTGTTGCCCGCATCAGTAGATCGCCTTTACGCGTATCTACAGGAGTACTATTAATAATGTTACTTGTCATAGGCATCATGTCAGGCCAGACAATCGTATCATCACTAGTAGATGGAGCTGTCAAAAAAGAGTTGAGAGCGCGGGGATAAAACGGTCCATTTGTTGTGTTAATAGTACTACCAGCACCATCAACATAAATGCCTGTGCCAGTAATAATGCGGACTCCACCGACATTATCAGTAGTAGTACTGGGAACCAACACTGCTTGTTGTTCCCAAAAACTATTGCGATCTGATAAACCTAAATCAGATAAGGCTTGTATTTGAGTATTACGCCATCTTTGTGTTGCAGTAGTAGTGGTACTTCTAGTCCAGTTAACTGGAGTTGTACCAGTAAACAGAAACTGTTTGTCTATTGGATTTTTATGTTCGCCCTGAGTATCCTTCCAGATTGCAGGTAGGTTATTACCTACATAAACACGATCACCTAATTTTGTCTGTACCCCTTCCTGTTTTTGGAAATTTGGATCTGTTGCCTGAAGCTGATCCATATTTAGCGGTACTGATGGCGTAGCGCCTTTTAATGTATTGTCGTCATTTAAAGGTTGTCTCCAATTATCTGGAGGATTTATAGAAGTAGCAGCAGTAAAACTAGTAAAGCCACTGGATGCTGCAACTCCATCTCCTACCTCTGAAAATGGTACTCTTCGGGTACGATCTCGTAAATAAATCTCTATTTGCTGTTTTAAAGTGTCCTGAGCCGAGGAACCATCATCAGTAGTTTTTACTAAAATAGGAAAATTATTTTTAATATCGTCAGGGTAGGAGCTACTGGCAACAGCGGTTAGAAGATCGCTAGCAGTACTTGCGCTTATGCAATTTGTGCATAGATTAATGGCTGAGTCTTTCATTACAGCAATACGTTGATTATATGCAGCATCGTTAGATGCGATCAAGTAACCGCCATTAGTATTTGTAGATTTATTTGTGTTATCGACCGCATCGTTATTGGGAGTTTTGCCATAACCTTGATACAGATCTACAGTTACTGCAATGTTGTTATTGTTTTGATCATTAACGTTTCCAGTTCCGACATTTCCACCAATGCTAATTAGTCCGTTCTCCTGATTATAAAAGCATGAAGATTTACTACTTACTTGCTGTAAGGTGACATGACCTCCATGTCCTCCAACTAATAAATTACCATTTGTATGAACTCTGCCATTGAGTAGAAAATCTGAACCAGGGGTTAGTGCCAGGTCATTCTCAAACCAAACAGCATTATTTGCTAAAGGAATACGGCTGCGATCTTGTTGAAATTCTAATGCACTAAAGCCTTTATTACCTTTATATACTTGGTATATATTTTTGTCTGCGGCAGACATATTATTATATTCTGCTTGAGTAACGGGCACATTTACGGTATAGATGAAAAAGCTCTTACCCAAATTACCTGATTGCAGTTTATACCAATTTGAACTACCAACTAGTGAAGAAAATCCTGCAGCGCTGCTACATGCTCCGCTTGTTGCAGCGTTATCCATTGGTGGAGTTCTAGCATCTAGAGGACTTCTCTGACGGTTAAAGTTTCCCGCATTGTCGCGACTGGGACTGCGAAAATATATAGCATAAATGGTGTAACTATCGTACTTACCATCATTGTCGGTATCAACAGGAAACTTCCAAGCACTTTTTAGTGTTTCGTCTTGCTCTAATATATTACTTGTCTGAATAGCACCAGTTGCCCCATTTAGCTTGTAACCTAGTTTCAACCTAGTCTCATCACCTAGACGATATCTATCTTTAAGAAGAGTACTGTATAAGGCGCTGTCTGAGGGTGTCGAGCGTGGTAATGTTGGGTCACCAAATAGAGCATCTAACTTGGCTCTAGCACGATCAATCGCAGGTGTTGCAGCATTCATTGTTATCTGATTCACCCTGACATTACTGGCATTTTTTGACCGATCAAATGCCCGGAACAAAATTGCCGTAGTTAGCAGCACAATTACTAACGCCACTAAAGCTACAGTTGGCAACACAAAACCAGAATTCACCCAATCTGGTCGCCTGCTAGTAACCAACAAAGTTCGCAGCACCCAATGACTTTGCTCTTTAGTTGCAGTCGCAGACTGACTACGAAGTTGTTGGTAGAAATCTTTGACTGCCTTGATTAGCTGGCGGTGTGACGACATGGCTGCATTCCTGGCAAATGAATAATATGATGTGGATGATTAAAATTGATGTTGATGATTACCCTTGCCTGACGAACTTAAGGGCAATTTACTAAATTTATGAGCTATATGTCTATCTTTTAGCAATTATACTTATCAATTCGCATCAGAGAAACTACCAGATTTAAAACTTATGATGTGTACGAAAGACTTGAGTAATTTTCCGGATGAGAGTAAAGTTCAGATGAATAGATGATGGGACTCATATTTTTAGTTTGACAAAAGTTTAACAAAAGAAGTTTTAAACAAAACCAGCTTGCAGACTCTTAGATATAACTCTGAGCAACAAGCTAAATCTATACTACCCAGCCGACCTTGCAAATCGATCATCTGTAGCGAAATTGATGCTAAGTAGCCACAGGTGAGGATTTATTACTATTGTTTGTATGCTTTCTCGGGGACAAACCAGATTTGAAGTACTATACTGATTGGCTACTAGTTCACCAAATCTTTAAACAACTTTACGTAGTCTTACTCTAGGAGTACTACTTTGTAAATAGGTAAATTGGATATGGGTCAAAAAGCAAAAAAAGTGCTTTTGCACTCATTGGTACGCTGTTAAATAATAAAAATTAGATGTCGCTTGTCGATTTTTTTGACTTAATTTAGAGATTGCTGATTTAGTGACGGATAAAAATTATTGTCTCCGAATAATACTAAAAAATGTCATCTACCACAGTCATTTGAATTTCCGTATTCTTTTATCAATAAGCGATCTCGGTTATGCACCTTATTGTTTTAGAACCACATCCTTCTTCCCATCGCGGAGGACAGGAAATCTCTCTTTTTGATATTTGTCGCGGTCTGGCTGAGCGCGGACACAAAATTAGTTTACTGTACTGTCAAGAAGACAATCTACTAGAACAATATCAAAAATTTTGTATCCACACAATAAAAGTTAATAAATTTTTTATCTATCGACCGCAAGATATATTACCTTTTTTTGCTGATTTAAGGAAGATAAGTCAATTATCAATAACCTCAGAGAGTCTAGTTTTAAGTAATCAATTTCAAGATACTCTTTTTGGACATGCTTTATCTTTAATTAATAATATTCCCTTAATCTGTTATTTCCGTCTACCGCCACCACCGAAGCATCCATTAGTTTGGCATCCTAAATTAGGAGTAAAAGGAATCAAGTTTATTACTGCTGTTTCCATTAATCGCTGTGTGTGGAAGATGGGACTGCAAGGAGTTAATCGTTTTGTGGCAGTTTCCCAACAAACAAAACTCGATTGGGTAAAAAGAGGTCATTCTGAAGAGATGATTGATGTTGTCTACAACGGAATCAATCCAGAAGTATTTACAAAAGCTAGTAACTTCGAGTTCATTAGAAAGCAGTGGAAAATCGATTGCCAAACACGAGTTATATCATTTGTAGGCAGGATAGATCAAGAAAAAGGATTGGAAACCCTGATTCAAGCTTTCGCTTTATTACTAAAATCTCATTTGCATACCAAGCTGTTGATTGCTGGTAAACCCATAAATAACGGTGAAGATTACCAAAAATCTCTAGAAAGCTTAGTAACTGATTTAGGTATAGAAAAGTATGTAGACTTTCTCGGTCACATAACTGATTCTCGCAGCATTTATCAAGTCAGCGATGTTACAGTCCTAGCTAGTCTATGGTCTGAGCCATTTCCCCGCTCGATTATCGAATCAATGGCTTGTGGAACACCTGTAGTAGCTAGCCGCACTGGTGGGATTCCGGAAAGCTTGACTGGCGAGTTCCAAAATGGGCTGTTTGAACCGGGAAACCCTACAGATTTAGCGGATGCTTTAAAACAAATTCTTAATTGGAGAGATTTAGATCCTGATTTCGGTGAGAGATGTATCAAGCATATTTCCGCTAATTTCAGTTCAGTGAAGATGATTAATGGAATTGAGAAAGTATTAGAACAAGTTGTCCACCAGAAATCTCTCAAGCGTGCGTTCCCCAAATTGCTCAAGCGTGCAGATGTAATACAAAACATTTAACGTCAATTTATACCAACATCTGCTTTCAGATTCACCTACAAAGATTAAATATTCTTAAGTGGGGTACTCCTAAATGGATGGGAGCGATCGCCGCAGTATAAAACGCGATCACTACAATTCCAAACACCTATACAATTGACTTGAGTTTCTTACCGCCCAAACTGAGCCAACAATTCTTCCCGAGACAAACTAGATATTTGTAGCAGCAAACGCGCAAACTCCACTATAGGTAACTCCACTACTTGTGGAATAATCGCTAATAGTTGCT
Organism: Cyanophyceae cyanobacterium; assembly: GCA_038214545.1. GTDB lineage: Bacteria > Cyanobacteriota > Cyanobacteriia > Cyanobacteriales > Nostocaceae > JBBQRU01. The sequence continues at coordinate 1,615 of JBBQRU010000125.1, read as the reverse complement.
CGTCTAACACCCCGTAGCATAATCCCATCATACTCTCAATTATGGTACGGCGCTCTGTCTGAAATCCCCGCTGAAATCCCCGCTAAAATCCCCGCTGTTCTCCTTCCCTTGTAGCCGCTTCTAACTGTTGTACCAGAACTGGCGATAACTCCATGATTAACTCCCGATCCTCTTTATTGACATTTTGACTGATTAGCAATTGATGTGAATTTTTAAATTGACTGCTAAAAAAGATCGCGATCGCTGTCGAATTAAACGCGATCGCGACCACGCAAACACTTTTAAAGAGGATTCAACCCCTCACCGTCCAAACCGAGCCAGCAATTCTTCCCGAGACAAATTAGACAATTGCATCAACAAACGAGTAAAGTCTGTTGTCGGTAACTCCACTATCGGTTGAATAATTGCCAATAATTGCTCATCAAGTACTCCATAGCGGAATAAGAGTGAACTTTCAACTACATCGCGCCGTCCCGTCTGAATACCCGTCTGAATACCTTCTCTTGTAGCCGCTTCTAGCTGTTGTACCAGAACTGGTGATAACTCCATGATTAACTCCCGATCCTCTTTATTGACATTTTGACTGATTAGCAAGTTGGTTCGCAAATTCGCAAGTAACAATAAAGCTTCCGAACGTGACGGATGATCAACTGGTAGAGCATTTAATTCCTGAATCGCCTGTTTTTGAACTCTACCCTTGCCTAAAACCCTGACCCAAAGTGTTTCTGGAGTGGACGGTAACTGATGAATCACAACGATTCCTGTTTTATGGTATTCTCCTTGAAAATAAACCCCTGGCGGCCAGCCATCCTCAAGTGTCGCTTTAAATCCCTTTAAAATAGATGCTGACGCCGTAGGAGTTAAAATCCATACCGTCGGTAAATCAACTTCACTGATGCGAGTCTTCTCTCGCTTAGCCTGACGCTGTAATTCAGTATGGGAGTAATATAATTTACCCATACAATCGCGAATATGATCTGGTGTAACTGCATTTCGGAACGGTTCAAAAACTGAAGGAATAGCTGCACATTGTCCTAACAAACCCAGTCTTTCTGTATCTGCGCTGGTGACTGAGGAGTAAGGTGTAAACCAAACATCAAATTCTCTCACTTCTGCGACAACATTGCGGCTAGTCTCAACCACTCCAAATGGTGTCAGCAATTCCTTTAAATAGTCTTTTGCAAACTGATCGTGCGGAAACCTAGTCATCTCGAAAATATTTTAAGCTTCAAACTCAGTATAAATCTCCGCAATGAAATTTCATCCTGATGCTTTGCCTCGACGAGACGTTTTCATCCGCATACTTCGTCCCGACGAGACGAACCGGATTAGAGGATACCACACTACATATATACATAGTGTGGAGCCGTCACGGAATTACTTGAAACTGTAGAGGATTAATTTACTCCAACCGCAAATTAATACTTATTGAGATTAATACCCGCTTCCTTCGCCATTGCATCCACACCTCTGATTGTTAAGGTTTTGATTGCTTTGGTAGACAAACGCAGTCTGACCCAGCGATTACCTTGTTCCCACCAAACCCGCTTGGATTGGAGGTTAGCTTCTTGGAGGCGCTTGGTGCGACGGTGAGAGTGAGAAATTGCAAAAGCGT
>JBBQRU010000124.1:0-16224 GCA_038214545.1 Cyanophyceae cyanobacterium | reverse complement strand
TTGATGGAATTTTCCCATTTTTGGTTCATACAACTTTTGTGTAAACGCAAAACCGTAGTTAGATGAGCTTTTGCCCCAGTTAGCTACCAAATATGCTGCATGAACTTTTACCCTCAAAAAAGTACAGAGTCAACAGCCTAGCACTCCCCCCTCCCCTCTCCTTCTCAGACATTCGCTAAAATCACAAGCAAATAACAATAAGAGTGTATTTGCGTTCAAGATGGTGTCCCAGATCACACAAAAGTAAACCTATCTGAGGTATGTATTCATGAATCCTCTTTCAGATGAAGATTTAAAAAATCAAGAGAAAAAACTACAAGCGGAAATTTATCCTCCCACCCTTAAGCAAGTATGGGGATCGCGTTCCCCGGCTCAATTGCGAAGCTGGTTTAGCTCGTTGTCTAAGCCAGGAAAGATTGTTGTGGGAGTGGTTGTGGCGACGATCGCTGTAACACTTGTGCAAATAGTCCTAAAACTGGTAGCAGCGGTTATTAGTGTGGCGCTTTTAGCTGGGTTAGTGTACTTTGGGTACAAATTATTTCTTTCTAGCCCTGAGCGTAAAGTCTAATTTATAAACGCGCCCAGAAGCGCTAAAAAGTTAAAGGGAACTTATAATGGCTAATCCAACTGTGAGGAGAAGTAACAATCCGAGGCAATCGGATACAAATCGAGGAATCAAGTCGTTACCGCTGAACTTGCGGCGCGGTGCAGCTTGGGCACTCGAAATAACACTGGTAGTGGTCAGTGGAGTATTGCCCTTAGGAGTTGGCATTTATCTAAATTCGCGTGGAGTTGAGCGAGTACCGCTTAGCCCAGTGCTGGCAGCTACAGAAAATGCGTTAGAGCGCACTCTAGATTTACCTGTAAGCTACAACCATCGTAATGTTGACCCATTAACTAATTTGTTTTGCTCAGCTGCCTTGCTCGCCCCCTTAGCACTAGGTGGTTGGCAGTTGTATTTACTAGCCAGAACTGGTAGTACAACACCCAAACGGTGGTTGGGGGTACGAGTGATTGCTGATAACGGTCAGCCGCCCGGATTAGTTCGGGTTGTGGTGCGCGAAGGTATTGGTCGTTGGGGTTTACCATTAACAATCGCTCATTATCTCTGGCGCTATAGTTTTGCTTTTCCGCATGTAATTATTTTTACGGGAATAGCAGGATTGCTGGTGATCGGCGAGGGGTTATTCTACGCTTTGGACAACAAGCAGCGGGCGTTACACGACCGACTGGCGGGGACTTTGGTCATCGATGGCTATCGCTACTCTCAGTCTGGTGAGCAGTGGTCGGCGCAGCCAGATGCCCATCAATTAGCATTAGCACCAGCCGCATCGACAAAAAATTTGTGGCAATGGATGCGCCAGAACCCCAGCTTTACCCTGTTGTTAGTCACCATCTCTAGTACAACGGCGATTTTAGTAACTCTGGTCAGTACCCAAATTTATGCTCAAAATCAGGCAAATAACCGGAAAACAGAGCAAGTTAACGGTCAACAGTTTGTGGCGCTGCTCAATACGTTAGCTCCTAGTTCCAAAGCCAGCTTAGATCAACGACGAGCCGCAATTTTGGCAATGGGTACTCTTGGTGATCCGCAGGCGTTGCAATTTCTAGTGCAGCGTTTGAGTCAGGAAACTAACCCTAGTCTTTTGGATGCGATTCAACAGTCATTGACTAGTGCAGGAATCACTGCGATGCCGTACTTGCAGCAGTTGAATCAATCTCTAGCTCACGACCTTGAATCTGTCCGCTTCAACGGGACACCCCAAGAACGAGAAATACGCACCCAAAAATTGTTTCTCAGCCAGAAAGCGATCGCCAAAATTCTCGCTGTCTACAGTGGTAAAACCCATAATCTCGATTTAAATCGGACTAACTTGGGTCAAACTGTCACCGGACGTAGTAGCCCTTTTACCCTAGTGCTAGACAAAGTTGATTTATCGGGTATCCAGTTTAAAGGGGCGAACCTGAATCACGCCAGTTTGCGAGCTGCGCGTTTGCGGGGACCCGGTGAAGATGGTCGTTGGGATACTTACGATGATTGGATCACTAATTTCAGCTATGCTCAAATGCAAGAATCAAACCTCAGCGATGCCAACCTCAGCCGCGTTTTGATGACTCGCACTGATTTGAGCCGTTCTACCCTCAACCGAGCCAATTTATCCAGTGCGCGTTTAAGTGGCGCTAACCTCAATAGCAGCCAGCTTGTGGGAGCTAATTTGAGTAATGCGATTCTGGAAAATGCTAGTTTAACCGGAGCCGATTTAGGAGAAGCTAACTTAAAGGATGCGGATCTAGTCACGGCTAATCTTCGCCGAGTTGTCGCATTAGGAACACAATTATCCTCAGCTAACCTCACTAATTCCGATTGGCAAGGAGCCGATTTATCGGGAGCCGATTTAACTTATGCCAATTTGACTGGAGCTAATCTCAGTGCAACTCGAATGACGAGTGCTAATTTACGCTATGCTCAGTTGAAAAATACTAACTTGCGAAACGCTGACCTAAGTCTGGTGGATTTACGCGGCGCGAAACTCGCAGGTGCTGATTTACAGGGTGCAATTTTTGTTGCTTTCAAGCAAAATCAAGGTGAACAATTTGTCCAAGCACCAGAGGCTGGCTCTCAGTCAGCTTTAGTCAAAGGTGTTGATTTTGGCGAAGCCAAAGGTTTAGATGCCAAGCAACTAGCCTACATTTGCACGCAAGGTGGGATTCATCCCCGTTGTCCTTAGAAGGGAATGGAGAGTTGGGAGTTGGGAAAACCACTCACTACTCACTACTCTTTATACCAAAATCCAAAATCGTGTGGGGAGTTAGGAAATGAAGCGTTTTCAGTGTCTGTTATCAGCTTTGGTTGCTAGTCAACTGTTAATTACTGCTCTCAACACTCCATCAGCTTCGGCGCAAGCCGCCTATGGCAGTTATGTGGGTGTGGGACCAGCCGTAGGTTTTGGTCAGAATTCCCACGGAGATGGTAGCGGGGTATCAGGTGTGGTAGCAGCTCGTTACAAGCTGTTAGAATTACCTGTTTCTGTCCGCGCCCAAGCTTATGTGGGTAATGGTTTTGCCGTTGTCCCTACCGTTTCTTATGATGTCCCGCTAAATTGGCAAACTGACGTTTATATCGGTGCTGGGGTAGCGTTGGCTGGTGGCAATACTCCTGTAGGGGATAAAGTTAGTCTGGCTTTACAACCGGGAATTGATTATATCGTCCCTAAGAGCAATACCGTTTTCTTTGGGAATGCGGTGATCGCTTTTGACGCCTACCGTAATGGTGGCGGGACTGCTTTTGCAGTGCAAGGCGGAGTCGGTTTGAGATTTTAGTTCTTGGGGTGTATTTTGCTGGGGATGGGTAAGACGCTCATCCCACAATTATTTACATATATTTAATATTTAATTCAAAATGATAAGTTGTATAAGCACCCGTATTACTTGCTCATGAGGTTAAAAAAATGGCGGAAGAATCGCAATTGTTCAATCAGCTTTTGATGCAGCTTCAGCAGTATAAGGACAATGAATTAACAGAGCCTCGGACTCAGGCAATACCGGAATCACCTAAAATTGCTTCTACAGATAAGTCAATGCAGGCATTTTTAGATACTTTTGAGGAATGGGCGGATTTATACCGCAGACTCGCCTAAGGAATAAATTTATAGATATTGTTGAAACTATAGTTTACTAATTAATCAGTTTAGAGCAACTACTTAAGAATTCCTTATAAAATTTCAGCAAGCCTGACAATGTTCGATAGAAATTGGAGAGAAGTTTTAACCTTTGATCCTTCACAAATTGGGGATGGCTTGCATGGAGTTTTTGCATAACACAGTGGTGCTATCGCGCATGCAATTTGCGCTAACGGCGATTTTCCATATTCTTTGGCCTGTCTTGACGACCGGGATGGGGATTTATTTAGTGATTGTGGAAGGGATGTGGCTGAAAACCCGTCAACCAGAATACTACTACCACGCCCGCTTCTGGTCAAAGTTGTATGTCTTGAATTTTGGGATTGGGGTGGCAACGGGTATCCCAATGGAATTTCAGTTTGGCACTAACTGGGCACCATTTGCGGAGGCGACGGGAGAATTTTTTGGCAGTATTCTTGGGTTTGAAGCTTCGATGGCATTCATGCTAGAGGCAGGATTCCTCGGAATTATGTTGTTTGGCTGGGAACGTGTCAACCCGCCAATCCACTACTTCGCCACGATTATGGTTGCTTTTGGCGCTAATTTATCGACTCTGTGGATTTTGATGGCAAATTCTTGGATGCAATCACCATCTGGGGGAGAATTTGTCAATGGAAAGTTTTTGGTGACAGATTACTTCCAAGCAATGTTCAACCCATTTCTGGTCAACAGTGTCTCCCATATGTTCTTGGCGACGTTGGAAACTTCACTGTTTGTCATTGGTGGGATCAGTGCTTGGTATGTACTCAATCAACGTAATTCAGCTTTCTTTGCGAGATCTTTAAAAATTGTGATTGCAACTGCGATCGCAGTCGCCCCATTACAGATCTGGCTAGGACATTTAAGTGGCGAACAAGTATACCACTACCAACCCACCAAACTTGCCGCAATGGAAGCCCAATGGGAAACAACCCCAGCCGGACAGACGGCGGATTGGAGTATTATCGCTTTTCCGGACGAAAAGGCACAAAAAAATACTTGGGAAATTACCGTTCCCGGTGCGTTGGGATATATTCTCGAATTTAAACAGAAACTCTCAGCACCTGTACGCGGTTTAAAAGAATGGAAACCAGAAGATAGACCGCACCTCGTACCATTAATCTATTACTCCTTCCGAATCATGATCGGCATCGGCTTCTTTTTCGCCGGGTTGATGCTGTGGAGTGTATTACAGTGGCTGCGCGGTCAACTTGCGCCCGAAAATATTAATCAGCAGAAATGGCTGATGCGTGCCTGGATCTTTGCCGCGCCTTTAGGATACATTGCCGTTGAATGTGGCTGGATTGTGCGGTGTGTCGGACGCCAACCGTGGTCTGTATACGGACAGCTACGGACAGCAGACGGAGTATCTAATGTACCCGCAAGCAATGTCTTAACATCTTTAATTAGTTTTGCCACCATCTATATTGTGTTGTTCATTGCGACCTTGTACTTTGGGAGTCGGATTATCCGCAAAGGACCAAACCTGAATTTGCCATTACCAGGGATGGATCAACCAGAGATTGATACCACCCCCGCAGAGTTAGTCCCCGATGGTCGTCCAATAGAAGCAGAATCGTAGTAGTATGCATTCGTTCATTAATTAGGTAGGCAGAGAAAAACACTACTTATGAAAATCTTTGTATTGGTACGTAGTTGCGCTTTAGCGCACTTTCCTGACTCATGCGCTGAAGCGCAACTACGTACCTTTGTTTATTCATGTCCACCTACTTACTTGGAGTATATATGGCAGCATTAGAGCATTTTCTCCCGCAGGTTTGGTTTGTCATCTTAGCCTTATTCCTGTTTCTTTACGTCATGCTAGATGGCTTTGACCTGGGAGTAGGTATCTTATCCCTCACCGCTTCCACAGAAGAAAGTCGCGGAATTTTAATGACCAGCCTCAGCAATATCTGGGATGCTAACGAAACCTGGCTAGTACTAATGGGAGGCGCACTATTTGGTGCCTTTCCCCTCGCTTACGGTACAATCCTCACAGCTTTATACATCCCAATTATCATGATGATATTTGGGTTAATCTTTCGAGCTGTAGCCTTTGAATTTCGGGAACTAGCAACCCGGAAAATCTTTTGGAACTTCGCTTTTGGGGTCGGAAGCTTCCTCGCCGCCCTTGGACAAGGATTTGCGCTAGGGAGTGTCATCGCCGGGATTAAAGTAGACGATTCCGGTCACTTCATCGGTACAACCTGGGACTGGCTGAACTGGAAATCAATACTAGTAGCCTTAACCCTGATTCAAGGATATGTCTTGATTGGCTCAACCTACCTTATCCTCAAAACCGAAGGCGAATTGCAAGAAATTCACTATCGGACTGCAAAAATTGCCGCCCTCACCACATTAACTGGTGCAATTTTAATTACACTCACCACACCCATATTCTACGAACAAGCACGGACACGCTTATTTCACCAACCGCAGGTTTACATCTTCGCGGCAGTTCCAATTCTCGGTATTCTGTTAATCTGGAGACTATTAAAAAGTATTGAGCGCAAAGCCGATAATGCGCCTTTCATCTGGACAATCCTTTTATTCCTGCTCACATTTATCGGGCTAGGATTAATCATCTTTCCCTACGTCATTCCCACACAAATTACGATCTATGATGCTGCAGCTTCAACTAGCGCCTTGGTATTCATGCTGATTTTTATTGGGTTTTTGATTCCGATTATGCTGTTTTACAACATCTATCAGTATGTTGTGTTTCGAGGTAAGGTGACGGCTTTACCTTATGGGGAGTGAGGAAACGCGGAGGGACGCAGAGGTCGCGCAGAGGGACGCAGAGTAACTCCGCGAGGAAGCTCCGCGTTTCCTCCGCGAGGAAGCTCCGCGTTTCCCTAATTCTCAATTGCGACTTGAATCCGTTCCTCAACCACTCGCACGGCGAAGGTGGGGATAGTGACTGTTTCGTCGTCGAGGCATTGTCCTGTGAGGAGGTTGAAGTTTTGTTTATAGATAGGGGAGGCGACTTTGGGGATACCGTTGCGATCGCCGACTATTCCTCGTGACAAGACGTAGGCTTTGCTGAATGGATCGTAGTTACTGATTGCCAAGATTTCTGTCCCAACTCGAAAAATCGCTACTTGTTGATTTTCGACTAAGGCGCAGGCTCCTGTGTTCGGCGCGATCGCATCTACTCCACAAATATCAACCCATTTTACCATCGGTAATGTTTGTACCATTTTTTTCTTCCTTATACTAAGGCTTTTTCGTGTTCGTAGGCTGGGCGGAGTTGTCCTCTTTCTTCGACTTTGACAATACCGGGATCTGCTTGGGGTGAGTTGATAAAGTGCTGGAAGCGGCTAACTTTTTCAGGATCGGCGATGGTTGTTTTCCATTCACATTGATAGGTATTGACAAGTGTCTGCATTTCTGCTTCTAGTTCGGCAGCAATTCCGAGGGAATCGTTGATGACTACGGCTTTGAGGTAGTCAATGCCGCCTTCGAGTTTGTTGAACCATGTGGCGGTTCTTTCTAGGCGGTTGGCGGTGCGGATGTAGAACATCAAGAAGCGATCTAGGTATTTGACTAGGGTTTCTTTGTCGATGTCTTCTGCTAAGAGGATTGCATGTTGGGGTTTCATGCCGCCATTGCCGCAGACGTAGAGGTTCCAGCCTTTTTCGGTGGCGATGATGCCGAAGTCTTTGCTTTGGGCTTCGGCACATTCTCGCGTACAGCCGGAAACTGCTGATTTGAGTTTGTGGGGCGATCGCAAGCCACGATAGCGCAGTTCTAATTCTATGGCTAAGCTGGTAGAATCTTGGACACCGAAGCGGCACCAGGTGCTACCAACGCAAGATTTGATTGTCCGCAGGGCTTTACCGTAACCATGTCCTGATTCAAATCCAGCATCGATTAAGCGTTGCCAAATTGGTGGTAATTGATCGACTCGCGCCCCAAATAAGTCGATGCGTTGTCCGCCGGTAATTTTAGTGTAAAGTCCGAATTCTTTGGCGACTTGTCCGATGACTATTAATTGGTCGGGTGTGATTTCGCCGCCGGGAACGCGAGGGATGATAGAGTATGTGCCATCACGTTGGATATTGGCGAGGAAGGCGTCGTTGGTGTCTTGTAAGCCGACGTGGGGTTTTTCTAAAATATATTCGTTCCACACGGAAGCGAGGATCGACGCGACTGCTGGTTTACAAATTTCACAACCTTTGCCTTTACCGTGTTGGTTCAAGAGGTCTTCAAAGGTGGTGATTTTTTGGGTCTGTACTAAATGGTAGAGTTCTTGGCGGGAATAAGCGAAGTGTTCGCAAAGATCGTTTTTGACTTCGATCCCGGCTCGTTTCATTTCGGATTTCAGCAAGTCTGTTACCAGTGGCATACAACCGCCGCATCCTGTGCCGGCTTTGGTACACTTTTTGACGCTGGCGACATCTGTAAAGTTATTTTCGCGAATCGCTGTACAAATTTGTTCTTTGCTGACGTTGTTACATGAGCAAATTTGGGCTGTATCTGGTAGGTTTTCTACTCCCATCCCGACTGCTATACCTTCCCGTGGTGGTAACAGCAGGTCTTCGGGATGCGGTGGTAAGGCAATGGCGTTTTGCACGAATTGCACTAAGGTGCCGTAATCAGCGGCGTCTCCAACTAATATTCCGCCTAACAGTCGGCTGCTGTCGTGGTTGAGGACTAGTTTTTTGTAGGTTCCTTTGGCTGTATCAGTGATGGCGATTTCTTTCGCCCCAGCCGTTTTCGCAAAGGCATCGCCAAAACTCGCTACGTCTACACCCAAAAGTTTGAGTTTGGTAGACATATCGGCACCAGTGAAAGTACTAGTATGTTTGTTACTAAGAATATCTGCTGCTACTGCTGCCATTGTGTAGCCGGGAGCAACTAAGCCGTAGATGCGATTTTGATACAGGGCGCATTCGCCTATTGCGTAAATGTCGGGGTCTGAGGTTTGGCACTGTTCGTTAATCATGATCCCGCCGCGATCGCCAACTTCTAATTCGGCAGATCTGGCGATGTCGTCACGGGGACGAATTCCGGCGGAAAAGACAATCATGTCTGTGGCTAACTCGGAACCGTCCGCAAATAGCATTTTATTGACTTTGCCATCAACGCTGACAATTTCTGTGGTTGATTTGCTGGTGTGGATTGTGACGCCTAATTCTTGGATGCGATCGCGCAATACACCACCACCAACATCATCGACTTGCACTGGCATTAACCGGGGGGCAAATTCGACTACATGGGTAGTTAAACCCATATTCTGGAGCGCATTCGCACATTCTAACCCGAGTAAGCCACCGCCGACTACGACCCCAACTTTACTGTCCTTGGCGTGGGCTAACATCGCATCCAAGTCGTCAATCGTCCGATAAACGAAGGTTCCTTGGGTGTCTTTACCTTGAATCGGCGGGACAAAAGGATAAGAACCTGTGGCTAAAACTAGTTTGTCGTAAGCAACTGTTAAGCCATTGGCGGAGGTTACGGTTTTTTCTTGGCGGTTGATGGCAACGACGCGATCGCCGATATGAATCTCGATCTCGTTGTCTTGATATAATCCTGGTTCTACTAGAGATAAATCTGCTGCTGTTTTCCCGGAGAAGTAACTGCTGAGATTGACGCGATCGTAGGCAACGCGAGTTTCTTCACAAAATGTAATAATATTCCATAGGTGATTGGAGTTTTTGGCAATCATTAGTTCTAAGAACTTATGCCCTACCATGCCGTTGCCAATCACAATCAGATTTTTCTTGGCTGTCATATGCTACAAGCCCTGTTAATTATTCGTCTTTGTTCTTAGCTTCAAAGAAATCAAATAAAAATTTAGTATATTTGGCTACAGATTTTTATTTTCCATGCGGTATGTGCTGGCTAATCATTCTGTTTTTGCATCAGAGAAAACATTGTCACATAAAATAAAGGCAAGTAAAAGAAGTTTCTACTTGCCTTAAATTGTGTGCTTGAGCTAACCGATAATAGTAGTTACAACCCTAATTACTAATAATTAATGACAAATAGTTAATCGTCCTTCTCACCAAAAACCATTTGGAGTACCATTGTTGTGCCTCCAGCTTGATGATATCTATCTGCCCAACCACAAAGAATTTCGTCTAGTTCCGATAAAGCCTGATCTAAGCGATCTGCGGGAATATCTAGTTCTTCTAAAACTCGCATCACATTTGGTTTACGTTCTGCCCAATCTTTCATCAAGCGGAAATAGCGAGCGGTATCTTCCACCATGATGTAAGTACGTTCTTCATCATCCGCCGGGGAGTATGAAGCACGGGTCAAAGCGTAGAAAGGCATTCCCCACGGGGAATCAATCCGGGTTACGGTTCCAGAGTAAATCAGACGACGCTTGATGTGTTCAGCTAAGGCTTCACTCAACGATTCGACGCGTCTTTCCTCCGGTAAATCTTCTTGGGATCGCCGGTGTAAGAACTCAATTAACTCGAAAAATTGGAAGGAATTGATTAGCTGGGCATCTGGCAGTAACGGCGGTAGTTTCTGCTCCAGTAGCCGTTTATCATCACTAGTGAGGCTAGTCCCAGGAATGCGTGCTCGTCCCGGCATCCAAGGATACTGTTCGAGCCAGACATGGGGAAATTGAATCAGATAACGTGGTTCCTGAGAACCGAGCATTTTGAGAAGCTTGCCCTCAGTTAATGCAAGTCTGACTTCTTCAACGATGATCTTGACACGTTTCGGCTCTAGATGGTGCAAATGCCCCGTCATTCGGAGGTTTTGCCCTTGTTCCAAATATGTCATATAAATGGCACATTTGGCCGCTGTTGCCGCCGCATCTAAGAACGCCCCATGCCTGTGCCCACTAGTCCGCATGGCACTAAAAGCCAAGTACAGCATGATCTGATCCATTGCACTGGGGCTAAGCCGTTTGATCAGATCGAGGTCATTGCTCATATTACAGACTATTGACTTACAAGTTTACACACGTACTTAGTCAAAAGGAAGATGATTCCATCTGACTGAAGATAATGTCATTACAGAGGTTATCTGGCAGAAGTAAGTATTCTACTTCTACAACTTTGACAAATTTATACTTAGGTAGGCTGGCACCACTTGAATTTGAGACAAGCGATCGCGGGACTGAAAACGATTATTATGACACTACTCTGGAATAAATTGACTCCTTAATTGAAAAAGAGTACAAATTTTGTTCCAGATGGTTGTCTGTTTGTTGTTCGAGCCGCGAGTTGCCTCACTCTAAGTCGTCATAGCCTGATGGCTCTTTATACTTTTATCTTTGCTCCCTGGTAATCGTTATTTTAGACTGATATCTCCATAATACTGCCAGAATTATCACTGACTTGTTTAAATATAACTGTATTTAATATTACGCATAGCTAAACAGAAGAATTACATATGTAATTTATGCTTCTACTACCACCAAAATGGTCTTGATTACTCGCTCATCTGTGAAAACTGCAAATACAGCCTGAATTACTTAGTTATCTATAGCTCAATGGTGACTAAATCAATAGAAAAGGGAAAAGAAAAAATATTTTCCTTTCCCCCCTCAAATTTATACTAGTGCCGTCAAAGGTATTGAGTTTTACTGTGCTAATAAATACAAATTACATACTGACTGGATGTATTTACCGAAATTTCCAATGGGGGAGTAAAGCCTCGCCACCAAGCCCTTATTCTTTATCGATATAACTCAAAGAATGTGTTTTTGCGATCACACAGAGGTGACAACATCATTCACATATTCCAGCAACTCTCGGCGTCCGCTACCACGGTGGGTTGGCTTCCGAGGGTCTGTTCTTGACGATACTAGCTGGTGATTATGATTTACCAGTATATTAACACTATGAGTTTTCAGCCCTTGGTATTCAAAAGCCATTGAAAACAACAGTACAGTGGTCAATAAAATCGAAGTATTAAAACTCATAGTAGGTTTCCGCATCAGATCGTTCTAATACTTGATACGGAGTATCTATGTAAGTGTCCGGATGAAATTGAAAAGAGTAAAAGTTTGATTTTAGTTATGGGTCATGACTATTGCGGATAAATATCCTCAACTATGAGATTTTGCAGCGCGTGATTCAAGCTACCTGATACTGTCACGGTTTGTTGATGCGGTAATAAACCTAGCTTTTGCTCAACATGTCCTTGTCTGGTAACAATTCTCCAGTTTTGATCTTGTAACTCAGTAGGCTGGATTATTTTCAAACTGTAGCTTTGACTACCTGACCGCCTAAAAATACCAGTAAAGGTAGGTAAGGAGTAATTCGCCAGATAATAATGATGTGGACGTTGCACCAGATTACCGTCGGCGGGGTAAGAGTTTGGGTTGTCTAGATAGTACTGTTGCCAGTACAGCCAATCAGGATGACGCGGTGGCAAGTTGAATAGAGGAATCAACGCTGATGCAGCTCGACTATCTTGTAATAAAGCCAATTGCAATATCCTCACAGGTAGAGCCCGAGGCTGGCAATTGCGTTCAACACATAATGCTGCAGCCATCCCGGCGGCTTGACCAATACCCATGACCACAGGTTGTAATCTGGTCGCACCATTCGCAATATGCGAGACAGAAATATTTTTTTCACACACCAATAAACCGTCTGTAGTGGTAGGAATTAAGCAACGATAGGGAATTGTAAACGGTGTCCCTGTCCAACGTCCTCCCCAACGGATCGATTTCGGTTGAAGCGGAAATTGCACACCAGGATAATGGTGGTCATTGACATAATTACCGAGAGCGATCGCATCTATTTGTAAAGAGGCAACCCTACCACCGGCTTGAGGTAAAATATCTTGCTCGCGAATTGTTGTGACACCAATCAGGCGGCGACTTTCGCGATAATAAGGATGTAGTGCAAATCCGGAATCGGCATGAGGAAAGATCCCACTTGCCAAACCGTAGCGGCGACCGAACTGAGATTGGATAAAACGGGCGAAATTTTGAGTGTGCCAGCGACATTCTAAAAGTAGCTGCTGTCGTGCGCTAGAGTCACCAACTAATCTTCCTAAACCCTCACCATAATCGTTACCACACTGCGGCCAATTGAGCATCAACAATCCCGAAGGCAGGCGTCCATAATTGAGAAACTGCTGGGGATCATAACCATCTATCGCCCCCGCAAACTTTGTGGGATCGTCATTCGGGGTGCTAGTGATTAATGGTGCAACTTCTGTGCCAAAATCCTGCATGAGTGCGACCCAAGTCGGTGCTTGTACAGGATACTTGGAAGCAAGGGTATTCGTGGTTGGGGCGCTAGGTTCTCCCCACTCAGTCTGTAATTCCCAACCCCAGCGATAAGGCACATCAGCCATCGCCAATAAATCTCCCAATTCTGTGGCATCCAAAATTACTTTGGCTTTGACAGTCACTTGGGCAAAGCGGACTCCAATCAAAGAAGTGCCTTCTCGCAAAACTTCGAGAGGGACGCCGATGATCCATTGGAGGTGAGGTAACTCCTGTACCCAATCAGCAAATATCTGGGCACCCATTCGCGGATCGTAACTAAAAAAGCTGACCCAACAATTATCTAAGCCGGACAGCGGTAGGCGTTGTTGTAGGGTTCGCAAAAACTCACCCCATAACCCGGTTTGCCAAGCTTCTAATTCATTCCCATCCGGTGCCGATACTCCGGCGGCGGTCAGCATTCCTCCTAGCCAAGGAAATTCACTGACGATCATTGTTTTCGCGCCGCGCCGTGCCGCTTGAATCGCCGCCGCTGTTCCGCCTGTACCGCCACCAACTACTAATACGTCTACTTCTGTCATGATTTAAGAGAAGTAAGAAAGATAATTTTCCCGACAATAGCCTAAACCGCGCTCAAGGGTGATAAATCTAAAATAGGTATGAGGGAGAATTTAACGTGAAAGCACAGGTATATAGAGGTGTGAATCAACTTTCTTACGAAGAGGTGCCGGTGCCGGTGCTTGAGAGTGGGGAAGTTTTGGTGCGGGTGCAGGTTGTGGGGTTGTGTCAGTCGGATATTAAGAAGATTCGTTATCCGTTGTATGCACCGCCGCGAATTTTTGGACATGAAACGGCTGGGACAATTGCGGCTGTTGGTGAGGGGGTTAGTCGGTGGCATGTTGGACAGCGGGTGGCGGTGATGCATCACATTCCTTGTATGCGTTGCGGTTATTGTCTGAGTGATAATTTCTCGATGTGTGATGTTTACAAGAATATTTCGACTACTGCTGGGTTTAATGCTAGTGGTGGCGGTTTTGCAGAGTATGTTAAGGTTCCTTCACATATTGTGGAAAATGGTGGGTTGATTCCGATCCCAGATGATGTCAGTTTTGAGGAGGCTAGTTTTGTTGAGCCGACTAATTGTTGTTTGAAGGCGGTGAAAAAGGCTCAGATTGTTCCAGGTCAAACAGTTTTGATTACTGGTGCGGGTCCAATTGGGTTAATGTTTATTATGTTAGTGAAGTTTTTCGGGGCGAAGGCTTTAGCTACTGATTTGTTACCGTCACGGATAGATAAGGCAATGAGTGTTGGTGCAAGTGCGGCTTTTGACGCTCGCGATCCTCAGTTGAGTCGGCAGATTCAAGATCTGACTCAGGGAATGGGTGTGGATACGACGATTTTGGCTGTTCCCAGTACTCAAGCTTTTTTTCAGGCTCTTGATTGTACTCGCAAAGGTGGCAAGATTCTCTTTTTTGCGGAGTTTCCCGACGAGGTGGAAATTCCGATTAATCCGAATATTCTTTATCGTCGCGAGATTGATTTGTTAGGTAGTTATAGTTCGTCTTATCGATTACAGAGTTTAGCTGCTGATGTTGTGTTTAATCGGCGGATTGATGTAGAAGCCCTAATTAGCGATCGCTTTCCTTTACAAGATTTATCTCTGGCTGTAGAACAAGCGATCGCTCCCACGCCTGATACATATAAAATACTAATTTACCCGTAATCTTACTTGAATTTTCCCTGTTTCATTTGACCAAAACGTCTCTGGAGATGCATTTTTTCAGTTTTTTGGACTTATGATAACCTTTACTAGTCCTCTATCCTCAGATAGATGTCCCTTTCGTAAAAATAGAACAATCATGGACTCATCATTCCCTACTCGTGGACAACTAGAGAGATCCCTTTCTCAAAGAATTCAAGCTTTGTATCGAACTCAATTAGAGCATCAACCAAGTCGAGTGATCTGCCAAATCTTTGATGAGAAAGTGGCGATTATTTTGGAAGATGCAATTACTCAACCAGAACAAATTCTCGTCAGTAATGGTCAGGAGAAATTGGCAGAACAAGTACGATCTGGTTTGGATGAGGCGCTACAGCCACAATTAAAATCACTGATTGAGGAAATACTTAGAGTACCTGTAATTGATTTACTTAGTGATGCCAAATTGCATACTGGACGCACAGCTACTATTGCTGTTTTAGGCGAAAAACCCCAAATTCGCAATCCCGTTTAAAGTTGATATCAGCTCGGTCTTGGGTTTCAAGTCTTTGGTCGATTCTTTTCCAGCACTTAAGATCCAACACCTGCAATTTAGTCCATTGACGGACGCTCCACAGACAAAACCAACGGGCGGGCTAAGTCTTCATCCTGATTTTTCGATCCGGAAGGCAAATTCATTTTTGGCTATTGCTAAATTATAGATGCCTATACCATCGTCGTAGTCAATGGTAGTACAGATTTTAGATTTCACCTATAACGACGCATCCTTTAAGCGGCTAAAATCGGCGCTGGATCTGGAGTGGCTCGTATTTATTATTACAGCTAGCTTGCTCTTACTAATCCATCGCAGTAAATACAAGTAAATAGCTCAAGGCTCAACACTCTATATTATACATCAAAATCAGGCGAGGAACAAGAAAATTATCATCTATATATTCCTTTAGGATGGTTCCCCTATGCCTGCCTCTTGTTAGTGTCTAAGTAATTTCATTAAAGAATATAAACATTTTCTAATATCAACCTTATGGCAGATGACTCATCAAAGCCAGCTTCCACTCAGCTAGAGCAGCTGTCTCAACAAATTCAGCTTTTATATGCAACTAAGTTGGGGCATCAGCCACAACGGGTGGAGTGTAGGCTAATAGAGCAAACTTTGGTCATTTCTGTGGAAGATGCGATCACTCAGCCAGAGCAAATTTTGGTTGAGCATAAGCATTACGAATTGGCAAAGCAAGTCCGGCTGAGAATGCAAGAGGCAGTTGAGCCGCAGTTGCAGACGTTGATTTCCCAAATCTTAGGTGTAAGTGTGGTCGATTTACTCATGGATTCTACCCTCGACACCTCTGGAACTAGTATAGTTGCCATTTTAGCTGGCGACCTTCCTCGCCTTATTGAGTCAGAGTTGGTAAATGGTGAAAAATAACTGCTTCTAATTCTTCTATGACGTAGGGTTTGCAGATGTAGTCATTACAACCAGCAAATAACAGGCGTGTCCGGTCTACTTCCCGTGCCAATGCTGTCACGGCAATAATCGGAATTTGATTAGTTGTTGAGTCTTGCTTGAGGCGCTGAACAACTTCAATGCCACTATAATCCGGTAACATAATATCTAGCAAAATCAGATCCGGCAGATAATTCTGAGCTAAAGTAATCGCACTTTTGCCGTCAGCAGCGGCAATAAAGGTGCATCCCAT
>JBBQRU010000123.1:0-16512 GCA_038214545.1 Cyanophyceae cyanobacterium | reverse complement strand
ATTCAGCGGCGCTAATGGCACAATCAATTTTACCGAGGTCGAGCCACTTACAGACCCAACTGCTCCGTTAAAAGGTCAGGCTTTCTTGAAAGGCTCGTTCCAGACACCTCAACAAGTTCCCGAACCAGCAACTAATACAGCCCTAATTAGCATAGGTATGATTGCAGTCGGGTTACGTCACAAAAAAAAGCCTTTGACAAAGTCCGGCTTAATCAAAATAAGTAGATAGGCATAAATAAGTCAAGGTTCGTAGTTGCGCTTTAGCGCTCTAGATCCGGTGCGCTGAAGCGCAACTACGAGCCTTTACAAAAATTTATATAGTTAAGTTTTTCTCTGCCCATCTACTTAGAGATAAATAATCTCAAACTGTTATTTCTTTCTTTCTTTGCGTCCTTTATGTTCTAACGGCTAACGCCTAACGCCTTCGGCTAACGGCTGACGCGCAACGCTATCGCTAGCGCTGCGCTAGCGCTTCGCTAATGTGGTTCGGTTAAGGGCAATAAAGGATAATTTTAGACTACTCAAGATACGTTGAGACAAATCCACACTCTAAAAATATGACCTATAACCCTTAACTGAACCGGATTCCTAGATATTCATGTTTTGCAGCGGTTGCACCTGCTTGAGCAGACTGTGCAGCTTTTCTCCTTCAATTACTTCTGTCTCTAAGAGTTGAGTGGCAATTGAAGTCAGCAAATCACGATTTTGGCTAAGAATTTGTTTCGCTTGTTCATGGGCGATTTCTACAATCTCTTTGACTTCGCTATCAATTGCTCTAGCTGTGTCTTCACTCACCGACCGCCGAGGACTTTGAGAATCGTTACCTAAGTACATTGACTGAGCACCTTGTTGGTAAGCTAGAGGACCGAGAACTTTGCTCATCCCGTAGGTCATTACCATCCGCTCTGCTAAGTCGGTTGCTCGTTGCAAATCATTAGCAGCGCCGGTTGTAATACTCCCAAATACGACTTCTTCAGCAGAACGTCCGCCTAACAGGGTCGTAATTTGACCACGTAGTTCCGCTTCATTCATTAAAAAGCGGTCTTCGGTTGGCAATTGCAAAGTATAACCCAAAGCTGCCATCCCCCGCGGGATGATCGAAATCTTTTCGACACGACTGCTTCCCGGCATTAACACTCCCACCATTGCGTGCCCAACTTCATGGAAGGCAACAATCTTTTTCTCGGTTTCATTCAGCACCCGGCTTTTCTTCTCTAATCCGGCGACTACGCGTTCAATTGCTTCTGCAAAGTCTGCTTGCGCTACCTTTTCTCGGTAATTGCGAGCTGCTAGCAATGCGGCTTCATTGACGAGATTCGCTAAATCGGCACCTGCAAATCCGGGGGTACGAGTAGCGATCGCTCGCAAATCTACATCCACACCTAATTTCACTTTTTTCGCGTGGATCTTCAGAATAGCCTCGCGACCAGAGAGATCAGGACGGTCTACCAACACTTGGCGATCAAACCGACCTGGACGCAGTAATGCTGGATCGAGAATTTCTGGACGGTTAGTAGCAGCCAGGACGATCACTGTCGAACCATCAACCGCAAAGCCATCCATCTCCGTGAGTAACTGGTTCAGGGTTTGTTCCCGCTCATCGTTACCACCATACATGGCGTTGCTGCTGCGAGACTTACCGATCGCATCAAGTTCATCAATGAAGATAATGCAGGGAGCCTGTTTCTTTGCTTGGTCAAACAAATCACGCACCCGTGAAGAACCGACACCAACAAAAAGTTCCACAAATTCAGAACCAGAAATACTAAAGAATGGTACTCCGGCTTCTCCAGCTACAGCTTTCGCTAAAAGTGTCTTCCCTGTCCCTGGAGGTCCAACCAACAGTACACCCTTAGGAATTCGAGCACCAATTTCGATAAAGCGGGCTGGAGTTTTCAGGAAATCCACAATTTCCACCAATTCCGCTTTGGCTTCTTCTACCCCAGCCACATCTGTAAAAGTGATTTTCTCTGACTCGCCTTCAACGTAAACCTTCGCCTTACTCTTACCAATCGAAAGCGCACCTTGTGGACCACCGCCGTTACGATTAGCAAAAAACTGCAAGACAGCGACGAAGATCAGTGGCGGAACGACCCAACCTAAGATATTCGTAAACCAACCATTTTTAGGTGCAGGTGTTGCCGCAAACTCCACGCCTTTTGCCTCTAACAATTTCGGCAATTCTAAATCAAAGATTGGTGTAGTGACAAATATGGCAGCAGACTGAGAGTCCTCGGTTTTTAGCTGGTAACGGATCTGGTCTTGACCAACAGAAACGCGGCTAACTTCACCTGACTCTACTTGATGAATAAATAGACTGTAAGGAACGGATGATGTTTGATTCCCAAATAAACCGGGCACAAACAGATTTATGATGAGAAAAACACTTGATACTGCTAGTAACAAGTTTGCCACCCTTGCGAAACGCGGCGGCTGAGGTTGTTCTTTAATTGCCATTAATATTCAAACCCTTTAAATTAACACCGTTGAGCAGATATTCTAAGCCTATGTAACTAAACTTAACAATTAAGGGACACTTTCTGAAGCGAGGCGCTAATTCGGATTACCGTACCGGAACACCAATCAGCGCTCCTTGGCGGCAGATCACAGGCATTTTGCCACATCTCAACCTGGATAAGATATGGGTATTATCTCCCAATGTAGCTTCAATTCATGGGTACTCAGGTTGAAATCGGTGTAACTTCCACAGTGTTTTCCGACGTATCCACTGAGAAGCGTGCTAATCCAAACTGCTCAATTACCCAGGCATTGGTTGTTAAATGCGTGCTTACCTTATCTACTCGGTAATGACTTGCTTGTAATGCTAACGCTGCTGGTAACATTAACTGATCGGCTAAGTGTTCATTTACAGGTGCGTTAGTTTGATGAAACTTTAACAGTTCTTTACAAGCAATATCGGCGACTTTTTCCGCTGGCAACCCGACACGCCCTAATGCACCGACACCACACAAGCTATGCTCATACTCAGCGGTAAGAAATATACCTGCACCAAAAGCTTTCCCTGTCTCTCGAAATGCCTGCACATTGGCTTTCAATTCCGCAACCTGCAACAAGTTCTCAACGCGATTTGCCATGCGCTGCGGGATATGAGACGGTAATCCCGTAACTACAGCTAATCCTTGCACTTGTTGCAAATTACCGCGCTCTAACAAATTGAGCGCCTTAAGTTTGGCACCACCACTGACTCGTAATTGTACCTCTCCGCCGCCTTGTGGATACCATCCCCAACGGTTAAGGTTCACTTCTGCTTGCACTCCCATCCTGTGGAGCATTGGTAAATATACTTGTTGGATGTAGGTAAGTGATGGACTAAAGGAAACGTGTGTTCCACCGCGTAGCGTTACTTCCGAGTCACCTGATGCTAGCGCCAGTGGTAACAGGATTGTCTGCAATACTAAACTCACCGCACCAGCTGAACCGCTGGGATTGGCTTCCGTGACATCAAAGATATAATTACCTGCTTGGACAGAACTGCCAGGAATGAATTCTAATGTCATTGAACCGAGACTATCTCCACTCACCTCGGCATGACAAATAGCGGCAGCGGCGCGAACTGCGGTCAAGTGCTGTGCGGCTAATCCAGGTTTTCTGCGTCCGCCACGAATGCGATCGATGCGGATCGGCAGACTAGCGATCGCTGCTATACTCAACGCGGTACGAAGAACTTGTCCACCTCCTTCTCCGTAGGAACCATCAATCGATTTTGTCGCCATGAATTTCGGAGCCACGAATTTGGCATTCTCCTCACAGGTGCATTATGGGGAGATATGACTAATTTAGTTTAATCCAAAATAAATTTTGTGTTGAATTTCATCATTTATAGAGAGGAGGTAAAAATAAAGTAATTTATCGCCAAAACTCTTGATAATCCTCAACATACTGCCGCATGGTCAGCGGTGGTCGATTCAACAATTGTTCGACATCTGAGGTTATGTCACCTGCTAATCCTAAGCGAGTGGTTGTATAGATTGCTGCCATAATCAGTACAAAATTCAGCGGCAACCTCCGGCGCATTTGTCCAATAAACTTGAATAAAGAGGGATTGGTATAACGGATTGGTTTACCTAAAACTGCCGTAAAAATATCTGCAACTTCGTAATAGGTCAAGGCTTCCGCGCCTGTGAGTGCATATGCCACAGTTGTGTATCTATCTTCTAGCAAAGTCCGCACGGCTACGGCGGCGATATCTCGCACGTCGATGAAACTGGTTTTACCATTTCCGGCGGGCATGAACAATTCACCACGAGTTTTGATCTCCTCGCGGTGTGTCGTGTTCAGGTTTTGCATGAAGAAGCTGGCGCGTAAAAAAGTTGCCGGAATCCCTATTTCGTTGATGTAACGTTCAATCGCGGCGTGTGGCACAATTCGGTTGCGATCGGCACCTAGTATGGAAAGAAACACGATCTCGCCAACGCCAGCAAGTTTTGCTGCATCCAGTGCTGGGGCAATTTGCTGCTTAACATTGGCTAAGGCTGGCGGTCGCACTAAAAAAAGTTTGTTAACTCCTTTAAAAGCACTGGCGAAGGTGTCAGGATTTGTAAAGTCGAAGGCAACACAGTTGACATTACTACCCAAAATTTGTTTAGCACTATCAGGATTTCTAACTGCGGCATAAACTTCACAATCGCTGTCATGCAGCAGACGAATGACTTCCGCCCCAACATTTCCCGTCGCACCCGTCACTAAAATTTTCAACATGATTTAAATTCATTTGTTTAAAGTCGCTTTCTTCTACGCTAATTCTCCATAAGCCTTCAAGAGAACGTGACCCAGGTGAAATTTGACCATTACTTAGTAAGTTATTGTTATCTAAGCCAATACTAAATACTTCGTTGAGCGCAATCTGTCCTAGTTTGCCAAAACCTTCAATATTGTTGAGGTCAGAGATTACCCGCCGGTTTAAGCGGATACTTGTTTCGGAGTCATCGTTAAAGTAGATTGTGGCTCGACTGTCCTGGAAGCTCACCTGAACGTTGTAGACTCCACCAGTTGCGTAGTTGTATACTTTGGCTGGTATTTTTCTCCCGTCGATATTTTTTCCTTGATACTCTACAGCGATCGCTGGTGTGGTCAACAGCAACAAAGCCGGCAAAACTAGACTTAAGATTTTCATATATTAACGTGCGAAAACACATGTCTATTATATGAGAATGGTCTGAACTGCCAAGAGCACCTCTGATGGGAACGGCAGATCATGCCTTTGATTGTTTACCTCAGGTGACGCCACTCATCAAAGCCTTGATTTTACCTGGATTCATCAAGCCGTAGGGATCGACCATTTCTTTAAACTGCATTTGAAACGGATCGATCGCCTTTCTGCCGCCATCCTCAATCATATAGGTGTGCGGATTAGCGATAAATACACCTTGGGCTTCGTGATAGCGCATAATCTCGTTGAGGCGTGCTTCTGTGGTGTAGCGCACCACTTGCAAGGCAGCGGGAATTGCGGCACCATTGACGCGGATAAACTCTAAGTGCATCATTACCTCATCGCCGAAGTGATGATACATATGTTCTACCATTTGTAAATTGTTATTAGGAAATAAACTTTGCAGGTAGGTTAGGGAAGTATCCACACTCCGCGCGAGTAAAGTGGTGTGATTCCAGGTAAATTCGCCTAAATTTAGGCTTTTATCTAATTGTTGGTAAGTAATTGTGCCAGCATATGACTGGACTAATCCGCTTAAGAATGGCAAACTCGTTTCGGCGACCATTAATAACACCGCGTGAGTGTTAGCAGGGATGTACTGTTGTAGAGCTGTAAAGTAACTGGGAATCGGCGATGCAAACACACTGATTAACTTCTTAATCATGCCATCGGCATCGCCTAAAGCTTGCCCAAATCTGGCTGCTGCCATGAAATCGCTGAAGGTGACAATTACTTCTACCCAAGGATATGCAGGCGCAAGCGGAATTTCGACTTCAGTGATAATACCGTTAATACCCCAAGCATGATTTACTTTTTGCACATCATCGCCACGCAGTTCCAGCATACGCGGTTGGTCTTCTAATGTTACGACTTTTAAAGCGAGGATATTCCCGCGATCGCGCAGTTGTCCATATTGGATCGATCCAATCCCGCCACTTCCGCCAGCAATAAATCCAGCGATGGTTGCTGTTCGATAGGTTGAGGGAGCCATGCGAATTTCCCAGCCGATTTCTCGCGTCTTTTTATCTAAAGCTGCTAATTTCACCCCCGCGTCAACCCGCGCACTTCCCGGATTTACCCAATGTATCTTTTGCATCTTTGTCATATCAACAATTACACCACCGTGCAGCGGTACACATTGCCCATAATTCCCAGTTCCGGCACCTCGTACCGTCACGGGCACGCGATATTGAGTACAAACTTTGGCAACCTGTAATACTTCGTATTCAGTGGTGGGACGGACAACAATATCTGCCACTTTCCCGGCTAATAGCGGTGTTAAAATAGGGCTAAAGGTATGGTAATCTTGCGATAATTTTGCTACTTGCGTTTGGTCTGTAATAATTTCGATACCTGTAAGACCAGCAATCACACTATCCCAGTCAATTGTTTTCATAATTGCAGCTAAAGAAGTAATTATGGCGGTTTACTTATGACTTGTAATAACTTGTCCCTTTACCAACAAATTGTAAAGTGTAGGCATCTTTGTAATTTGTATTGGCATCGAAAACGCCAGCTTTCACAAGATCATCAAAAGAGGATTGCCATCGCTGTTCTGTCATCGCCCCAATACCTAATTTTTCGGCATCACCACCAAAAATGATGTTATAATCCTTCATTTTTTGAATGCTAAAAGCAATTTGTTCGTCGGTCATTTCCTTATTATCTTGCTTAATCAATTTATTCCCTGGAGTTGGCTCATTCAGATAGCTATACCAGCCCTTAATTGAAGCATCAACAAATCGCTGGACTAAATCCGGGCTAGTTTCTACCAGTCTTTTGGTAGTTTCAATTGTAAAATTATATGTATTGTAACCATAATCTGCCAATAGCAAAACTGTCGGGTCAAATCCGCCTTTCTTTTTAATCTCATAAGGTTCAGCCGTGGCAATTCCCTGCTGAATCAGATTTTTATTCTTCAGAAATGGTTGGACATCAAAGTTATAAGGCTGCTTTTGATTATCGGTAAAACCATACTTTGCCTTTAAAAATGGCCAATAAGTCGCATCAGCTGCCGCTGCTACGGATATTGGTTTGCCTTTAAGTTTTTCTAAGGAGTCATTACCTGTACCAGGATGAGCGATTAAAACTTGGACATCTTTTTGAAAAAGTGAGGCAACTGTAACTTTCGGCACACCATCTTTTAAAGCTCTAATGGCATCAACACTATGCCCCATAATGAAGTCAACAGATCCGCTCATTAACAATAAGTTGTAGTTACCCCGAGGTCCCCCCGGTTTAATAGTGACATCCAAGCCATGATCCCGATAAATACCTGTAGCGACCGCCTGATAGAAACCGCCATCTTCGGCTTCCGCCACCCAACTCAGACTGATACTCAGTTTATCGAGTTTGCCGTTGGCTCGTGGCGAAGAGGTAGAATTAAAGCTCTGACTGCCATTAGTACAAGCTGTAAAAATGCCTGCCCCTAGAGCCATTGACCCATATTTGAGCAAATTACGGCGATTTAGGCGACTGATACTGCCTAAAGATTCATTGAGCTTACTCATAAAAATGCTTTTCTCTAAACGCTCACTGAGAGTATTATGTTGTACAGCGCCACCAGTTGTTCGTAGTCTAAGATGCGTGTAATAACCTAACTGATATTTTCATAATTGTTGTATTCAATTTTTAATTCACTGATACAGATTATCCCCCAATAATATGAAAATGCGGTATGTGTATAGCTGCTGCCGAGGAAACCGATGACTCTGTGTATTAATAATCACTGTCGAAAGCCGGAGAATCTTGATAAGGCACTATTTTGCGAGAGCTGTGGCTCAGAATTGCTACTGAAAGGTCGCTATCGGGTAGCTAACTTACTGGGTCGAGGTGGCTTTGCCAACACCTATGAGGTGATTTCCCGCAATGGGACACCGCAAGTGATGAAGGTGCTGATTCAAACTCAACCCAAAGCAGTCTCACTATTTCAGCAAGAAGTTCAAGTCTTGAGTCAGCTTGACTGTCCGGGGATTCCCAAAGGACATGAATACTTCACATTTGTAGCCAACAATAACCAGGAACAGTTGCACTGTCTGGTGATGGAGAAAATTGAGGGGATGAATCTCGAACAATACATGCAGCAGCGTCACAACCACCCCATCGATCAACAGTTGGCAGTTGAATGGTTGAGAGAATTAGTGACTATTCTGCAAGTGGTGCATCAGCAGAACTTTTTTCATCGGGATATCAAGCCAACTAATATTATGCTCAAAGGCGATGGGCAATTAGTATTAATTGACTTTGGTGCCGCTAGGGAAGTGACAGGCACCTATGTGATTAAACAGCCTTTAGGACAAGTGACCGGAATTAATTCTCCTGGTTATACCCCACCGGAACAACTCAATGGTCAAGCTGTCCTCCCGTCAGATTTCTTTGCCCTTGGTCGGACTTTTGTGTATTTACTCACAGGTAAGACCCCGAACGATCCAAATATTTACAATGGAAATACTGATGAGGTGTTGTGGCGGAATTATGCATCACAAGTCTGGCCGATATTCGCCGACTTAATTGATGACCTGATGAAGCGTTCTCCTAGCCTCCGTCCCCAGAGTACGCAGGTGATTTTGCAACGCTTAGCGGAGATTGATCGCGTCCTCAAAACACAACCACAAAATACGACAATAAATCCACCACCTCCCAAAACAACCCCGCCTAAACACAATATTACTTCAAGGCAGTCTTTACCTGTACTAATTGGGGTCGGTTCGGCAATTGCCACTGGGGCGTTGATTATGGTAGTGTCTCAATTTTTCCCTTTATTGCAGTTGGGAACACCTCGTCCTGGAGAAGAATGGGCAAAAAATCTGGCTTTGGCTGATACCCTCAACGGACATTCGGAATCGGTTGCGTCTGTGAGTATCAGTCCAGATAGCAAGATGCTTACTAGTGCTAGCCATGATGCCACAATTAAGTTATGGAATCTGCAAACTGGACAGCTGCTGCGTCCTCTTTATGGACATACTTTGCCAGTGTTATCAGTGGCAATCAGCCCGAATGGACAAAATTTAGTCAGTGGTAGTCTTGACGAAACTATCAAAGTGTGGAATCTCGGAAATGGTCAACCCATAGGTAGTATTAAAACTGATGGCTATATTGCTTGGAGTCAGGCTGTAGCGATCGCTAAAGACGGACAGACCCTCGCCACTGGGAGTACAGATAAAACTGTGCGGTTGTGGAATTTTCTGACATCTCAACGCATCCGCACTTTTTCCGGGCATTCACTGCCGGTGTTAGCAGTTGCAATTAGCCCGAATGGGCAGACTCTAGCTAGTGGTAGTACAGATAAAACTGTGCGGTTGTGGAATATTGCCACTGGTCAAACAATGCACACTCTTTCTGGTCATACCAGTTGGGTGACTTGTCTGACGATTAGCCCTGATAATCAATTTTTGATCAGTGGTAGTTTGGATAAGACAATTAAGGTGTGGAATCTGAATACGGGTGAATTGCTGCGGACGTTATCAGGACATTCTTACTCGGTTTTATCTCTTGCCATTACCCCAGATGGACAAACTTTGGCTAGTGGCGGATTGGATGGGGAAATCCGGCTGTGGAATCTAGAGAACGGGAAATTACTTCGCACACTCTCCGGACATACAAAGCAAGTTGTCTCTCTTGCCATTAGCCAGGATGGGCAAACCTTAGTTAGTGGTAGCGCCGATAATTCAATCAAAGTTTGGCGGCAAAATAAATCATGATCTGATACCTTTATTGACAAATTGCAAGTTATATGCGTCTTGATATTTAAGATTAGGTTTGTAGACTCCAACTTTAACCATGTTATCAAAAAATGATTTCCACCGTTCTTCAATCATGATCCCTCCCGATCCCTTGTTTTTCAGCTTCACCGGAAACGATGACTCCGTATTCTTTGAGCTTTTTAATACTGTAGGCAATCTGCTCGTCTGTCATTTGGGGATTATCTTTTTTAATTAGCTGATTTCCTGGCTCAGGATTTTTCAGATAACTATACCAACCTTTAATCGAAGCATTAACAAATCTCTGGACTAAATCTGGATTTTTTTCTACCAGTGCCTTTTTGACTTCTATAGTTGTTGCATAGGGAGTATAATTATAATCTGCTAATAAAAATACAACAGGTTTAATGCCGCTTTGTTTTTCAATTGCGAAAGGTTCGGAGGTGACAATACCTTGCTGAGCCGAATTTTTGTCCGCTAGAAACGGACCAGAATTAAAGTTGTATGTGCGTTTTTGGTCATCGGTCAAACCATATTTGGTTTTAATTACTGGCCAATAGGTAACATTAGCAGAAGCGGAAACATAAAGGAGTTTACCTTTGAGATCTGCTAACGTTTTGACTCCAGTATTTGGGTGAGCAATGATACATTGCGGGTCTTTTTGGAAAATTGCCGCCACTGTAACTTTGGGAATTGCAGCAGCGACAGCATTAATAGCGTCGGTTCCATGACCCATGAAGAAATCTACCACACCCCCCATTAATAGTTGAGTCCCATTCGGGACTTGGGGACCACCCATTTTGATTGTGACATCCAAACCGTGTTCTTTATATATACCTGTAGCGATCGCTTGGTAAAAACCGCCGTGTTCGGCTTCCGCTAGCCAGTTAGTGCCAAAAGTAACTTTGTCTATGCCACTTGGGCTGATACTGGGTTTTTCTTGATGGTTACAAGCAGCGAGAATACTTGTTCCTAGTGCTAGAGAACCGTACTGGAGCAACTGACGACGATTTACTTTGAATGATGGTGTCATCTGTAAACTAAAAACAAGGAGATTGGCTGTTAAATCATCCCGCAAAACTGGGTGATTTGGAACGAACTAGCTCAATCTGGCTGTACATTCGAGAATCAGCTTTTGATTGATCAACGCATAAGGTTGGATTTCTAAGGCTTGGCGGAAAGCTTGGATGGCTTCGATATACATGCCCAGAGCGGCATAGCACAAACCTTCACCGTGTAATGCGCCAAAATGTACTGGGTTCAGCTGAATTACCATCTGACAATCAGTAAGTGATTTTTTATACTCGCCAATGCTGTAATAAAGAAAAGCGCGACGATTCCAGGCTTCAGCAAAATCGGGTTGATCCTCAATCAGGCTGCTCAACACGGCTTCAGCTTGGCTAATCTCGCCTGTATCTAGTAGAGATTGGCTGCGTTCAATCAGTTCCAAGCCATATGCGCCCTTTTGTTGGAACCAAATGCGCCACAGTTGTTGCGTCGCGCGATCGCGTACTGTCTCGTCAGGATTTTTTAGTTCTACAAGGAGCGATTCAATTGGTAAGGAGTCCATTAAGATGAAAATAGGGAATTGTCTAGTTGAACCGACTGTGTACACGAAACTAGCTGGGAATTTATTTTCCGACATTTTCCCGTTTATAAAACTTAAGCGATCTTATCTCGAAATAATTGTAGTGTGCAGTACCAACACACTGTCACACTCCATCTAGTTTGTCCGCAGGACAATTGCTAGAATCTAAGCTAAAGTCTTTGAACAACCAACACATCAGTACCGGCAAATGCCTCATCACCTTTGTCCGACCTAGTTCACAGCATCTACAACCCCGACTCTTGACCATGCAAAATCCCAAAAATTCTCGGCATATAGTTCTGACTTCCCATCCGACTCGTTTTGGTCCTAAGCCTCTTCCCATCAATTGGGGGAATAAAGATCCTCTAGAGCGTGGTCCCATTGTAGCCACACTGATTAACCAATCACATCGCAATGTCATTGGCACCCACTCTGGTAGTTATGCCATTTATCGTGCTCTAGCCGTCGCCAGTGGCTCACTGCAATCAGATCACCGTGCCGATTTTACCAACACATCACCCGTAGAAGGAATTGGACCACATCCGGCGTGGTATGACCCGGAAAAAATTGTTTCTCTCGATCCGTTTGGTGCTATAGCGCCGTCTGTTTTTGCGGCATATTGCGCCCAAGGTTACGATATCCGACCGACGATTGCCATTACACAAGCGCATATCAATATGCCGGAATTGCAAGATGCGGTGGTGAAAGGTCGCTTGCAGGTGGATGGCAAGATTCTCAAAGCAAATGGGGATTTGGTTGTTACCAAAGCGGCAATTGAACCAGTTTGGTATTTACCAGGAGTTGCCAAGCGATTTAATATTGCCGAGGGCGAGTTACGCCGCGCCTTATTTGAACAAACTGGGGGAATGTTCCCAGAACTCGTGACGCGCTCAGATTTGGAAGTATTTTTACCCCCGATTGGCGGCTTGACAGTATATATAATCGGCGATCTTGATGCGCTTGCCGATCCTACAAGACCTGTCGCCGTCCGAGTTCATGATGAGTGTAACGGTTCTGATGTGTTTGGGAGTGACATTTGTACCTGTCGCCCTTACTTAGCACATGGAATTGAAGTGTGCGTCCAAACTGCTCAAGAAGGCGGTGTCGGGATTATTATCTATTGCCGTAAAGAAGGACGCGCCTTGGGAGAGGTGACGAAATTCTTAGTTTATAATGCCCGGAAACGCCAAGTAGGTGGCGATCGCGCTGATGCTTATTTTAGTCGCACTGAATGTGTAGCTGGGGTGCAAGATATGCGGTTTCAAGAATTGATGCCCGATGTGTTGCATTGGTTAGGTATTAGCCGCATTGATCGCATGGTATCAATGAGTAACTTGAAATTTGATGCCATTATCAATTCGGGAATCGAGATTGTGGAACGTGTCGCCATCCCAGATTATCTGATTCCGCCGGATGCATGGGTAGAAATTGAAGCCAAAAAAGCGGCAGGATATTATACCGAAGGCGCGGTGTTAGATGAGGAAGGTTTGGCAGAAATTAAGGGTCGGGCGCTGGAAGTGTAAAAAATGGAGCAGTTAATTGAGTCACCTGTAGCGATCGCTTATCTTCGTTCGACCGTCGCAATTCGCGATCGCTGCGAACAATTGCTGGCAATAGCTGGTGATGACAAGTTGCAGCACTTTCGTTGTAATTTTGACAAATTGGGAGTAGTAGCAGATTATACAATTGAGGTGATGCGAGAGCAATACCCCGACATGGTCGTTCCCTTTCACAGCCGTTGGCGGCATTTTGAAGCCCAAGGAGTGCCACGTTTAGCCGAGTTAGATGCGAAGTTGGCAGACCTGACACCCATCGAGCAAGCCGTGGCTAAATTTGATTTAGCAATTATCAGCGTATTGCTAGATGCTGGAGCCGGATCTAGCTGGCATTATCATGAGTCAGAAACTGGCTTGGATTTCCAGCGTTCAGAAGGTCTAGCGGTGGCAACTTTCCGCATGTTTTGTCAGGGGGTATTTGCTCACAATCCTACTCAGCCTTTATGTGCTACGCAAGCGGGATTACAAGCACTAACACCAGAAAGCCTCGCCGCCGGTTTTCAGGTCAGCACCAGTAAAGAGTTGGTAGGAATTTCTGGACGGTGGGAATTGCTGCAAAAATTAGGGCAATGTCTACTAGATTATCCCGATTTATTTGGTGAGCATAACCCCCGACCTGGTAATCTGGTGTATTACCTGGTTAACAAATCTCAAAACAATACTTTGGCAGCGGAAACTGTATTCCAGGCAATTCTCCAAGGACTAGGTGACATCTGGCCTGGACGTTTGGTTATTGACGGAGTTAACCTGGGGGATGTTTGGCATCATCCCGCAGTCGGTTTAGTGCCATTTCACAAGCTTTCCCAGTGGCTGACTTACTCCCTGTTAGAACCACTGCAATCTCTCGGATTACAAATTACTGGTTTAGATGCGCTGACTGGATTACCTGAATATCGCAACGGCGGTTTATGTCTCGACTTGGGACTGATTGCTGCGAAAAACCCAGATATCTGGCACTCAGTTTACACAGTTGACTCAACAGTGATTGTTGAATGGCGGGCTTTGACAGTAGTGCTGTTAGACCGTATCGCCGCTACAATCCGCGAAAAGTTAGGTATGAGTGCTGCCGTACTACCTTTGGTAAAAATCCTCCAAGGTGGAACCTGGACTGCAGGGAGAAAGATTGCGGCTAGTTTACGACCTGGGGGTATCCCGCCGATTCAAATTCAAAGTGACGGCACTGTGTTTTAGAATTTCTTCGCGGTTCTGACAATCTTCTTGGGAACTCAAGTCATGAGTTATGTGACTAATGACTCATGACTATTATTTTTTAACAAAAATGGCACCACAAGTAACTTTGATTGACCATCCCTTGGTTCAACACAAATTAACTTTGATGCGAAATGCCGAAACCAGCACGGCAAAATTTCGCACACTCCTCAAAGAAATTAGTTTGTTGTTGGCCTATGAAGTCACGCGGGATTTACCGTTAAAATATGAACCGATCAAAACACCTATTGCCCCGATGTATGCGCCGATACTTGCACCAGATAAAAAGTTGGTGTTAGTTTCAATCATGCGAGCAGGACAAGGTATTTTAGATGGGATGTTGGAACTCATTCCTTCCGCCCGAGTTGGGCATATTGGTTTATACCGCGACCCCAAAACTCTGGTACCCATTGAGTATTATTTCAAAGTCCCCCAAGATGTCGATAAGCGAGACATGCTAGTAGTCGATCCGATGTTGGCTACAGGTAACTCTGCTGTCGCTGCAGTAGAACGATTAAAATCTACTAATCCTTTGTCGATTAGGTTTGTCTGCTTACTGGCTGCACCAGAAGGTATTGCCCATTTCTGCCAAGTTCATCCTGATGTACCTATTTACACCACAGCTATTGATGAGCGATTGGATGAGCACGGCTATATTATTCCTGGACTTGGAGATGCTGGCGATCGCTTATTTGGCACCAGGTAAAGGGGAGGGAGTGGGCAATTATTCACCTACTCCCTCATCTATTCTCTTGTAAATACTTGCTGAATGTATCTTAGTTAATATATGTATAAATTACATTTTTATATTTTGAGATCTAACTTCCAATACATAACTAATGCTTTTTGATATCAACTTGTTACCTCGATCACTCGGAAAAACTGTCCGAGACAATGGTAAGCAATATTATGTGAACGATCGCGGCGATCGCTTGCCTAGTGTGACCACAATCCTCAATGCTACCAAACCCCAAGCAGATCGCGACAGGTTGGCGAATTGGCGCAACCGCGTGGGTCCTGACGAAGCTACCCGGATTTCTGGTACTGCTAGTCGTCGCGGGACTCAAACTCACAAACAAATTCAACGCTATTTACTCGGTGAAAATCCGGTATGTCCAGAAGCCAGTCGTCCTTATTGGGAAAGTATCCAACCTGTGTTGCAAGATATCAATACAGTCAGATTAGTTGAGGGTTTGATCTTTCATGACGATTTAGGCTACTCAGGTCAGGTTGATTGTGTCGCTAGTTATCAAGGTGTTCCCTGTGTTTGTGAGTGGAAGACCGCAGATAAACCAAAAGGCGCAATTGAGCGGTTATATGAGTATCCATTGCAACTATCAGCTTATTTAGGTGCAGTGAATGCTTTTTATCAAGATTACGGTATTCACATAGAACGTGCATTGTTAGCGATCGCTATTCCTGATACTCAAGCGGAGGTGTTTTGGTTTGAGCCTACAGCTATGAAGGATTACTGGCAACAGTGGGAAAAAAGAGTTGCACAGTTTTACAATCAGCGCTAATAATCCTGCCAAAATACTCATCGCGGCAATTTTACGGTTAAACATAGTTTTGAATTATTAAATTAAAGATTGTGTATTATTTTTGACTTGTAGACAGAAGTCAACTTTATGTTACATGTTATTTTTATTACTCAAAGATAAAGACTAATAGTATAAGCACTGATAAAGTCTCAAGGTGATTTTTGAGAAAAATTCCGCGCGAGCGATCGCACAATCAAGAATTTTGGGAATCCTAAGATTGGAGTTATGTATATAAATATGAAGGAATTAGGCGCGATCGTCTGGAAATCGACTGCTTACCATTTTGGGATCAAGTTTAAATTAAAAGCCTGCTTTTTCATCCATTACAGAAAAATCTCTACTATTACAAACTGTATTATTCGCACAGATTTACCGGAGATTTACTGGCATGATAATGATACACTGACACCCGTAAGTGCATAAGTTACAAGTTATGATACCTATTTAGATCTTAGAGGTCTAGAAAAGTTGAGCCGGCACTCTCTAACAAGAGTAGAGTCTCAGATTATATAAAAACCCCCTTTAATTTCTAGGTTCCCACAATGACAGATATAGAGCCAAAAATTTTTCACCCTGTGTACTATCGGATTGTTAAACATCACGGTAATGTCTGGTCTTTTACCTTAAGTTCACCATTTGCGACGTTATCTGAAACACCAATACCGTCCTTTGAGGAGGTACTTGTCACTTTTGACATGACTGTTAAACAAATTGTGGCGGAATTATTTAAAATTAATGGCGGAAATGC
>JBBQRU010000122.1:0-16687 GCA_038214545.1 Cyanophyceae cyanobacterium | reverse complement strand
CTCAGATCTTGCACCTGGAAAAATAGATGTTAAAACCACGACTACGTGCTAGGGGGAGCAATCGCTCAATATCAAGTAAAAGAAGAGACACGACTATTTGAGGAAAAAAATATTCCAATGCAGTTTGTGCAGCCTCACCCCAGTCAGGTAGATTGGGGAACTGAGTTAATAAATAAGTCCAATGGGCAATAAGATAAGCAGTTAGAGACAATATTAGCCAACGATACAGTCCAAGCAAAGTACCCTGCCCAAAACGATGTAAACCAAAACGATGTTTTGCCGTTTTAAACCATCCCTCAATTTGCCATCTACGCTTTCCCCACCATTTTATAGTACTAGCTTTCAAAGGTCTTGTAGATAAAACAAATCTTTTTTCGAGTCTTCCATTTTCTCGCTTGAGGTAGTACCAAGCGACAGTAACAGAAATCTTTAATCCGACTAAGCGTACCTGTTGTCCCTGTTTGTGTATGTGTCTTAAAACTCGTCCATCTACTAATTTTCGACTGATGGCAACGCCTGAAATTGCATGAAGTTTGAGCTTACGTATACCGTGAAGAAATTCTATACTCCCAAAGGCTGTATCAGCCAAAATAATCACTTGAAAATTCGACTTTAATCTTTGAGGTAAACGCTTAACCAGTTTTAACCCTAGCTGTGCTGGTGAAGGGCTACCCTTGCCTCTCCACACTCGAAAACTCCAAGGTATTCGCCACTTTCCAACAACTAGATAAAGTACTACCAGATGTAGCCCACGCTTTTTGTTATAGACAGAAATTAAATGCTCAAATCCTTTGAATTTCCCACATTTTTCCAATGTTGTGAGATCAATTATCACCTGTAGAAATGGCTTTCGTCCTAAGCAACGCTCGGATAGAACTTGTTCAAGTATGTGATTACGAATTGTACGGATCATATCCCTTGTTGACCAAGGATTGATATTTAAAAACCGGCTTAATGCGCTTGCGGACTTGATTTGAGAATGCTCTGGCAATGGGTGTCCTTGTGCCTCTAAGAATAACCCTAGCATTGCTGAAAGATTTTCTTTTTGATACTGCGTTGGCATTAACTCAGATAGGTTGTAAACTAGATCTTGGGCGTGGGCAAGCATAGTCTTGCTTTTTTACGAAATATACTTCACGCCCTTTCTCTCATATTTTGAGTCAATCTGGCAAGCTCACAATTATTTAAAAGTGATCCCATTCTGGGGATAACGTGAGCGCCTCATTCGTTTTTCTGGAATTATTTATCCACAATTAAGCCCATAATATTACTTAGGTTTTATCGCATTTGTAACTCAGTATTATCTAAACCTGAATATTCTTTTAGTGCCGCAATTTGTCATTTTGGTTTGGTTTTTCCGGGTTTATACGCAAGGTGCAAGATCTGAGGATCGCCAAGAGATACTTGCCGACCCGCTGGTGTCAAAAACCAACCTTGAGGCGTAATTGCTGAGCCATTACCGAGAGTTGTGCGATTTTGTGCTCTCGCAATACCGGCAGTTCCGGCTCTACCTTCTCCGGCACCATAAATAGTGAAGTGTTGTAGAGCCTGTTGGTTGTTAAACCCTAATCCTTTTAAATCGCTATTGTTATTCAAGTAATAAGAGGTGTCAAAGCGGAAAGACCCAGCTCGACCTTCTTTGACACCATAGGTTTCAAAGTGGTTCAACAACTGGGTATTATTCAAACCCGCCTGTTGTAAATCTGGATAGAGGCTGCGGTAGTAATTCTCATCAAACACCGGCGAAAATACTCGTCCTTCTTGCAATCCGAAAGTTTGCAGGTGTTGAAGTGCTTTCTCGCCATCGTTCCCAAACGCTTTTTGTAAGTCGGGATAGAGTTGCAAGTAATAATTCAGGTCGAGGAAAGAGGAAAGTTTCCGAGCCTCTTTTACCCCATAAGTCTGGGCATGATCGAGAAGTTGCTTGTTGGTTGTTAATCCGGCTTTTGCCAAGTCTGGATTGCTGGCACTATAAACTTTGTAGTCAAAAAAAGGTGAGAATTGTCTACCCTCGTTAATCCCATACTGTTGGAAGTGGGACAACAACTGGGTGTCTGTCGTTAACCCAGATGAAGCTAAGTCGGAATTGTTGGCGGCGTAGAATTTTGGATCGAAAAGGTTAACACTCATTAATAATTCCTTATGTAGATGGCGGAAATATCAGCTTGACTAGAATGTCATTTATAATACAGTTCAACCAAAAAAGTGCTTGTTGAGCAGAATACAACTTACACTAGACTCTTGAAATCTTGAATCGGAGTATTTTGATACTTTAACTAACGGTATTTAGGTAGTAAAGTTGTGCTATTTGTGTAGCTGTACTTTCCCGATTTTGGTTGCCAGTAACTGACGCCCAATAGTCAAAACCACGAATTACCGCACTAGTATTAACCTTTTTTACCTTGCCACCTCTTGTGTGTAGTGACGGAAGATATAATTAGCAGATTCAAAACTAAATGATAATCTTGCGATCGCTCACAGTACACATCTGTCTACAGTAGGAAGTACTAGATGGAATATTTTTGCAGCCCGCGTGAAGCGTGATGGAGCATCAAAGCGCTAGGCTAGAGAAAAAGCAGCATTAATCCTATGACACCTCAAGAAATTGCCAATACCCTGAAGGAATTGTTTGATACAGCATCCATCCAAACAATTCCACCCGACTCGTGGCAAGTTGAAACCTCAGCTTTCCGCCTGTTGGTACTGTTAACCGAAGATTTATCTTGGGTGAGAGTCCTACTGCCCATTATGCCCGCCGAAACCGCACAACCAGTCTTATCTGGCTTACTAGAAGCTAACTTTGATGAAACGCAAGAAGTTCGTTATGCTCTTAGTCAAGGAGTAATTTGGGGAGTATATCACCATAATTGCCACACTTTAGTTGTCGATGACTTCAAGAGTGCGATCGCCGGACTTGTCTCTTTATATGAACAAGGCGTGTCAGAAATCTATAATCGGCAAATCCAGAGTCGGATTGGCGAAATTATCAAAGTTGCCAAACAGCAAGGACAAACCTTAGAAACCACACTGCAAAACCTCGATCATCTATACAGCGAAGGATTAATGGGTGATCTAAACCAAACTTCCCAAGAACGCGAACAAGTACTAGCAGCGTGGAAACGGCAGTTAGAAAAACTTTGGGCGGAGATTTAAAATGGATATTATCCAAATTCTCAAAGACGACTATCAAAGATTTCCCATCAACCAGACCTACAGCATTTATGCAGCGGATGTTTATTTCCAAGATCCACTGAATAAATTTCGTGGTGTCAATCGCTACAAGCAAATGATTAACCTCATCGCCACCTGGTTTATCGAACCGCAGATGGACTTACACGAAATTCAGCTTGTAGACAACACAATCAACACCCAGTGGACTTTAAGCTGGAACACACCCTTACCTTGGAAACCACGAATCGCGATTCCAGGGAGAAGCGAATTAGAATTAAACACTGCCGGATTAATCGCATCCCATATAGATTACTGGCACTGTTCGCGCTTTTCCGTCTTAAAACAACACCTATTTCCTCATAAAAATCGATAAAGTAAAGAAATATAACTAATTCTCAGACAGGACTGAATCATTAATGCGCGTAATTCTGATGACAGGCAAAGGCGGAGTTGGCAAAACCTCCGTGGCTGCAGCAACTGGTTTGCGATGCGCCGAACTCGGCTATCGGACACTCGTCTTAAGCACAGATCCAGCCCACTCCTTAGCCGATAGCTTTGATCTAGAACTAGGACACGAACCCCGCGAGATTCGCCCAAACTTGTGGGGTGCAGAACTAGACGCCCTAATGGAACTAGAAGGAAACTGGGGCGCAGTCAAACGTTACATCACCCAAGTCCTGCAAGCACGAGGATTAGACGGAATCCAAGCCCAAGAACTAGCCATCCTCCCAGGGATGGATGAAATCTTCGGCTTAGTCAGAATGAAACGCCACTACGACGAAGGCATATATGATGTATTAATCATCGACTCAGCCCCCACCGGCACAGCCTTAAGACTACTCAGCCTACCAGAAATAGGCGGCTGGTACATGCGGCGATTCTACAAACCATTCCAAAACATCTCCGTCGCCCTTAGACCCTTGGTCGAACCAATATTTAGACCAATCGCCGGCTTCTCCCTCCCAGACAAAGAGGTAATGGATGCACCCTTTGAATTTTACGAACAAATCGAAGCCCTAGAAAAAGTCCTCACCGACAACACCCAAACCTCAGTTCGCCTAGTCACCAACCCCGAAAAAATGGTGATTAAAGAATCACTCCGCGCCCACGCCTACCTCAGCCTATACAACGTCGCCACCGATTTAATCATTGCCAACCGTATCATTCCCGACACAGTCCAAGACCCATTCTTCCAAGGTTGGAAAGCCAACCAACAACAATATCGCCAACAAATCCACGACAACTTCCACCCCTTACCCGTCAAAGAAGTACCCCTTTACTCCGAGGAAATGTGTGGCTTACCAGCCCTAGAACGCCTCAAAGAAACCCTCTACGCCAACGAAGACCCAACCCAAGTTTATTACAAAGAAACAACCATCAGAATCGTCCAAGACCAGAACCAATACGTATTAGAACTGTACCTACCGGGCATTCCCAAAGAACAAGTCCAACTAAGTAAAACAGGTGACGAACTAAACATCACCATCGGCAACCACCGACGCAATTTAGTCCTACCCCAAGCCTTAGCCGCACTGCAACCAGCGGGGGCGAAGATGGAGGAGGATTATCTGAAAATTAGGTTTTCTTGAAACGCGGAGTTCCACGCAGAGGTAGCGCAGAGGTACGCAAAGTTGCTCCGCGAACCTCTGCGTTTCCTCCGCGAACCTCCGCGTTTCCCTAATTCCT
Organism: Cyanophyceae cyanobacterium; assembly: GCA_038214545.1. GTDB lineage: Bacteria > Cyanobacteriota > Cyanobacteriia > Cyanobacteriales > Nostocaceae > JBBQRU01. Next base: position 11,830 of record JBBQRU010000122.1, on the reverse strand, counting down.
AATTTGCACAGGCATTGCTAAGTATGTCATTTTTAATCCCCCCAGTGGTGTGAAAATTACTGGGGTGAGGTTTGAGTTGAGTTGGATTTTGATTTCGGCTGAGGGTAAGGCTTTTAGTCCTTCCATGAGGTATTTGACGTTGAAGGCAAATTCGATGTCTTCGCCGGAGATTTGGGCGGTGATTGATTCTGTACCATTGCCGACGTCTTGGGCTTCTACGGAGAGGGTGATTTCTCCGGCTGCGCCGTCCATACTGATTTTGACAATGTTATTTTTTTGATCTGTTAATACTGCTATCCGCTCTAAGGCGCTTAAGAATTGCCGGCGTTCTAAGGTGACTTCTCTTTGGAATTGGCGAGGTATGAGTTGGCGATAGGCTGGGTATTGTCCTTCGAGGGTACGGCTGGTTAGGCGTTGGTTTTCCCACTCGAAGACTATTTGACCTTGGTCGAGGTAGAGGGCGACGGTTTCTTCTGGGGAAGCTCGCATTCCTAGCATCCGTTCTAGTTCTCTGAGGGCTTTGCTGGGAACTGTGACTTCTAGTGATGTGTTACTGCTCTTCGCGGCGTCGGCTTGCTCGTTGCTGGTTTGGACGACGACTAGGCGATGACTGTCGGTAGCGGCGAATTCTATGGCGTCTTGTGCGACTGTGAGGTGAACTCCGGTGAGGACTTGTTTGGTTTCGTCTGCACTGGTAGCAAATAGTGAGCCTCTTAGTCCTTCAATTAGGGCGGCGGCTGTGAGTTGGATTGCTTCTTGGTTTTCTATTACTGGGAGTTCGGGAAATTCTTCGCCACCCATTGCTCTGATTTGGTAACGTCCACTGCGAGGTGTAATTGTGGCAATTAGTCCTTCGTTGGTGCTTGTTGTTGCTTCGTCATCAAGGGTGATTTCTCCTTCTGGAAGTTTGGAGATGATGTCGTTAAGCAGTTTGGCGGGGAGGGCTATTTCTCCTCCTTGTAATACTTCGGCACTGAAGCTGGTGCGGATACCTAAACTGAGATCGAAGGCTGTGAGGCTGACTTGATTAGTTTGAGCGTCCGCTTGTAATAGTACGTTCGCCAACACTGGATGAGTTGGGCGTGACGGTACAGCACGGCTTACAAGTGAGAGGTTTGTACTGAGGTCACTTTGGGAGCAAACTAATTTCATGATCGGATCTCAAACGCAAGCATTTGATCGTAGCACCGTTTGTGGGTGGCAGTATATTTACATTTCTTTGCAATCTGGGTTGGCAATGAACGGTGATTTTAAGTTTGCTAGGGAATGAGGAGGTAAAAAATCAGTTTGATTTTGATTTTTATTGATTTTTGCTGACTGACTTTGCTACCTGTGGAAAAGGTGTGGAAAAACCTTTAAATTTTCCACAGGTATTTGTACTAAAGGACTTTTTACCATTAATTATTTTACTTTTTCCACAGGTTTTTCCCGAGTTTTCCACAATATCTGGGGAATTTTCCACAGGATAAACCTATTCTTAATCGTTCTTTAGACTCTATTTAATATTCGGCGTTAGTGAGTGACTGAATATTCTCTGATCTATTATGAACGGCTGGTCATATTTATGCGCTCGCTCAATTGGCGTAAAGTTTGTGCCAAGCCTTGATCGGTTTCTCTAAGTTGGGTAATCTTATCACAACTGTAAATGACGGTTGTGTGATCTTTGCCACCAAATTCTTCACCAATCCTGGGTAAACTTAAATCTGTATGCTGCCTCATTAGATACATACCAATTTGCCTCGCCCAGCTAATTTCGCGGCGGCGTGAGTTGCTTTTCAGGTCTTCAATACTAATACGAAAAGCTTCTCCGACAACCATCATCACCGCGTCTGGGGTAGTGGGGACTTTCTCGGTAGCGGGATTTAAGACGGGAGTAATATTTTCGACATTCATTGGCAAACCCCAAATCGAAATATAGGCAACAGCCCGAATTAAGGCTCCTTCTAATTCACGAATATTTGAGGTGTAGTTAGAGGCAATGTATTCAATTACATCGCGAGGTAGGCGCATATTCTCGTACTCGGCTTTTTTCTGTAAGATTGCCATTCTTGTTTCTAAATCCGGTGCTTGGATATCGGCAATCAAGCCCATTGAGAAGCGAGAACACAGCCGTTCTTGTAAGCGCGGGATTTGGTTGGGAGGACGGTCGGAAGCAATTACTACTTGTTTTCCGGCTTCGTGAAGAGTATTAAAGGTATAAAAAAATTCTTCTTGAGTATATTCTTTGCCTTCAATAAATTGAATGTCATCGACTAATAGCACATCTGCGGCTCGGTAATGTTCGCGGAAGTTTTGCATACTATCTTGGCGGATGGCAGCAATCAAATCGTTGGTAAATTGCTCTGTAGAAACGTAAAATATCTTGGAACTAGCGCAAATTTCTAACCGATAGTGACCGATAGCCTGCATCAAGTGCGTTTTTCCTAAACCAACACCACCACATAGAAATAAGGGATTGAATTCTCTACCTGGAGATTCTGCAACCGCTAATGACGCCGCGTGTGCCATTCGGTTGTTAGACCCAACTACAAATCGGGAAAATACACATTTAGGGTTGAGTTCACTTGGTTGGTGCTCTTTCGGCGATCTTTGGGGTATATTAGTTTCCTTTGGTAAGGCAAAAAATTCTGACCCACCCATAGAAGGAGATTCGTCTCCTTGCAAAACAGTGATATAAATTTCTACCGGATAACCGAGGATATCTTGGACGACATCAGCGATCGCTTTAATGTAATATTTCTGTAACCTATTGCGGGCAAAGGGATTGGGAGTGCGAATTATCAAACAATTGTTGGCTAACTCCTCCGCTGTGGCGGTTTTGATCCAGGTTTCAAAGGTCGGACGCGATAGCTGTAGCTGTAAGCGCTCTAGTACCTGACTCCAGAGGCTTTCCAAGGAAATTTGCATTTTTTTACCACCTTTGCGGCTAACCGTCACAATAAGAGAGATCGGTAAGCACCAATTTAGCATTGAGCGAGATAATACTACGGGTTGCGATATTTTTTATGGGAGACGCAAATATATATGAAGATAAGTGACAAAGATTTTCTTGCTTCTGCGATACTGAGGCGTCTGCAGCGCTGGGGTTGGCACTCACCATTAATTTTACTAAGTATTGCATCTTTAAGCGGTTGTTCGCTAGCCTCAAAGATGCTGCAACCGCAAAAAATTGAGGCTCAGCCTGTAAATCAACCAACCAGTAACAGTCCATCTCTCGCTGCTGTAGGTAATAATCCTAACTTTGTGGTCGGGGTTGTGCAAAGGGTGGGACCGGCGGTTGTGAGAATCGATTCCTCGAAGACAATTACGCGGGAAATTCCCGAAGAGTACAAAGATCCATTTTTTCAACGTTTCTTTGGTGACAGAGGTCAAAGTGTCCAACCGCAACAAAGGGTAGTTCGCGGTAGTGGTTCTGGTTTTATCATTAATGCCGATGGTCAGATTTTGACTAATTCTCATGTGGTTGATGGTGCTGATACTGTGACAGTCACCCTTAAAGATGGTCGGACTTTTGGTGGCAAAGTTTTGGGTGAAGATCCGGTGACGGATGTGGCGGTGATTAAAATTGCCGCAAATAAGCTTCCTGTAGTCGCTTTGGGAAATTCTGATACTCTCCAACCGGGAGAAGCGGTGATTGCGATCGGTAATCCTTTGGGTTTGAATAATACTGTCACCGCCGGGATTCTTAGTGCTACAGGTCGCTCTAGTAGTGATATTGGTGGTGCTCCTGATAAGCGTGTTGATTATCTGCAAACTGATGCTGCAATTAATCCTGGTAATTCTGGTGGTCCGCTGCTGGATTCTCGCGGAGATGTAATTGGCATGAATACAGCGATTATTCAAGGCGCACAAGGATTAGGTTTTGCGATTCCGATTAATTCTGCTCGTCAGATTGCTGAACAGTTAATTGCTAATGGCAAGGTTGAGCATCCTTATTTAGGGATTCAGATGGTGACGCTTACACCTGAGGTTAAACAAAAAATCAATAGTAAAATTGGCGATCGCTTACGGATCAACACAGATCGCGGTGTATTGCTGATTGGTATTGTCCCAAGTTCTCCAGCAGCTCAAGCTGGTCTCCGTGAAGGTGATGTCATTCAAAGCATTAACAATCAATCTGTGAGCAAAAATGAAGAAGTGCAAAAACTTGTTGACAGCAGCAAAATTGGCGTTCCTCTCCAAATTCAAGTGCAGCGGAATGGACAAGCTACACAATTAACTGTGAAACCGGCAGCTTTGCCAGTTCATTCGCAAGGTTAAATTAGGGGGTAGGGAAACAATTCGCAATTCGCAACTCGCAATTTGATTATGCGCTGCGAGTGCGGATTGTTAATTGACTAATTGCCTAAAAGTGGGAACATACGCCCCCGCTAATTATCTTAATTACGAATTGCGAATTGCGAATTGCGAATTGCGAATTGGAGTTTATATATGTCTAAATCACTTGAAGTTATTCAACTTGGTCATCCTACGCTCCGTACACCTGCTTGCTTTGTCGAAAATGTTACTGAAGCCCGAATTCAGAAACTAATTGATAATTTAATTGTCACCGTGAAACAAGCTAGCGGTGTTGGGATTGCTGCACCCCAAGTCGCCTGTAGCGATCGCGTCTTTATTGTCGCCTCTCACCCAAATCCTCGATATCCTCACGCCCCAGAAATGGCACCGACGGCGATGATTAATCCCCAAATTCTCGCCCATTCGTCGGAAGTTACCAAGGGATGGGAAGGTTGTTTGAGTATTCCGGGAATTAGAGGTTTGGTTCCGCGATATCAAGCGATTGAAGTTGCATACACTGACCGTCATGGCAAGTTACAAAAGCAACAGTTTACTGACTTTGTTGCTAGAATTTTCCAACACGAGCATGACCATCTCGACGGCATTGTTTTTTTAGATCGCTTGGAAAGTACTCTGGACATAGTGACGGAGCAGGAGTACCAAAAGCAGATTGTCAGCACATCATGAAATTAATTGTTGAGCAGGATATTTCAACCGAAAATTTAAGCTAAGCTTAACCTATTTTTAACCTGGAGAGTACACGTAGCGCGATCGCGTCAATCCTTCTACTGGCTTACACCCGTGAAAGTAGCATAGTAGATAAACACCCGTAAAACTACTCAGTGTTTCACAAGCAATAAAAATAGCCGATGAATTATGGAACCCAGTTTATTCTTGACAGCTGATGAACAGCCAATTTCTCTGGAACAAGCATTAAAATATTTAGATTCTGCTGGAAAACTGGAGTCTGTTCTATGGGAAATTATGCGTTCCTACGTTATAGACCAAGAACTACAAACTTTAGAGAAATTTGATATTAGCTCTGAACTGCTCGATCAAGTGGTGTTAGATTGGCGATTAGAGAATGACCTTACTAACTATGCAACTTTTCAGGAATGGCTAGCAAATCAGGGGTTAGATTACCCTACCTTTCGCAGCCAAATAGCAGATAAACTCAAGTTAGAAAAACTCAAAGCTCAAGTTACAGAAGCAAACCTTCAGGAATATTTTATTGAACGCAAGATATTTTTAGATCGGGTTGTGCTGTCGCGCTTAGTTGTAGAAGAACAAGCACTTGCTGAGGAATTGAAAAGTCAAATTCTCGAAGATGGCGCAAAATTTGAGCAGCTAGTCCAGGAATATTCTTTAACAGATGACCGGATTTTAAATGGCATGATGGGAGCAGTTAGTAAGGGTACATTGCCAACTGTACTCAGGGCTGCTCTCGATTTAGCGAATCCTGGGGAGTTGATAGAACCATTCGAAATTGAAGGACTTTGGTATTTAGTTCGCGTTGAAAAATTACTGCCAGCTTCGTTAGACGAACAGTTGAAGGAAGAACTAGCTCACGAACTGTTCGAGCAATGGTTAGAAGATAAAATTCAAAATATTAATGTCCAACTTCAGGTTAAGTTATAGGGGTTAATTATGAACTTACAGTGGGAGAAAGAGCCTTTTTGCTTGCTAACCCCAGAGCAGCAAATCAATTTAAAAAATCAAGTTGAGATATGTCGTTATCAGACTGGGGTTATAATTTGGTCTACAGATAAACCGGGAAATCAATTTTTAATTATTGCCGGAAATGTGCGTCTGAGAGAAGATGAAAAATCTCAGTCATTAGCAACTTTAAAAGCAGGAGATTGGTTTGGGGACTTACTAGAGCTTTCTGGAGATTTGAAAGCTGTAGCATCTAAAAATGTGGAGGTGGTGCGCTGCGACGTAGCACTGTGGCAAAAAGCTGATTCTAGAGAATTAAATCACTTTTGGCAGCAAGAGCGATCGCGTTATCAACCAATTGAGGCTAATTTACCCCAACCAGTATCAGGCTATCCATTTGTTCTAAGCCCCAATACTGCGGCTGCTTGCTTAACAATGGCAGCTCAATACTTAAATAATCCGATCCCATTCGAGTTGGTACAGCGTCAACTGCGCTTCCAGCATCCTCACGATGTGATGGAAGCGGGTGAAAAACTGGGACTGCAAGTGCGACAGCTACAAGTTACCGTCCATGATTTGCGCTTATTAACTTTCCCGGTTTTGTTGCTTTGGCGACGGGAAGAGTGGATTATTATCTATGGCGTTAGGGGTAATCGTTTAATTATCGCATTTCCTACCAACCTCAGTCAAACTTGTGAAAGCATTCCCCAACAGATGCTAGAGGAAAATTGGGATGGACGACTTTGGCAAGTAGAATTAATTCAAAAGCAAGATACGTTTAACCTGAGTTGGTTTGTACCTCCTATTTGGCAGCACCGCAAGTTGTTAGGAGAAGTGCTGTTACTTTCTTTTGCGCTGCAATTGTTGGGGTTAGCAACACCAATTATTACTCAGTACATCATCGACAAAGTAATGGTGTTTGGCAGCCGTAATGCTTTAGATGTGATGGCGATCGCTCTTTTGGGTGTGGCAATTTTTGAAGCAGTTTTGGGCACTTTACGGCTATTCATCTTTACCCACACCGCCAACCGCCTCGATCTAAGTTTATCATCTCAGTTGTTTCGTCAACTGATGCGTCTACCCTTAACTTATTTTGAGTCGCGTAGAGTAGGCGATACTGTTGCTAGAGCGCAGGAACTAGAAAGTATTCGGCAATTTCTCACAGGTACAGCACTAACGGTCATCCTTGACAGCATCTTCTCAGTAGTGTATCTCGTGCTGATGTTTGCTTACAGTTTCACCCTCACTTGGGTTGCTTTGGCTGTAATTCCCTTGTTTGTCGTTTTAAATTTAGTGGCTACACCGATTTTACGCCATTGGCTGAATGAAACTTTTAATCGCGGTGCCGATAACCAATCCTTTTTAGTAGAAACAGTCACGGGAATTCATGCTGTAAAAGCTCATGCTGCGGAACGCAAATCCCGCCGGCGTTGGGAAGGCTTATTTGCGCGTTACATCCGCACTAGTTTTAAAGCTTCCACTACTTCTAATATAGGCAGTAATATCGGCGATTTTTTGACGAATTTTTCCTACTTAATTATTCTCTGGTTTGGAGCCGGACTTGTCATCGACCAAAAGATAACTATTGGTGTATTAGTTGCTTTTCAAATGCTAGCTTCTAAAGTAACAGGTCCACTGCTGCGTTTAGTACAACTTTGGCAAGAATTCCAGCAAGTTTTACTATCTGTAGATCGACTTGGAGATATTCTCAATACTGCTCCGGAAGCTGAACCCGGTTCTGGTATAGTTTTACCACCACTGAGCGGTAAAGTCAACTTTGAAAAAGTGTTTTTTCGCTACCAAAGCGACCAAGAAGAACCTGTTTTGAAAGGCATTTCTTTGACTGTGCAACCTGGGATGTTTGTCGGAATTGTCGGACGGTCAGGTTCGGGTAAAAGTACACTTTCAAAGCTTTTACAACGCCTCTACAAACCAGAATCAGGCTCTATCTTGATTGATAATTTTGATATTAAAAATGCTGATATCGGCTCTTTAAGAGAACAAATTAGCGTTGTGCTGCAAGACGATTTTCTCTTCGACGCTACCATCTCGGAAAATATCACTTTCGGCGATCCAGATATTACAACTGAGCAGGTGATGAGAGCCGCACGACTGGCGGTAGCTCATAATTTTATCAGCGAACTGCCCAAAGGCTACCAAACCAGCATTGGAGAGCGCGGAGTCGCCCTTTCAGGAGGACAGCGCCAACGTCTTGCTTTAGCGCGTTTATTTCTTTCCGAAGCTCCGATTTTAATCTTAGATGAAGCTACAAGTAGCTTGGATAGTGAGACAGAACAAAAAGTATTGCAGAACTTGCAGGAAGTTTCGGGGAAGCGTACAGTATTTATGATTGCCCACCGATTTGCACCTTTGAAACGAGCCGACTTGATTTTGGTATTAGAGAAAGGCGAGATTGTGGAACGAGGAACCCACGATGAGTTGTTGCAAAAAAGAGGCGTTTACTGGGCTTTGTATCAACGACAGTTAGCTAGTGTGTGAATTATAGCCGTTTGCAATTGTATGTCCTGGCTGGAGAAGAAATAGAAATTGTAATTTACCCGAATGAGAATTGGATATTTGTATAAGTAAGCCTGATTTTTCATCAATGACCCGTGCCGAGTTTCGTCAATATATCCTTGACCACAGAGACGAGACAGAGGCTCTTTCAATTTACCTTGAAAGATTTAAGTCCCCTGACAGCAAGGTGTTTCCCGCTCCTCAAACAATAGAGGATTTAGAAAACTTTCCATCTTATACACTGCGAACATCTGGAGCGGCAGCGAAATCAAGCATAGAAACAAACGCGACGGGAATTATTCGATAATCTCGAACAATAACCGTGGCTAGGGTTAATCCGCAACAAAAATTATCATTAACCAATCTTTCTACGTATAGGTAAGAAAGAGTCAGGGAAAAGTAAGAAACGCTAGCTGCCACGCGATCGCACAAATTACCCATCAAAGGATAAAGGTAGCTATCCGATGATTCAACCCTTGAACCGCTATACTAATATTTGTAAAGATAATTTATACATTTCAAGCTGTTAGAAACAACTAGAACTCAAAATTCCATATTTTCACGGTTGTTTTTAGCAATTTTTGCAGTGAAGAAAAAGATTAGAATTTATAACTAGGGATTTACTTATGGCTTTGGCAAAAGCTAGAAGCCAGCATTTTCAAAACTTAAGACTGGAGTTTGAAAGCTATGATGCTTCCAGAAGAAGACAGGCAGGCACTTAAAAAAAACGGCTATCAGATTACCGCCAAGGGAGTAATGCCAATTGCTCACCCTCTCCAGACTAATAATTCAAAATCTTCTAGCAGTGCAGCCCAACACCGCCAGGGTGAGCGGGATTCGAGCAACAATCCGCGCCCCATTCAATCTAAAGCTACCCCAAATCTACGTGGGATGTCCCCTGATGGTGCCGAAACATGGAGCGCAGGCTCAAGTCCTAAACCCAAGCCGAAGTCAATCTCGACTGCTTTAAATACTCGGCGTTATGGTTCAGCCGATGCAGAAGAACGTAGGCACGCCGGCTTCAATCTTAAACCCAAGCCGAAGCCAACCTCAACCCCCATTGCATCAAACACTCGGCATTATGGTTCAGCCGATGCAGAAGAACGTAGGCACGCCGGCTCAAGTCTTAAACCCAAGCCTATCCCTGGTAGTGCAGGCGATCTTCCTGAAGCACGCAAAGCACTTCAACAAACAAGTAATTCCTACCAAAATCTGAAGAAATTAAACAAGGGTAGAGTCTTCGACGGGGAACTAAGGGATCTCCAGCGAGAGACAAGTGTCGCCGAAGCGCGTGTTAATGCCTCAGAAGCAGCTAAAAAACTCCAAGATTCCCCAACTCAAGCTCGAAGCTTAAAGTCGAACAACCGGGGAATCACGGAAGAACTCAGAAGCGATCGCGTGCAACAGGCAAATACCGCTAAAGAGAGATACATGGGTACTCTTGGGCTGGATAATCGTGGGCAACCCATTAAACTTACACCTCCCCCTCCCCTAGCCCCACAGCAGTCAAAGCCAGAGCCTGAAAAGAGTTGGTTGGATAGGGCGCGGGATGCTGTCACGGAAAAGGCAAGTAACGCGTGGGATAAAACAAAGAGCGTAGGTAACTATGCCAAAGACCATGCAAGCGGTATTGGTCACATTGGTTTAGATGTAGGAGGCATGATTCCAGTTGCAGGTGTAGCATTTAATGGTGCTAATGCAGCTTGGTACTTAGCTGAAGGAGACAAGGTAAATGCTGGTATTTCAGGTGCCTCTGCTCTTGCCTCTTTGGTAGGAGGTGGTAGCGCGGTTATGGTAGCGAAGTATGGAGCTAAGGGAGCTAATCTTGTTGCTAAGTTGGAGAAGACTGCTAGTCTTGCAGATAGAGCTATGAATGTCGCTGGTGTTGCTGAAGGTGGCATTAATAGCGTTCAGTACGCGAGAGAAGGCGACTGGAAAAATGCTGCTTTAGCCCTCGGTTCTACTTTTGCTGGAGGTGTTAATACTCCTAGAGTTCCTAGACGACCAGGTACAGTTGCTAATGTTACTGGTGACGCTGGTGATGCTGTCAGTTCCTTGGGTAGGGGCGCTAAACCTGTCAATCCTGGAGCTAGAGAGGTAAATAAACCTGTTGGTGCTAGCGGTACTGATGGAATATCCAGGGGTCAAAGTAGCCCTGTAGTACGGAGACCCACAGATGAACGAGGAGATGTATGGCGGTCTTCATATCTGCAAAAAGGAGGAGCGAAAACTAGTGATCCCGCATCGAAAAAAGCTCGTGGGGAATTTAGGAAAGAAATGAACGAGGCTATAGCCGAGAGAATAGCAATACACCGTCAGAGAACAGGAACACCGCATCCAGAGTTTGAGGGAGGGAAAGTTGGTAACTACGATCAAGTTACGGGAAAATTCACACTGAGAAGTGACCTAGAGGCAGGTCACACCACGACTATTAAGGACGGTGGACGAGAGATATTTGCTATAGAAGCTAGACCTTTTAACCAGGCAACCAGCAGTCAGGAAAAAGGAGGTACGGTATTCAGTAAACGAGCTATGGAAATTGACGGTATCCCCTTTCAAAATCAAACTGTGCGTGAGTTGTTTCCACACCTTGCAGAAAATGCGCCGTCAGTCCCTGGATTCACAACAAGTGTAAAGATTAACGGTCGAGGAGTGGAGGTTGCTGGTAATCGTCTTAGCGATGAACAAACTTTGCGCTTGAGACAAATTGCTACCGGGGAAGAAAAACTTGATAGGAAAGTGAAAGAAGACCGCGAACTATACAGAGCCTACCGTCAGGCACTTAACGACTCAAGACCTAGCAGACAACAAAAATAGAAAATAGTACAAACGTTTTACGGGGTAGAAAACTGCACTCTTTATTACCATCGCTGGGAAAAACTAACTTTGTAAACCAGCGTCCAAAATCTCTTGTACGGTTAAATTTAATTCGGGAAATGTTGGTGATATAATGCGATCGCCTTTCCTAAACTGGCTAACTTGGTACTCACTTTCCACTAGTTGATAAATCGAAATAGTTGGTTGTTTAGGGTTGCCAATAAACCGTCTTCCACCCAAGCCAAGATAATGTTCGACAATCCAATATTCGGGAATACCAATTTCTTCATAATCGCCAGCTTTATCAAGATAATCATCGCGCCAATTAGTACTCACAACTTCTACTACTAATGGAATTGATTCACCGTAACTAACTGTTGATTGATTTTTCCATCTCGGTTCTTTTGCTAAATTAGGACGGTTTAACTTAATCAGCAGAAGTCCCACATCTCACCTGTAAAGGGAGTGTGGGATGAATGCGAGTGAATTGACGATAATCTTCTGACCAATATGCGAAGCATGAGGGAAGAAGATATAGAGGTTTAGGTACAACTATCCCACT
>JBBQRU010000121.1:0-16796 GCA_038214545.1 Cyanophyceae cyanobacterium | reverse complement strand
CAGTCAAAAGTATATTGGAGTTAGCTAATCTAGAGTGGCAAGCAGGCAAGCGTCCTCATTGGTCAGAAGCCTTGCCATATTATGGACAACATCCAGTGGTAATGAAATGAATGATGACGCCAGACTATATGCATCAGCGACGCAGCGCAATCGCGAACCGATTTTAGAGGTACTGAAGCAAGTACTACCCCCCAGCGGCACTATTCTAGAGATAGCAAGTGGAACTGGCGAACACGCGATATACTTTGCCCCTCGCCTGAGTCCGCGTCAATGGCAACCCTCTGACCCAAACCCTCAATTACGCGCCAGCATCGCCGCCTGGACAACCCAATCAACCGTTGATAATCTCCACCCGCCACTTGACCTAGATGTGACTGCACCAACCTGGCCAGTAGACAAGCCCATCACGGCGATTGTCAATATCAACATGATTCATATATCCCCTTGGTCTGCCTGCTTAGGGCTGATGGCAGGTGCAAGACGAATCCTCCCACCCGGTGGCATTCTTTACTTATATGGACCGTATAAACAAGGAGGCGAACACACAGCCCCAAGTAACGCCGCCTTTGATGAATCACTCCGCGCCCAAAATCCAGAGTGGGGGATACGAGATTTAGAAGAAGTAGTCGCCGCAGCAAAATCACAAAAACTCGCCCTAGTCAAGACTTACCAAATGCCTGCGAATAATCTCTCGGTCATTTTTAACGCGGAGGAAACGCAGAGTATCGCAGAGAACTCCGCGTACCTCCGCGCCACCTCTGCGCCCCTCCGCGTTTTTTAAACACTCTTCGCCATAGCTTTCTCCACCGCCGCCAACGCCTGCTCAATCTCACCCTCTGTCACAATCAGTGGCGGTACAAACCGGATTACCTTCGGACCTGCAGGAACAAGTAACACACCTTCCTCAATCGCTGCTTTCACGATTACAGGTGCGGTGAGTTCGCTGTTTGCTTGCAGTTCCATGCCGTTGATTAAGCCCCAGCCGCGCACTTCGGTAATATGATTGGGATATTTAGCAGCGATCGCTTTTAATCCTGACCGCAACTGTTCGCCCCGTGCTTGCACATTTTCTAAGATATTTTCTGTTTCTATAGTCTGACAGACGGTTAAAGCGGCTGCACAGGCAAAAGGATTACCGCCGAAGGTGCTGGCGTGGTCTCCTGGTTGGAAAATATCGCAGAATTTTTTGCATAGCATCGCGCCGATGGGGATACCGCCACCTAAGCCTTTGGCGCTGGTGAAGATGTCTGGTTCGACTCCGAGGTGTTCGTAACCCCAATAATGACCGCTGCGACCCATCCCGACTTGCACTTCGTCGAAGATGAGTAAGATGCCTGTATCGTCACAGATTTCTCGCAGTGCTTGGAAGTAAGCGACATCTCCTGGACGCACGCCGCCTTCTCCTTGTAATGGTTCTAAGAGAATTGCAGCGACACCAGCATCACCGGAGTCTAATTCGGTAATTGCGGCTTCTATGGCGTCAATGTTGTTATAGGGTACATAGTGGAATCCCGGCATTAAGGGGTCGAAGTTTTTTTGATACTTTGGTTGACCTGTGGCGGTGACTGTAGCCAGGGTACGTCCGTGAAAACTAGCGTGGGCAGTTAAGATAATTGGGTGTTCGATTTCTTGTACTGTGTGACCGTATTTTCGCGCAAGTTTAATCGCGCCTTCGTTGGCTTCCGCTCCGGAGTTGCAGAAGAAGACGCGATCGGCACAAGAGTGATTTACTAGCCAATTCGCGAGGTCTCCTTGTTCGGGTATGTAGTACAAGTTGGAGACATGGTGCAATTTTTGGATTTGCTCTGTCACCGTTTTGACTAGTTTCGGGTGGGCATGTCCTAAGGTACATGTGGCGATCCCGGCGACAAAATCTAGATATTCGCGTCCTTGTGTATCCCACACCTTAGAACCTGCACCCCGTTCCAGGGCGAGGGGATATCTTCCATAGGTGGACATCACAGCTTGATCGAAGCCGGTTGGATCGTAGGGACTGGAGTTAATGGGAATTTCTTGTGCTGCTGTAGTGGGTTCGGGAATCAGAGTTTGGATGCTCGTCATGTTTCTCCTAAAAAATCCTTTATTGCCGGCGGAAGAAAATCATGGAAAACTGCTATTTGATTAACTTGCGCCGATACTTAATCTATAGATTAACGTAGGAATTCTTAAACGACTGACTATTGTAGTAAAAACTTGTGTATTCAACTCCAGAGCAAAAATATAATCGCATCCAAAAAGAGTTGTTGGCTGGGTCAGTCGCCTTGGCTTGTATCTTCCTGACTGGTACTCTTTGGTATCGGTACGTCGAAGGTTGGCGCTGGGTAGATGCGGCATATATGACGGTGATTACCCTGGCTACCGTTGGTTTTGGCGAAGTTCACCCACTTGGCGATCGCGGTCGGTTATTCACTATGACCTTAATTTTACTGGGGGTGGTGAATATTGGTTACATCGTCAACCGATTTACAGAAGCGGTAATTCAAGGCTATTTTCAAGAGGGTATCCGACTCCGACAACAGCGAATTTTAATGCAATCACTTTCTGAACACTATATTATTTGTGGCTTTAGTCGCACAGGTCGGCAGATTGCCTTGGAATTTGCGGCTGAGGATGTGCCTTTTGTGATCGTTGACTCGGAGATAGAATCTCTAGACATCGCTCAAAGTAAAGGTTATATCACCATCCACGGGGATGCTACTTTAGACGAAACTCTGGTGAGGGCGGGGATTGAACGAGCGCTTTGTATTGTTGCTGCTTTACCTTCGGATGCGGAAAATCTCTACACGGTACTTTCTGCGAAAACTTTGAATCCGCAAATTCGAGCGATCGCACGGGCGAGTACGGAGGAAGCTGTGCTGAAATTGCAACGCGGTGGTGCGGATGCGGTGATTTCTCCTTATATTACTGGCGGTAAGCGGATGGCGGCGGCGGCTTTGCGACCGCAGGTGATGGATTTTGTTGATGGTATTCTCACAGGTGCTGACCGGCAACTGTATATGGAAGAATTTTTACTTGACTCTAATTGTCCTTGCACTAATAAAAGTTTAGGACAAGCCAGATTACGCGCCCAATCTGGTGCTCTTGTTTTGGCTATTCGCCGCGCTGATGGAACTCTAATTGGTGGTCCAACGGCTGATGATGTGCTTTTACCTGGAGATTTACTGATTGGGATGGGGACAGCAGAACAACTTCGCACTCTCAACCAAATTTTGGGACCGCTAAGTTCTAAGCAGTTACGCCAACCGAAAAAAAGTTAAAAGATATCGGCGGGATCGGCTTCACTTAGCTTACGCATCGCGATCGCTCCCGAAACAGTACACATCCCAACTGTGAGCAAAAATACCACGATTGCCCGATAAAGTGTCATCGCAACTGGTAGTAATGTTGCCACATACGTAACACGGTACAAACCAACGGCAATGATAAATCCTGGAACATACCCAAGTGCTGCTAACAATAGTGCTTCTTGTAGTAACACGCCTAAAAGATAGCGATCGCTATAACCCATCGCTTTCAATGTCGCGTACTCTGGTAAATGATTGGCGACATCACTGTAAAGTATCTGGTAAACAATCACCGTCCCTACGATAAATCCAACAATTACACCCATTCCAAAAATAAAACCAATTGTCCCTTGACTTTCCCAATAATACTTTTCTAGGGCGGCAAATTCATTACCTGTTAAAACTCTTACCTCTCCCGCTGATTCTTTTGCTAATTGCGCTTTGACTCGGACGACATTAGAGCCTGGATTCAGTTGTACTAATCCCACTTCGATTTGATTCGGTTGACGTTCGGGAAACAAGTTTAAAAATGTAGAATCACTAGTAATCACATTCCCATCAGCGGCAAATGATGAACCGATGGCAAATAGTCCTGCTACCTGAACACTTCTGTTATTCAATTCTACAGGGGTTGAGCCTTGCCGCTGGAAAGCATCTCCAATCGCCCCATACTCCGGGCGTCCAGCACGGTCATATAACACTTGATTAATAATTTTCAAGTGTGAGGCATTTTGTTGGACATCTGGGAGTTTAAAACTAAGACCAGCAGGATCGACTCCCCAAACTAAAATTGAGCGGCTGATCCGTGTTTCTGGATTCTTCCATTGCCCCATGCCAATATACACAGGACTGACTGATTTTACACTTTCATTACTTAATGCTTGATAAAGTCTTTCTCTGGAAAAGCTTTTGGCAGAAAAAAGGACTTGGTATTGGGGATTAATTAATATTAAATCAGCTTGTAGTAAGTGATGTTGTAGTGTAGCACTTTCATATAATGCGTCTTGAAAACCAAATTGCAGAAACATCAGCATGTCAGCAAAGGCAATTCCGGCAATTGCTACTACTAGGCGATTTTTTTCTTTCATCACCTGTAGCCATGCTAAGGGAATTTTGCTAAATAGTTTTTTAAGCATTTTAAACCACAAAGGACACGAAGGACACAAAGGAATAAAGAGAGAGAGAGAGAAAGAAAGAAAGAGAGAGAGAGAGAGAGAAATAGATAATTTTTTAGTGAAAAGCTTTTGATATTGATCGTTCGTTATAAATCAATCGCTGTCTGTACTTGTAGGTGAGTAAAAGCTGCAACTCGCTTGCTATCTTCTGGAGTCAGGCGAATTTTTACCTCTACTACGCGGCGATCGAGGTTTTCTCCTGGTTGATTGCTAAAGACATTTTGCCGGCTAACTTGTAAGCCAATTTGCGAAACTGTTCCTTTTAGTTCTCCGGTAAAAGCTTGGCTTGTGATTCTGGCTTGTTGTCCTACTTTAACTTTCCCAACATCTGTTTGATAAACTTCAGCAATTGTCATCATTTGGTCTGTTTGTCCTAATTCCACAATGCCGTCTTTACTCATTTTTTCACCGGCTCGTGTTAGCAGCTTGAAAATTTTTCCCGCTGTTGGGGCTAAGACATATGCTTGCTTGAGTTCAGTTTGGGATCGTTTAACGGCGGCGATGGCTGTATTGACATCGGTTTGGGCTGCGGCTATGTCTACGGGACGTATTTCTGTGACTCGGTTTAAATTCGCTTTGGCTTCGATGTTTTGCGCTTTTAAGGTTTCTGAGTTGCGATTTTGCATGGCTTTTGCCTCATTTAGCTGTGCTTCTGCTGTTTCTACTGCTAAACGTTTACTATCAAGACTAGAAGCTGAAATTGTGCCGGAGGCGAATAATTGCTGAAATCGATTGTACTCAGCCTTAGCGTTGCGGACTTCTGATTCCCAGCGAGCAATTGTTGCTGCTTGGGTGGCTGATGTTCCGGTTAACTCTGCTTGTATTCGCTGGATTGTGGCTTGTTGTGCTTGAATTTCGCCAGTTTTTGCTCCAGCTTTGACTTGGTCTAGGCGGGAAGAGGCAACTTTTACTTGTTCTTGTGCTTGTTTGAGTGCATCTTGTAAGCGATCGCGTGCGTCTAAAATTGCCACAACTTGTCCGGCTTTCACGCGATCGTTTTCCTTGACAAGTAGTTGGGCTACGCGATCGCCATCCAACGCCAGCGGTGCAGATAAGCGTATTACTTCCGCTTCTGGTTCTAATCGTCCCAATGCTGTCACCTTTTTGGCAATCGGTGCTGGTGGCGCTGCTACTGGAGTTGAGGGCTTTTCACTGGGTAACGAAAATTTGACGCCATAATTAGCGATCGCCCCACTCACAACCGTCGCAACACTTACCAATCCAATCAACCAGAGTTTTTTCGGCTTTAATAACTGAAAATTCATACAAGGTTCCTGTAGGTACTTTCATCCCTTGAGTAATCTGTCGCATGGCGATCGCCGCATAACCTTTAGTCACAAAAATATCAAAGCATTTGCTCAGTAGTTCTTGGCAATAGTCCTCACAGTCAAGAATTTTGGCATCTTAAATTAATTTATATCGCACGCTCAGTATAAAATAAATCAGAAAAATTGTGCTGACTTTGCTGATGCATTGTGCATTTATTTATATCGAACGGTTGTTATATTATTAACTGAAAAGCTTTGATTTTGTCAAGCTATGAGCATCCTTCTTGGATTTAGAGAGTGGCAAATACTTTTAAGATTCTTGCGCTAAAGCTAAAACAAGAGTGATAAAGTGGTTGGGCGATTCGCATACCTTGAGCTACCATTGCTTCCAGGATCGGTTTAACGCTCTCAATCAATCCTCGGTTTTTAGCAATTAACAAGATGCCAACTGTACCCGTTACAAGCAGCTTTCGATTTTTAGCAACTCTTCGACCTGCCCATTCATCAATTAAAACTCGATCAGCTTGCAATTCTTCAGCTAAGGCGATCGCAGCACACTCACCTAAATCTAGCTCTGTTTCTGCTTGCAGAATTGATAATTGATTAGGATCGCTGATTGAGTACACTAGAATCCAGGTTGCTGATCGTACTTCACTTGCGGCTGGATGTGTTCCTGTAGTGACCTCATCATAGACCTCTTGAGGAATAATGACTTGCCCAAAAACTTCTCTTAGCAAGTCCATCCGCCCAACTTTGGCAAGTTCGCTCAAGGGGGTTGTATTAGAAACTACAATCATTGCTGATGCCGATCTAATAAAGCTATAGTTTCAGCAACCTCTTGTTCCAATTCTTCTTTACTTTGGGGTGCAAACACAGAGATGCCATACTTGCTCATAAGGTCGATAACATCCAATCGGTGCATCCCCAGCAGTTTACCTGCCCGTCCACTACTGATGATACCGTGTTTTAGTAATGTAATTACATAGGCTTCTTTTGCCATTTGTTCGGCTTCAGCTTGAATTTCTTCAGGAATATTGGAATCAGGAGTTAACTGAACCTGGATTTGCGTGAGTTGGGTTTGCATAGTTTTAGAGTGTGAATGATGTCCAACTTGTTAAGATTTGCATATAATCTTAGCTTATCTCAACAAGTCAGCATTCAAGTGCTTGCACTCTATTTTGTAGGCGATCGCGGGATTACCGTAAATAAGATCATTTGCCAATACCATAGCAGCGGCTTTGAGAAAACGGATTACAAACGGGCGCTTAACACACTCCGGTATATCCACGCCAACCCGAAGGCAGCAGGGATGCAGCAGGGCTTCTTCTACGACTTCTCTAATTACGGAACTCACGATAGGCTGAGTAACGACGGTTTAACTCAATGGCATCCGGCATTTTTGTCTCTGGGCAAGTCCCTGGATGAATGCGCCGAGAAGTATCGGAAATTCTGCAAGAAATACAAACCGCAATCGAAGTCAGAAAAATGCTCTGCTTGGGGAAGCAAATTACTCCCCAAGGTATTGAAGGCTTCAGAGAGGAAAAAGCACTCTCCCGGACAGATGAAACTGCCTTGGGGTGAGTGGGAACCAACCAATGATGAGATTCGGGAAGTAGCAGAGAAGTTTGTACGAGCGAACTGCTACGAAGAGAAAGTGGCAATGCAATTGTTTAATGACTCTTGAGTCTTTTAGTGAGAGGTTTTCTGGTGCCGACCCTCACGTAAAACCGGACTGTGCCAGGTATTGAATTGGTGAAATGCTTATGTTTTCGTATAAAAGGTTGCCAAAAATTATCTTGACAAAATTCCTGAAGCGCCTATATAATACAGGTTTGCGTGCGCGAAAGAAGAATCCTCCCCAAGCCCTCCCCCCCAACCCCATCCTCCTTATCCCACGCCCCCCCATACGCACGGATATAAATTAATGCGGGGATCGGAGATGACGCCCATGAAGGAGGCGCTTCCCTAGCTTTTATCGTTTCTTGATTCATCAGTTCATTGTAACTTAGCCAATTTTCTCCTTCCTTCCAACCTACGCGATCGCAAAAGTTTTCCCAAACCTTCTGATTATACTCTTTTGTGCCTCCCAGGCTCTGGTAAATTTCCATCTGGATGCTGATGCCGAACCTATTGTCACTATTTTCGAGCCAGAGTCGATTAATTTCCTTGAGAGTTTCACAGGGGAAATTCTCCAACAGATCTTCCCAATCTTTATATTTTTCTTTAACCATGACCAGGTAAAAAACCCAAGCAGTTTCCTCATCTGCCTCTTTCCAATTCTTTTGTTTTAGATAGTTTTCCAATGGCTTGCATAGGTCGGAAACTACCAAGTAGTCAGCAACTTTTCTCAATTCAGATTCATAAGCACTATCAGCTTCTGAGTTATATTGAACTGCCAACATCTGGGAGAACCCTTGTCTAAATCGCTCAGGATTTTCCCTGTTGGCGAATTGTAACCGAAAAATTTCTCCCCATTTTTCTTCGCTTCGATTCTCTTCCTTTCCCCACAACTGGTGTAGTTTTTCATGAGCCTTGCGATACAGAGAATAAACTTCTGGGGCTTCAGGGAGTCGGATACTGGAGATAATGTGAGGTAAAATGCGTGAGACTCTATAAACTCGATTGGACTCTTCCGGTTCGGGACTTACTTCTATTAATGCTAATTCAACTGCTCGACTTAACTGTCTTTTGTAGTCGGAGATAGACTCACAAACAACTTCTAATGCTTGCCTGGGTACAGAAATTTCATATATTAAGCAATAGCTTAGAAGCTGTTGTAAAGACTCATCAATAAGCTGATATAGATCTGACCAAATAATTTTGTCTTTCCACAATTCAGGATTTTTTTCCAGTTTTGTTAGTTTGGCTTCTACATCTAAACTGCCTAAAACTTCATTGTTGAGAAATTCTAATAACCGAGGATTTCCATCTGCTATAACTAACGCTCGTGCCAGTACATCTTTAGGAAGTTTACTAGAACTAAAATGCTCTAGGCGATTTAACTTTTTGGTTAGCTCAGCTTTTCTCAAAGGTTCTAACCCTTGTTTATAGAAAAAACACAATAAGCTATAATCAAAATCATAGCGGCAGGTAATAACAATCCGATGCCCAAATCCAGTATCTTGAATTGCTTCAACTAATGCTTCTAAAATTTGGGGTACTTCAGGTTTAAGAATGTATCGACCTCGGTTTTGATGAGGTTCAAGATTCCACTCAAAATCATCGAGAATCAATAGAAATGGTTTTTTTTTCAGGTTTGCTAATTCACGGAATAGGTAAACTAATCGGTGGTAAAGTGGAATTCGGCTATCTCCCAGATAAGGAATTATTTTTTGTTGCTCCGGCGTAACCAGTTTCTTCGTTAATTTATTAATCAACTTAGGTTCATCAATTTCTCGCCACCAAAGAATTTTTTCATGCCTAGGCAAACGATCCCACAGTCGAGAGACGATGCTACTTTTGCCCCATCCCCCCATGCCGTGAATTAATACCCCTACTTTCTCATCATCGGTCTTCAAAGTCCGCAAACAGTTCTGTAACTGACGACGGCGACCAACAAAATCCTCCCGCCTCACAACCCTTAACCGATTTTCGTCATCCCAAAACTCTATTTTGGTAGAAGGTTTGGGTAGTTGTTCTCGTCCCTCTGTGTGGAAAGGAGTCACTAAAGCCTGCGGTAAAGTATCCGCCACATACAACCTTAATTTATGCCAATCGCTTCTCTTTTCGTTAATTAGCGTTTTGTAGGTGGAAGCGATCGCCTGTGTCACCGTTAGTCCCATAGCCAAATGTTTGTACAAAGCACTGGCGGTAGCGGTAGCGTCAGTATCTTTCACTCTGTCACCCCATCCTAAAACCGCAGTGGCTCCCATTGTGAGTAATTCTTCTGCCATTGAGTTAATTGCACCATCAGAAGAATAGCCCGTTTTACAACCAGAGAGGAATATCAACGGCGGTAAGGAGAATTTAAAAGCATCAGCAATATCTTTTGTATGACTGTCAACCTGCGAGCCATATTCGTTTTCAGTCAGAAAGCAGGGCAAATCATCCTTATGAGTGGCATGACCTGTTAAATGAAAGACATCAAAATAACCTGATCCATAGGGAGCAACCACTTCAGCCAACTCAGTCAAACAGCCACTCTCTTCCACTATCAAGTTCACAGGGGTGCTTTTGCTTCTAGTAGCCTCTAAAATTTTCCCTTCCTCATCTTCATAATCTAATTCTGGTTCAACTCCTAGCGGAGAAGTCGCCATAAACAGCAGATTGAGGGGGCGATTTTGAGGAGAGTCGCCGATCTTAATCGGTTGACCATTAGACGACCACCGCACCGGAATAATAGACGGTTTTTTCTCCACCAAGAACTCCTTACCATCATGTAGCAGTTCCCAAGGCAGATGAGCTAGTCCTTTATCGGTAGCGATCGCTATGATCAAACCTTGCGGATGGGGTTCTTTGAGAGCATTGGCTAAGAGGCGATCAGTTTTATCTAGCCAATTATAGAGTGTTTGTCCAGTGGTAGCATATACGCGGAAACGGTTATAGTAGTCGGCTTCTGCCATATCACGTAACTGAAGAATTTCAGCCAGAGGCAGTGTATGTTCCTTGTAATTAGCCGATTCTTGGTCCCAAAAATAGCGTAAAGAAACATAATCCTTGCCTTGCTCTTTCAAACTGATATGGAGAATTTTCATTACTGCTTGTTGCCTACTATAATATTCTTAAATTGCTCCACTGTTGTGTCCTGCAACACTAAACTACGATTGTCGGAAGTAACAATTAAAACTTTTTGATTTTGATTGAGTCTCGGCAATGCAGTCTTGCAATAGCTAGTAAATATTACTTTATATTTGGATGTCTATATAAATATTAGATACAATGTAAATGCAGTTAGAAACTGTTTAATAATTTAGCACAAAGTTTACGGACTACCTCTGTATAGTCAAGCACATGCCCGCACGTTGCGTCATGAAGCTGAAATACGAGTACAGCATAATACCGACTGAGACTGATGTTATCGCTGATATTGTTGCAATTCTGGTGAGTGAAGAAGCTCGTTGGCTGGCGGGACAAGAGATTTGTGCGAATTGTGGAGTAAATGGTTAAAGTTGAAATGTAATGATTATTTCGGGAGATAGTGATGATTGCGAGTTTAAACTATCCTGGGATGACACCTCAAGAGTATTTGGTGTGGGAAGAGGAACAACCGCTGCGCTACGAGTACATCAACGGCGAAGTGGTAGCAATGACAGGAGGGACGATTCCCCACAATCAAGTTGCGGTTAACCTGGCGACACTACTTAAGTCTCATCTCCGAGGAAAAGGGTGTAAGGTGCTGACAAGTGACGCAAAGGTGGGTGTTTCGGAAAAAGGACCTTTTCACTATCCTGATATTTCCGTAACTTGTGACACCCGCGATCGCGCAGCTCGTCAACTCATTCGCTTTCCGGTTTTGATTGCTGAAGTCCTCTCGCCCAGTACAGAAGCCATTGATCGAGGAGAGAAGTTCAAGCAGTACCGTCGCATTGAAACGTTGCGAGAATATTTGTTAATTAATCCCGATTCGATGAGTCTGGAATGCTATCGGCTCAACGAACGGGGAAATTGGGAGTTGGTACACTATTTTGTTGATTTTTCTCAAGGGAACACTGAGGATTGCGAGGTTCATTTAACTAGCCTCGATCTGAAATTTTCCCTGTCACTACTCTACGAAGATATTGAATACTAAACGAAATCGGGGGCGTGCGATAATAACCGTAATACACAACAGGTACGCAAGACTTTGTAACTGGTTGCGCCCTTACCTTTAGTCTGGGCAACAGAAGCTGACTGTCAGAGAGCTTTATCAGACTTTACAATTTACCACTTATCACATAGTCTCGGCTTTCTCGATGCTTTGATTGCTGCTTGTGCTGTAGGGCGGGATGCGACGCTTTGCACCTTCAACTAGGGCAAAAAAATGCTGACAAATATCTTTTAGTGATTGTATTTCAATTTGCTCTGCGATCGCAACCGAAAGCATTCGCAGAGTTTAAACTGTCCATTTCCACTGTTGCTGTTGTGCATCCCATTTCACGGTAACTATTTCTGTAGGAGGTTTGATGCGATCGCCTGTATAATCAAATTGGATATTTCCCGTGACACCCCTAAGCTGTTTTCTCTGTTCTTTGAAATATTGATTCATGTGTATCAATAAAGATTGACTATCTTGGCTGCGATATATTTCTAAAATTCTCAGTATTATTAACACGGAGTCAAAAGCCGTTGCACTGCGCCATGTTAAATTTTCTTCTCCCCATAATTGAGTACCTATTTGACAAAAGTGCTGGGCTAGAGGATTCTCACTATTGCATCCGTTTTCTTGACTGTGCCAATGCCAAGGAATACAAGCTATAATTTTATTTGGATTATCGGTTAACTTATACTGACTTTGCTCGTGAATCCAATGCAAAACATTATCATGATAAAAACTTGCTGAACCAGCTATTAAACAATGATCGAGATTTAATCGGCTAATCAGTCCAGCATTATTCAGGGAGTTAGGTTCAATCCCGCCGTCAGGAATCATAATGATGATATCAACGCCAGCTTGTTTGAGTTCTTCTAAGTAAATTTGGATTTGATAATAATTTTCACTAATACAACTACATTCTGGTAGAAAAATAAACTTTTCTTTGTCGCGTTCTAAATATTCCTTGATAGTATTTCTATAGCAAGTGCTGTAACTACTGTTTTTGTTATAAATAATAGCTACTTTTTTGGTAGTTACTGAAAAATCAATCAAATAATCAGCTAATCGTGTAGCATTAATACTATCTTGGGTAGTCAGTCTAAAAAAAGACAAGCTTTCGCCTCCTGATAAATGGGAAAGCTCATTTGATGTACTGCTAGAATTTACCAGAACTAACCCATTTTTAGCATAGACGTGCAGCGCTTTTTTGGTCATTTCGCTTGAGTAGTGACCAACGATCCCCATCAGATTTAATTGCGGTGCTAAATTTGCTAGATTCTCTGCTGTTTGGTTGTATGGGGCATATAAATTATTGGGATCGTTGACAATTAGAATCCTCAAGGCTATTTGTCTACTATTAAGGCTAAAGAATATCTTAGGTCTAATATCATCTAAATTTATCTCTTTGCCTAAAGAAATTTTATCAAAGCTTGGTAGATTTACTTGTAATTGAATTTGAGCAATTCCTCGTAAAATTTCAGCCGCAACATGACCCTGGTTATGATAAAATGGCACAACTACAGCCAGAGTGTAAATTTCAATTCCTTTTTGTTGCAAAAGAGACTGTTTATATTCGACTAAACAGTTATTAATATAAATTAGAACTTCGGGATTACCTTTGCCATAAATCTCTTGTTCTTGTTTCCAAGCCCATAGGAAGCACTTCAAGGCTTGATAATAAAGTCCTTGTTGATAAAATTGTGTTCCTTCAATCTGAAACTGCACAATTTCTTGATTAGGAGGGTAAAGAAAAACTTGTCTGCCAAAACTTCCTTGAAAGTTATCATTATTTAATTGCGGTGCAGGATGTAATTTATAACCATTACTTGGATTCAGTAATAAATTCATAATTAACACCCAGTTACCAGCTATCTCCTCTTGCTCAACTTGCAAAGTTTCTGCTATTTTAGGATAAATATACTTACTTAACCGATCTCGAATATTTTGCTCAGGTAAATTAGCTGTATTCGCTATATGTTGTCGAGATTGTCCTAACAGAGATTGACAAATAATTACTTTATCAAGTTCGCTGAGTTGCTTTTTATTTGCAGGCGCATCTAACTTTTGAAAGAATAAATCGATATTAATATTTAGCTGTTCTATAACCTGCTGGCAATTTTGATACATATCAGATATCATCTTCTTTTTCTCAAAATGATAGTCTAATTTTTAGTTTAAACGTTGCTATGGGTGTGGAAAAAATTTCTATACCTATCGTTCAGTTAGAACATAGATGATTGGCTGTAGGAAGATTTAACCAATAACCTGCACTGATATTTGCTTGTAAGTGATTACCCTTGATTAATTCTTCTGCAATAGGCGCATCTGTTCTCGACCGGCAAAACCTGGATATGCTTGTGTAGGTAGTCATTTTGTACTAATATAATGATTGGCATTGGTAGTAAATCTAATGGAAGCTTTACCCAACAATTGGTCTGATATTCAGCCGGATACTGTATATCAAGCTACTAATGGTCTGCTAGTTTCCTTTGCTTTCCTAGCAAATTAAACTGGGGATAAAATATGACCAGCAAGGCAAACATTTAAAAGCTATTGAGAAAGGAGAAGTTCCAGGACGAGGTAATATTGGGCTTGTTCCATCCCCAGAAGAAGGTTACGATTTTAAATCAAAAGTTTTGGGTAAAGGTGGCGACCGCCGGTTTCATGCAAAATTAATAGATGGGGTATTGCATTTTCTTGATTTAACTACAGAACATTAACTAAAAAACAGCCATGACTCAACTTGAATTAAAGAATCACCAAGTATGGCGAGATCTAACAAATATTTTAGAAAATTTAGATAGTAATGCACTTGTGAAAGAACATCTCCAAGTATGTAACTATCAAGTTCACGGCTACTGGGATGAGGAAGATACATATTATGAGGAAATTATTTTACCTCATAACCTAGAAGTAGAATTAACCAGTAGTTCTATTGGTTTTACAGGCAAAGAACGCTTTTTACAACTCAAGTTTATCCTCAATGTTCCTGTTGATGCTCTCTTTAAGCTAAATCATCAACCTCATAAAATTGGTGAGGTAGTTCTAATTTATAATGAAAATCTGGAATTTCTAGATGAGCGCTGGGTTTTAGATGTGGATTCTATCGTTCAGCTATGAAATGGTGGTTCGGTGTGAATTACTCAGATTTAATCAATACTCAAAGCTGATATTTACAAGCAAACAGTCAGATTTTAGTTCTTCTGCAATAAGCGCATCCCCTCTCGACCGGCAAAACCTGGGTATGCTTGCAGCGGTTGCCACTCTTGTAATATGGTAAATTGGTTAGCAAACAGCCGGTCTAATTCAGCTACCGTCACGCCATGCGGTGGACCATCTCCTGAGTTTGGTGAATCGAGTAAGAAAATAGCTAGTAACTTTCCCGATGGTTTGAGGGCTGTAGCGACAGCTTCGACATAATCAGGGCGCTGTGCGGGAGAAATAGCGCAAAAGCAGGTGTGTTCCCAAACCCAATCAAAAGATGAGTGCAATTTTTCCGGTAGTTGAAAGATATCGGCGACTTGATAAGTTTCATTACTTACCGATTGTATAGCTTTTGCCTGAGCGATCGCACTCGGAGCCAAATCTACCCCGACTACCCGACCACCTTGCTTTGCTAAAGCTCGCACATCATGCCCATAACCACAACCCACTACCAAAATATCGCCCGTTATGGGGTGATTTTGCAAATATTCTAATAACCCTGGAGAAGGTGAACCCTTATCCCAAGGTGTATCTAGAGCTTGATAGCGTTGTTCCCAATTCAGACTCATCGGCGCAATTCCTCACTTGAGCTACTACAGATTTAAAACACATAATTTTAACTTACATCAGCCAGATAGCGCTCGATAAACTTTTGTAACTCTTCTATTGTATATGTAGATAAATTGTGTTCATACATATAATGACTAAATCGGTTTTCCATAATATCAAAGGATAAAGATGGTTCTAATTTCTTCAAGCCCTTTCTCTGTTTCCTGTAATCAGATTTTGAAAGATTTTCTCGATAACTTCGACGCTGCAAGTCTAGAATTTGATATTGATAATCTGCAGGTGATCGCACGAGTGAATATGCATCCAGGCGAAGTTGAGTATAAAATTTCTGCAATATTAAAAAATCTTCCTCCTCATCTCGCGAATCATAATTAAATCCTTCCAAAATCTCCACCACAGCCCATCGAGTTATATACTGACCGCTTATTACCATGCTTTCAAGTATTTCCCAGGGATTTTCTACCCCTAACCAAAATAACTCTCTGACTAGTCGCGGTAATAAAATTGGGTCGCCATCGCGTAGTTGGTAAAAAGTGTCAAGCATCACTGGTATACTGCTATAGCTGCATATTTTTCCTAACGTATAGACGACAGTTGTGCGGATAAAATGATTATTGACAGAAAGCAAATGCTCTAACACCGGGATAATAGCTGACTCTAACTCAGAGTCCCAAGATTGTTTGCACGTATCGTTTCGTGAACAACTAAGCACAAAATCTCTAATAAAAAGACAAGTATCACCAATAATTTCGCTGTTGTTACTCTGGAGTGAGTTAATCAAGGTATCAACTGCACTGGGTGATGTAACGACCTCAGCCATGTATTCGTAATCTCCCAAGTAATTGATATAATTACGGATTTTACTCTCCAGCATTTTTAAGTTTTCCGTAAAAATCAAAATTCGCGCTTAATCTGACACCTTTATATATTAAATGTCGAGGACAACTTTTGGAGTTGCGGGCTTGGAAATACAAATTAGCACTGAACCTTCATCAATTTCGGCTGTTGGAGAAATCTGATAAGCAACACTACCTTCACTGATTTTACACATACAGGTTCCGCAAACACCTTGCCGACAACTGTTTGGCGGATTAAGACCGTTAGCTTCAGCAAACTCTAGGATAGTGCCATCGTCACCGTGCCAAGTCAGTGTTTTATCCGATGCAAAGACAATTTCCGATTCCTCAACTTCCTGACTTGCATCTTCACCAGAAGATTGACTATCGACTGAAGCTTTGCTTACATTAAATGATTCATGGAAGACGCGCTCGTTTGGTACACCCCATTCCTTTAGTCCTGTCTGGAGTGATTCTAGGAAAGGAGGGGAACCACATAAGTAAAACTCTGCATCTTGCCCAATTAATGTTTTAATCAGTTCTGTATCTACATGCCCATCGCTATCGTAGTGACCTTGATCTTCTCTTCGTGGATGGCTGTAGCGAAAATGGACATGTAGATTGGGATTTTCCTTTGCTGTCGCTAACACCTCATCTCGAAAAGCGTGAGTTTGACCATTTCTAGCACCATGCACAAACCAAATAGTTCTTTTGGAGTTGAGGCGACT
>JBBQRU010000120.1:0-16953 GCA_038214545.1 Cyanophyceae cyanobacterium | reverse complement strand
CAAACAGGTCTTTGCAGAATACGGTACAGTTAATCGCGTTCAGTTGCCTACTGATCGTGAGACTGGTCGTCTTCGGGGCTTTGCATTTGTAGAAATGGCATCAGAAACAGAAGAAACTGCTGCTATTGAGGCACTTGATGGTGCTGAATGGATGGGGCGCGATTTAAAAGTTAACAAAGCCAAACCCCGTGAAGAACGTGGTTCTTCAGGTGGTGGTGGTTGGGGTAATAACAACCGCAGCAATCGTCGCTAATCAAGCTTTTGAGTTAAAAACTTAAGCATTGCGAGTCTTCAGCAGATTGAAGCAACAGCGATCTCTGCTGAAGACTTGTTATCTTTTTCCAGACGATCGATTATTATTCATCCACATCAGGAGTAACTATTAATGACTCAAGTAGTTTTGGGCGAGAATGAAGGTATCGAGTCAGCTTTGCGAAGATTCAAGCGTCAAGTTTCCAAAGCCGGCATTTTTCAAGATATGAAGAAAAACCGTCACTTTGAGACACCGTTAGAAAAAGCCAAACGCAAAGCTGTAGCTAAGCACAGACAGCGCAGACAGCGATCGCGTTACAAATCTCAACCAATGTAACCATAACTCCAGATACCCAGCACCATGCAAATCTGGGTAAAAATGGGAGGCTCGACGTCGCCCATTTTCATAAATTCGCCTTTCAAAATTGCATCTGCCGAATACTCATTACAAGCTAATTATCGGGTATCTCTACATTTATACCCATAGCAAGATGTCTAACTTCAAAAGATTATAGTATGCATGAGAACGAGATCTGCATAAATTCAAATTTTTGAAGAATCATGGAAATAGGAACAGCATTTACAAGGCTTCTAGTATCTGACCTCGAAGCAGTTTTTGAGTTCTATCGAGATGTCATGGAATTTCCGGTGATTGCTGACAGTCTAGAAGATGGATATGCTGAATTTAAAGCTGGCGAAATGAAACTGAGTTTATTTCGGCGACAAGAGATGGCAGAAATGATTAGCAATACCGAAAAGCCTTCTCACGCCGAATGCCAAGATAATGTAGTTTTAGTTTTCACAGTTCATGATGTCACGGCTGAATACGAAAAATTAATCCACAACGGTGTCAAGTTTGTTACTTCCCCCATGAGTAATCCTTACTACTCGATTAAAACAGCGTATCTACGAGATCCTGATGGGACTTTGATTGGGTTATTTCAGTTGTTGGTTTAACAAGTAGAATACCCCATTCTCACAGTAGGAAGGGGTAATTTTTTAACATTAATTTTTGATTAAATATGGCTAAACCTGTAATTCTGACAGTTGATGACGATGCAGAAGTTTTACAAGCTGTAGCGCGGGATCTGCGACAGGAATATGGCAATGATTACCGAATTTTGCGAGCCGAATCAGGTGCAACTGCCCTAACAGCATTAGAGCAAATTAAACTTCGCACTCAAACAGTAGCACTATTTTTAGTAGATCAGCGGATGCCGCAAATGTCTGGGGTGGAGTTTCTGGAACAAGCGATTGGCTTATTTCCCGAAGCAAAACGCGTCTTACTCACCGCCTATGCGGATACCGACGCCGCCATCCGCGCCATTAACAGTACCAAAATAGACTACTACTTAATGAAGCCGTGGGACCCACCTGAAGAACGCTTATATCCAGTACTGAATGATTTGCTAGGTGATTGGCAAGCGAATAACCATCCACCATTTGAAGGCATTCGCGTGATTGGTAATCGGTGGTCGTCTCATTCGCATCAAGTCAAAGACTTCCTCGCCCGAAATCAAGTACCTTATCAGTGGCTAGATATCGAGTTATCAACAGAAGCCCAAGATTTAGCAGAGTACGCCAAATGCGATAAATTACATCTACCTTTGGTATTATTTGATGACGGTTCCAATCTGATGGCACCGACAAACGTGGAAATTGCCGAGAAAATTGGCTTGCAAACTCAAGCCGAAAAACCCTTTTATGACTTAATTATTGTTGGTGGTGGTCCAGCTGGTTTAGCCGCTGCAGTATATGGCGCATCCGAAGGATTACGCACAGTCATGATTGAACGCGAAGCCCCAGGTGGACAAGCTGGGACAAGTTCGCGAATTGAGAATTACTTGGGTTTTCCCAGCGGTTTAAGTGGTAGCGACTTAGCGCGACGGGCGGTAACTCAAGCGAGACGCTTTGGGGTCGAAATTTTGACACCACAGGAAGTGACAGGGATTCGCGTCGCCGACCCATATCGGTTTGTGCAGTTAGCAAATGGTACAGAAATCAGTTGTCATGCCTTAATATTAGCAATGGGTGTTTCCTGGCAACGCCTAGAAATAGCCGGAATGGAAAGTTTAACTGGGTCAGGCGTTTACTACGGCGCAGCCCAAACAGAAGCGATGAGTTGTCAAGATGAAGACGTTTATATCATTGGCGGTGCAAACTCAGCCGGACAAGCCGCCATGTATTTCTCTAAGTACGCGCGTCAAGTCACAATGTTGGTACGCGGCGACTCTTTAACAAAAAGTATGTCTCAGTACTTGATCGACCAAATTGCCGATACACCTAATATTACGGTACAAGTTAACTCTAGTGTCGTTGAGGCAAAAGGCGAGCAGAGTTTAGAGGTAATTACAATTGAAAATACTATCACTGCCGAACAGCAAACTGTAAGCGCGACTTCATTATTTATTTTTATTGGTGCTGTACCGCGCACCGAATGGTTAGATAGTGTAGTAGAAAGAGACGATCGCGGCTTTATTTTAACAGGACCAGATCTGATCCATGAAGGCAGCCGAGTTAAAGGATGGAAACTCGAACGCGATCCGTTTTTACTCGAAACCAATATCCCTGGTGTCTTTGCTGTTGGCGATGTGCGTCACGGTTCAGTTAAGCGCGTAGCTTCAGGTGTGGGTGAAGGTTCGATTTGCGTTCAGTTTGTGCATCAGTATTTGAGTAAGGTGTTGTGATGGGGAAGGAGATTAGCACCATGACTGATCTTAAAGATGCTTTACGCCAAGTAACGCTTTTTAATCATTTACCGGAAGGACGGTTAGATTGGTTAATTGAACAAGGTACAGAGGTCTGGTTAGAAGCTGGGGAAACTCATCGGGAACAAGGTTCGCCGGCTGACGATGTATTTATTCTGATTGACGGTGAACTGCGGGTAGTTCAGAAGACTGGTAATCAGGAAGTGATTTTAGCCACATACCAAGCGAAAACGCTGTTTGGTGAGTTACCGACGATGTTAGGAGATAGCCATTTTTGGGCTGCAGGTCGGGCTGTGAGTCGCTGTCATATTTTTGAATTTTCTAATCAGGTATTTTGGGAATTGATGACGAGTTGTACTTGCGTGATGACTGCAATTCTTCGCACGATGGCTGAGAGGTTGCAAGAGGTACAGTCAATTTCTCAACAGCGAGAAAAATTAGCCTCTTTGGGTACTTTAGCTGCTGGTTTGGCACATGAGTTAAATAATCCCGCTTCCGCTAGTACCAGGGCTGTGGGACAATTGCGTCAGACTGTGCAGATGTTGCAACCATTGACGGTAAAATTAAATCAAGCGCAGATGACTAGCGCTCAAAAAGCGTTTTTGGCTGATTTGCAACAAGATGCTCTGGTGAGGGCGAAAACTGCAGTAAAACTTGACACTATCACGCAAAGCGATCGCGAAGAAGAATTCAGTGACTGGCTAGATATGCACCAAATTACCAATGCTTGGCAACTTGCGCCCACACTTGTCGCCGCCGGACTAGATATGGACTGGTTAGAAAATGTCCACTCCCATGTCGGTGCTTTACTTGGTGATGTCCTGACTTGGATTGAGATGACTTTGCAAGAATTTGGACTGTTGGAGGAATTGGAACACAGTACTACTCGCATCTCTACTTTGGTGCAAGCAGTGAAAGATTACTCTTATATGGATCAAGCACCAATTCAAGAAATCGATATCCATGAGGGGTTAGAAAGTACACTCGTGATGTTGGGTCACAAACTCAAACAGGCAAATGTGGTTGTGAATCGCGAGTATAATTGCGATCTACCACGTTTAAATGCTTATGGTAGTGAATTGAATCAAGTGTGGACGCATCTGATTGACAATTCGATTGATGCCTTAGGTGAAGTCAAAAATCCGACAATTAAGATTCGCACTAGTTGCGAAAGTGACTTTTTACTAGTGGAAATTGCGGATAACGGAGTGGGAATTCTGCCAGAAGTTCAAGCTCATATTTTTGAACCGTTTTTCACAACTAAAGGTGTCGGACAGGGAACAGGTTTAGGTTTGCATATCGCTTATCGTATCGTCGTCAGTGAGCATCAGGGTGACATCCGCGTTGATTCTCAACCAGGAGACACACGATTACAAGTGCTATTACCGCTCAAATTATCATGATTTTTAGCGAAAATTCCGTCTTAGGACACATGTAAGCTTTAGCATCGGCAATCAGTATTAAGTCTTGAAGACCTGAAAATGACCGAGGACGGAGGCAGTAATGCAGACTAAACAACTTGGGAACTCTGAGCTTCACATCACGCCGATTGGATTCGGTGCTTGGGCGATTGGTGGTGCTGATTGGGCTTTTGCTTGGGGTTCGCAGGATGATAATGAATCGATTAGTGCGATTCACAAAGCACTTGACCTGGGAATGAACTGGATTGATACAGCGGCTGTCTATGGGTTGGGTCATTCTGAGGAAATAGTAGCACGGGCATTGAATCAGCTTTCGCAGCGTCCTTACGTCTTTACAAAATGTGCGCTAGTGTGGAACGATCAGCGTGAAGTTAGTACTGTGCTCAAAGCTGATTCTATTCGTCAGGAATTAGAAGCTAGTCTGCGGCGGTTACAAGTTGAGGCGATTGACCTTTACCAAATTCACTGGCCCAACCCGGATATTGAAGAAGCTTGGACGACATTAGCTGAACTTCAAAAAGCTGGCAAAATTAGATATATCGGTGTATCTAACTTTAACGTTGAGCAAATGCAACGTATCCAGAAAATTGCGCCGATTACTTCTTTGCAACCGCCGTATTCGATGTTGGCTCGCGATGTCGAAGCAGAGATATTACCCTTTTGTCAACAGCAGAATATTGGTGTAATTAATTACTCGCCAATGGTATCTGGGTTGTTGACAGGAGCGATGACACGCGATCGCATCAAAAATCTCCCCGCTGATGACTGGCGTAGTCGCGCTCCGAATTTTCAAGAACCGCTCTTATCACGCAACTTAGAATTAGTAGAATTGCTACGCCAAATTGGGCAACGCCACGGTAGATCTCCCGGTGAAGTTGCGATCGCCTGGACTTTAAGAAATCCAGCAATTACCGCCGCAATTGTCGGTGGACGCAGCGCCAAACAAGTTGAAGGCATTATCGGTGCGGCTGAATTCCGCCTCAGTCCCAGTGAACTAGACGAGATTGAGTCAATGCTGCGCTCAAAAGTAGCAGCTTAAAAGGAGAATAAAATGCGAGCATCTGTTTTTCACGCCCCTGGTGACGTGCGAGTTGACAACGTTCCCGATTCCCAAATTCAAGCACCAACCGATGCAGTAGTTCGGGTAACGCACGCCTGTATTTGTGGTTCCGATTTATGGTTCTACCGAGGGGAGGATAAATGGAAACCAGGTTGGCGCACAGGTCACGAGTGGATGAGAATTGTGGAAGAAGTTGGTTCGGAAGTGCGGACGATGAAGAAGGGCGATCATGTGCTTGCGCCATTTGCTTTTTCTGATGGTAGCTGTGAATACTGCGGGAAAGGATTGCAAACTTCTTGTCTGCAAGGTGGCTTTTGGGGTGGTGAATCTAGTGAAGGTGGACAAGCAGAAGCAATACGGGCACCTTTTGCGGATGCGACTTTGGTGGTGATCCCCAACCAAGTTGAAGGTGATGCTACCATGCTGAAGGCGATTTTACCACTTACTGATGTGATGTCTACAGGTCATCATGCGGCAGTTTCTGCGGGTGTGCAAAAAGGTGGAACTGTGGCGGTAGTTGGTGATGGTGCAGTTGGGTTATGTGGTGTACTCGCCGCTAAGCGCCTAGGTGCTGACCGCATTATTATTATTGGTCGCCACAAAAATCGCTTGGATATTGCTCGTCACTTTGGTGCTACTGATGTAGTCACAAGTAAAGATGAGGAGGCGGCGAAAGAAGTTCAGGAAATGACCAAAGGCGGCGCAGAATCGGTGCTGGAATGCGTCGGGAATGAGTCTTCGATGGGTACAGCAATTTCGATTGCTCGTCCTGGAGGTGCGATCGGTTATGTGGGAGTTCCTCACGGTAGCGAGACGATTAACCTATCTGGCATGTTCTTCTCTAATGTCAGTTTACGCGGTGGTGTCGCCCCAGCACGCAAATACATTCCCGAACTCCTGGCTGATGTGGTTGCTGGTAAGTTAGATCCTTCTCCTGTACTTGATGTCACCGTTGACCTTGATGGCGTTCCCGCAGGTTATAAAGCGATGGATAGCCGAGAAGCTATCAAAGTTATGGTGCAACTGTAACGGTAATTGTTGTAGAGGCGTCGTCTAAAGGCGTCTCTACAAAACTTTTCTAACAAACCAAGGATAAAAAACATATATGACAACCACAACTGCAAAATGTACGCACCTCAATCAAATCAAAGACGTCACACCTAGCGCTAATGGTTGTGAAGAATGTCTGAAAATGGGTGATACATGGGTACATTTGCGAGAATGTTTAATCTGCGGTCATGTTGGCTGCTGTGACTCTTCTAAAAACAAGCACGCAACTAAGCACTTCCACGCCACAAGTCATCCAATTGTCATGTCAATTGAACCTGGTGAAGATTGGAAATGGTGTTATGTGGATGAGACATTTGTTTAAAATTATGGATTACCGGGTGTCATCGCCGAGTGACTCGGTTGTTAATTGGGTCGGTAGCGATAGCTTCGCACTCCCTTGCGGTACGCTTTGGGTTTAGCAATTTTTGGTGGACAACTACCACCGCTGGCGATCGAAGGTTTACTACTGGCAATGCTAGCTGGCAAAGTCAGTCTAGAAATATTTCGCTTCAAGTAGCAGCCGCACGCTTATCGCCTCGTGTTGTTCAGACTGAGAGGGGGGCGATTGATGTTAAGTATTGAGTACATCCCGGAGGATTACAGTAGTCAATCCAGGGACATTGCGGAATCCTATATCATTGGTTAAGAAAATGGTGCATCCAGTCGCGATCGCGGTTGCAGCATGAATGGCATCAGGCGTTTTCAGATTGGTGGTGGCGCGGAGATCTGCCGCACTTTTGAGAATAGGTTGGCTGATTGGGATCAGGCTCAAATCAGAGGAAGTTAAGAGTGTTTCATAGCGTCTGATCAAATCTGTATTGGCTTGGCGGATCGGCATAACGAGGGTTTCTAATAGAGCAAGTTCACTCGTCATGATTTGGATCGTTCCCAGTCGCAATTGTTGCCACATGGGATCGAGTAAGGGAATGTAATCTATAAATCGTTCAATGCTGTAGATAATGGTTACAGTATCGAGATAGATCAGGCTGGAGGGCGGAAGGTTTAGCTGTCCCACGATGCACGCTCTTGTTGAACATATTGATCGACTTCTTCAGGAGTCTGAAAAAGCTGTTGTCCAGGAGATGAGGTAAGAATGTCGATCGCAGATTGTTTCGGAGTTTCAAGGCGTGATGAATGGAGAAGGCGAGATTTCAGCAGATTTTGCTCGGCAAGAGGTAGAGAATTGATCGCCTGAATGAGAGATTCAACTAGTTTAAGATTAATCGTTTGAGCTTGCATACTTTTCTCCGTTCAACTTGAAATCTAAAATATGAGCAATGGTCAATCAGGCGAGTTTCCATCAAGTGTCTGATAGTCGGATAGTAATCTTCTCTTCATAATCGTAGACGATGATTGGTTTATCGGGTGTCATCGCCCAGTGACTCGGTTGTTAATTGGGTCGATAACGATAGCTTCGCACTCCCTTGCGGTACGCTTTGGGTTTAGCAATTGTTGGTGGACAACTACCACCGTTGGCGATCAAAGGTTTACTTCTAGCAATGCTAGCTGGCAAAGTTAGTCTAGAAATATTTCGCTCTAAGTAGCAGCCGCACGCTTATCGCTATAAATAAATTGAGATACAATCTAAGCGTTAAAAGAAGTCAACAGTTATAAAGAAGCATTAAAAATTTGTTGTGCGGTCAGATTTAGTTCTGGGAATGCAGTAGAAATAATTCGCTCAAACCCTCTAAATTGAGAAACCTGGTATTCGTCATCAACTAGGTTATAAATTGATAGAGTTGGTTGTTTTGGACTACCTATATATTTAATACCACCCAACCCAAGATAATCTACAATCCAATACTCAAGTATTTTTATTTCTTCATACTCACCCATTTTTTTATAATAGTCATCGCGCCAATTTGTACTAACTACTTCAACCACTAAGGGGATAGAAGCGCCACTCTGAACAGTAGAATATTTCGACCAAAGTTCTTCTGATTTTAAAGCAGGTTTATTAAGTACTAATACATCTGGAGAGTAAGCGGAATCACTAGTAGCAGATTGCACTAGTGCAGCTTTGGGAATTGAGTAAGGTAATTTTAAGCGCTTGATTTCTGAGGAAAGTTCAATATTTAAAAATCCTGTAACATCTTCATGCTCTCCTGTTGGCTGTGACATCTCAACTATCGCCCCATTATGTAGTTCGTAACGTTTATCTGAATTTTCTGGAATCCATTCCAAAAATTCTTGAACTGTTATTGGTTGGAATAATGCTTGAGTCATATTACCTCTCTATGTATTCACTCCATCTTACTCATAAAGCCAATTTTTGTTTTTGAAAATTTAAAATCATGGGATGAGAGCAGTCAGCAATTAACTTATATGTTTAAGCAGCTTTATAAACCGTTGGTTCTGGGAGTATTTCTCCAGTAGCAACATATGCCATAATTAATGACTCTAAAGCTTCAGTGCCATTAGCAACAGCTTCCTTATAAGTATCTCCATGTGTCCGCCAACGCTGTTCGGGAAAGTCAGGAAATCCTACCAAGAAGCATTTGTCTTCATCCGACCATTGAATTACCATTTGATACTTAAGTTTACTCATCTTACTTGTTGTAACTGCTCAATAATTGGTTGAACATCAAAGCGAATATTACGAAATATTATAAAAAAGTGAGGTAAGTTTTGTTGATACTCAGGAGTCAAATCGATTAATACCGATGGATCTTGATTAGGCATCAATTCCCTCCCACATTTGACATAGTGGTAGGCGTTGACCCGTTTTTGCCTGCTCTAAGGCTCTTCTCAAGCTAGCTTTAACTTCAGAGGTAGGTGTATCATCAGCTTCTTCTACCTGTTCTGGAACCAAGACAATAACCCGCACTTGATGGGGATAAGTCGTTCCTTTAATCGGTTGATCCAAAACTAGGTTTCCTTCTGGGTCAATCTTGCCAGTAACTTCGATCGCTTTCATTTATTTGCTACCTTCATTTACTACATATCCTAACATTTCAGCTAGCAGTGAAATAATATTTTCATGATGATGTACGTCATCGCTTTTAGTATTAATCCCGATTTTCTTTGATGTAAGCAACACCCAAAGCTGCTGGAGGTGTGGATTTTCCGGCTAGTCCTACTAATGCTAAAATCGCGATCGCATACGGCAGCATCACCAAAAACTGATAAGGAATATTAATCCCTAAGGCTTGAATTCGCAATTGCAATGCTTCTGTCGCTGCAAACAGCAAACAAGCCAAAGCCGTACCTATAGGATGCCACTTGCCAAAAATTAATGCCGCGATCGCAATAAATCCTTTCCCTGCACTCATCCCCTCAGCGAAATATTTCACCTGTACCAAAGTTAAATAAGCACCTCCCAACCCAGCCAGACAACCGCTAATAACCACGCAGATATAACGCACCCGTTGCACCGATATTCCCGATGTATCAGCCGCCTTTGGATATTCCCCCACAGCCCGCAAAGTTAAACCAGGATTAGTATAAAAAATAATATACGTACTCAAAGGCACCAATAAAAATAGTAAATATACGAATACATCTTGCTGTAAAAATCCGAGCAAAGGAATATTAGCCAGACCCGGAATACTTATTGGCTCAATTCCCGGTAAACGCTGAGCGCTACCACCATGAAACACCAACCGCGCCAAAAACGATGTTAACCCAGAAGCCACAAGATTAATCGCCAGCCCAGACACCAACTGGTCAACGCGCCAAGTCACGCACAAAAACGCATGTAGCAACCCCACCAGTCCACCAAACACCAGCGCCGCCAAAACACCAACCCAAACATTTCCTGTGTAAAAAGTAGCAGCAGCACTAGTAAAAGCACCAGTCAACAACATCCCTTCCAAGGCAATATTCAGCACCCCTGACCGTTCAGAGTAAAGACCTCCCAAAGCCGCAAAGGCTAGAGGTACAGCGAGACGTAAGCAAGCCGCAAGGTAGTCAGAGAAAAACATCATGTTATTATTTATGTAAAAATCTCACGCATTATTTACCCGCTGTTCCCAAGCCAGACTCATGGCAATAAACAGCACAGTCAAACCCTGAATTGCATAAACCACAGTTACCGGAACCCCTGCACTACGCTGCATCACATTCACACCACTGCGAAGGGCGGCGAAAAATAGAGAAGTCAGCACTACACCCAAAACACTACCGCGACTCAAGAAAGCGATCGCTAGAGCATCAAAACCATAACCCGATGACACCTGCTCAAACAACCGATATTTCAACCCCATCACTTCCGCAGACCCAGCCAACCCAGCCAAACCACCCGCCAACGCCATCACCAGCATAATAGTCCGCTCGACAGAAATACCGCCATAACGCGCCGCAATTGGATTTAACCCTACCGTAGTAATTTGATATCCTAAAGGCGATCGCACCAATAACACCCACACAACCCCCGCCGCGATTAATCCCAACAAAATCCCCGCATGGGCCAGACTCCCTGGTAAAATAATCGGCAACTGAGCAGATTTAGCAATCAGTGGCGAATAAGGGCTAGGCGCACCAGGTTGCTGCAAAGGATTCTGCACCAGATAACTGACAAAATTCACCGCAATGTAATTCAGCAGTAACGTCGTAATCACCTCATTCACCCCCCGCACCGCTTTGAGATAACCGGGAATCAACCCCCAAACAGCGCCAAACAAAAACCCAGCTAACAAGGCAATTGGTACATGAATCAACGCCGGTAATCCTTGCACGTACAACCCTACCAAAGCACTTCCCAAAGCACCTAAATAAATTTGACCTTCCCCACCAATATTAAATTGACCAGCCCGTAACGCCACCAACACCCCTAAACTAGTCAACAATAACGGTGTCATCTTGGTCAGCGTATTCCCGAAACCAAAATAAGTCGAAAGCGATTCTTGAAACAAAGCAGTATAGGCGGCGATCGGATTAGCACCAGCGAGTAAAATTAAACCTGCACCCACAAGTAATGCAGCTGCAATGGCAATTAATGGTGATATAAATGGCAGTTTAATCTTCTCCTCGGCGATGCGCTTCATTTCCTCCTCCCGGACGCCATCAATAAACCAACCTCCTCCACCGTCGCCGTCTGTCCATCCAAAATATCCACAAACTCACCTCCATACATCACCGCAATGCGATCGCTCATTGCCATTACTTCATCCAACTCTGTAGAAATATACACAATCGCCGCCCCACGATCCCTTTGCGCCAACAACCGAGAATGCACCGCCTCCGTCGCCCCCACATCCAACCCGCGCGTCGGTTGCATCGCCACAATTAACAACGGTTCCCCAGCCAATTCCCTCGCCAACACTACCTTTTGTTGATTTCCTCCCGATAACTGGCTAACCTTCACATCTTCACCTGTCGCCCGGATATCAAACTCTTGCATTGCCACTTTCCCATTAGTAGCGATCGCATCCACTTGCAAAAAAAACCGCCGACAAAAAGGCAATTTTCTAAAAGCTTTCAAAATCAGGTTTTGGGCGATACTATATGGCAATACCAAACCCATTTTCTGTCGATCTTCAGGAATATACCCTACCTTGGCTTGCAGTCCTTGCAACTCGATTTTCCCCTGCTTAATAGTTCGCAACCGGGATATGGCATCAGCTAATTCACGCTGTCCGTTACCATCTACCCCCGCCACACCCAAAATCTCCCCCGACCGCAGTTGAAAAGAGACATTGCGGACAGCAGTTAACCCTCGGTCATCTGCAACTTCCAACCCCTGCACTGACAATACAACCGCACCAGGTTTGACAAGAGATTTCTGCAACTGTAAAGATTTCCGCCCTACCATTAATTCCGCTAATTGCCGAGATGTAGTTTTTGCTGTTGTTGTCGATGCAACCACTTCTCCTCGGCGCAACACTGTCACTGTGTCGCATAAGTTCATGACTTCATCCAGCTTGTGGCTGATAAAAATAATTGTCCGCCCATCTGCTGCTAGTTGACGCAGGATTATAATTAGCGATCGCACTTCCGGTGGTGTCAGCACTGCGGTCGGTTCATCTAAAATTAATAATTGTGCCTTACGATACAGCACTTTCAGAATTTCCACTCTTTGTTGCGCCCCGACTGGTAAATTTCCTACCTTAGCTGTGGGGTCAACTTCTAAATTATAAGTTTGCGATAAGGCGGCGATTTCCTGTTGTTTCTGACGCAAATTCAGCCGCCAATCTTTATCTATTCCCAATATAATATTTTCGGTGACAGTTAACTGAGGTACTAGCATGAAGTGTTGGTGAATCATGCCAATTCCCAGTTTGATTGCCTCGTTAGGGGAGGTGATTTTTACTGGATTTTCTTGGATATAGATTTCTCCGGCATCAGGTTGGATTAGACCACTGATGATATTCATCAAGGTGGTTTTACCTGCGCCATTCTCGCCTAAAATAGCATGGATTTCTCCTGGTTCTATACTAAAGCTGATGTTGTTGTTGGCAACAAATGAACCAAAGCGTTTGGTGATTTTTTTAAGGCGTAAGTATGTCATATTATTTACGTTCAAATCTGGTAGTTTTGCGCTAAAGCGCAACTACGAACTAAGGGTATTCACAATGCCCGCAATTAGGCTGTGATTTGTTTTACACAGCGCGTATCTTTACCACCTTCTTTGCAGTTATCGAAGGTAAGTTTTTTATCAACAATTTGCTGTTTTGTATTCAAGGCTTTTTGCTTAAGTGCGGCGGGAACGCTGTCGCTAAAACTACCTAAAGTCAAAATATCGGGTTTTTCTAGCCCAATCGTGTATGTTTGCCCTTTTAGCTGTTTTTGTTTGGCTAAGTCTACTAGGTATGCGATCGCTATATCCACCCGTTTGACAGCACTGGTTAAAACTGCTTTTGGGGCGACTTCTAACTGGTCTTTGGTATTTCCAAAAGCATATACTCCTTTTTCGCCTGCGGTTTGTAATACAGCTGGTGAAGCATTATCTAACCATTGATAGATGACATCGTTGCCAGATGATATTAATGCAAGAGTAGCTTCTTTTGCTTTAGCAACATCATTCCAGTCACCTGTGAAGGTAGAAGTAATTTTCAGATTTGGCTTCACCGATTTTGCACCCAATTCAAATCCGCGCAATTCTTGTTGAGTGGCTTCAAACTCCTGTCCGGCAATATAAGCCATTTTATTGGTCTTTGTCATGGAAGCGGCAATAATGCCACACAAATAACTAGCTTGCAGGTGATCGAGTCGCAAAGCGGCAATGTTTGTACCCTTGACAGAACCGTTAACAGCCACAAAAAATGTGTTGGGAAACTGACTGGCAACTTGTTCTACAGCCGCGTCAAATTGTCCACCGTGGGCAAAGACCATATTGTAGCCTTTACGAGCAAAATCAGAAAGGGCTTCGGCTTGATCTGCTTGTGAGACTTGTTCAACGTAAGCAGTTTCGACACCCAGCTTTTGTTTCGCTAGGGTGACACCTTCATAGCCAGATTGATTCCAGGCTTTATCGGTGATGACTCCAGGGAGAGCGATCGCAATCTTAAATTTATCGCTACCACCTGTAGCCGCCGTTGGTGGATTGCTACCACCTGTAGCCGTTGGTGTTGTGGGTGTGCTACTGCAAGCTTTCAGCAATAAGCTGACGCCACCAGCGGAACCAAACCAGAGAAAGTGACGCCGACTTAATGATGCCATTACAGTAGTCCTCAGATGTATAGTCTATTGAAATGTATTTTGGACGACTTTGCGGAATATTTGGTCTTCACTTCCTGATTTTTCTAGCTTTTGGCTGACGACATTACCGTCTGAGACGGCGCAGAATTAGTGCTCTCCACGCGTCGGTACATATATGATCAAAGAGTGAAGTTATTAAATCTTCCAACCAGCGAACCAAATCATACACTCTTGTGAAATCTAGCAGTGCTTTACCTATCTCCTCTACGAAGCTGAGATATTTATTGGTAAGAGTGAATTTGGAGACGAAAATTCCTGAGTAAATTCGTCAAATAGCTCGAAAAAGCGTTCGAGGGCACTGCGTTCGTCTTCAGAGTAGAACAGAATAATTTTGTCCCATGATTGACTGGAATTGATCTGAAATTTATTTTGAACCCAGGTTTGAAACTCACTTAACTGATGTTCTTCGCTTGTTTGAGAGATTCCGGCTTCCCTTCGAGCTAGAATATAGCCTGATAAACAAGAACGCAAATTACATATTGATGGTTTACCTAAATACATGGACGGTCTTTTTTTGATTTTTTGGATCAGTTCGTATACATTGTTCATGACAAGCTTCCTTCTAAAAATCAGTTTCAGTAATCTGAAAATCTCCTCCGGTTTCTTTGGCAACACAGTAGAGATTTTCTAACCAAGCTCTCCTCGATACTCCTTGATGATTAATATTATCAAAAATTAACTCCTCACCTGATAGCTCAACTGCAATTCCTTGATGTATGCCGTTGATAGAAATATTCTGTTGAATGACTTCGTGATAAATGTTTCCATAGGGGTCTTCGTTACTACCTGTAAACAATACTATCTGTTTTCCTCTAATGCCATTTATTACCAGAAACTCTCGAATCGCATCAGCACACTGGATACATTGAAAAAGTTGAAAACGTCTGGCAATATTAGCAATTTGTAATCGAAGTTCTGGATCGGACAC
This sequence comes from Cyanophyceae cyanobacterium, assembly GCA_038214545.1. Taxonomy (GTDB): domain Bacteria; phylum Cyanobacteriota; class Cyanobacteriia; order Cyanobacteriales; family Nostocaceae; genus JBBQRU01. The sequence continues at coordinate 1,896 of JBBQRU010000120.1, read as the reverse complement.
AAGAACAAAAATCTTTCCACTAATTCAAATTTTATCAGAACCGGAAGTGGCGTGGGTAGTCGAGGAGCGATCAGCCCTCCATCTGTCGGTCGATCTGAAGTTGGACGCGACTGACGCCACCATTAGTTAACCAACTTCTGACATCATCGATCATGTCATGCAAGAGGTTAGGCGAAATCGATCCGTTTGCAATAAGGTAATCGCTAGAGTCAAACGTCCCTCCCCACAAAATCAAGAGATTATCGAACTCGAATGGTTTGAGCGAGGACAGGATATCCTGTTTAAAGCACATCTACTTTCGGATAGAACTATGCGAGGATCGGGGTGTAGGCTTATAAGGTGAGCGATCGCAACAAAGAAAGATACTAATATTGATGAGAGTGAATTGCAGACCAAACCATATCGTGCGATCGCTCCACATAACAGATCTATCCCGCCCATCTAAACTCTCATTATCATGTCCTAAACCAAGAAGATCCTGAACTACTAATTACTTTTGAATTCTGACCGTGATAGCTTGTAAAGGCAATGCTCTGAAAGCGGATGCCCTTCAAGAAGGCGTGGATGCATAAATGTTTCGCGCATCTCACGCATCTTTATCCGCTCCATTACTGCTCGCGATCGCCGATTGTGAATCGCAGTATATGAAACGATCTCCTCAAGCTCCAGCCTTTCAAACCCAATGCCTAATGCACCTGTTGCTGCTTCAGTTGCGTAGCCTTTGCCCCATTCAGAAAAGGCTAAACGCCAACCCACTTCCACACAAGGAGAACAGGGTAGATCTGCCGCAGGCACGTTCAAACCTACAAATCCAATAAATTCACAGATCCCCTTGACCTCAACCGCCCAGAAACCCCAACCCCGATCCGCAATCTTTGCCTCAATCCGATCTGCCATCGCATCACTCGCGGCGCGATCTAGCAGGTTTGGAAAAAACTCCATCACTCGCGGATCGGCGCTTAACTGGGCAAAAGGGGCACGATCTGAAACTCGCCACTGACGCAAATACAGTCGTTCTGTACTGAATTCAATTGGTTTTAGCATAGCAAAACTTAAAGTCTTAAAGATCATAACAGAATGCAACGTCTGTCCTGGTTGAATGTCGGCGAAGTTGCCAGTACCGCATCCACAATGATATTAAACTGTAATATTATAAGAGAAATGAAGTAATAAGTTGTTTATTCTTTATATTTAATTCTATGATAATTAGAAAATTAACAAAACATGATGCAGAAGATTATCGTCAAATCAGATTAGAAGCTTTATCTAACAATCCAGATTCATTTGGCACAATGTATCATGAAGAAGTCATTAAGACAATAGATAAATTTAGGGAGAGAATTCCAGTAGATAATAATAACTTTATCTTGGGCTGTTTTAAGGAAACGGCGTTAATTGGAATAGTAGCATTTCATCAACAATCAAGAATAAAAGCAAGGCATAAAGCATATATTCGTTCTATGTCCGTTCGACAAGAAAATCGAGGAAAAGGTATAGGTAAATTACTACTGAATGAATTAATTGAAAGAGCAAAGGCGCTCGACGAGATAGAAATATTATTACTTGATGTTGTTGCAAATAATCAAGCTGCAAAACAACTTTATTTATCATTTGGCTTTGAAATATATGCAATAGAGAAAATGGCGTATAAACTTAATAATCAATATTTTGATCTGGAGTCTATGTCTTTACAGATTAAATAAGTTGGTAGTGAGCTAATAAATTTAATTACGATCTCGCTTTTTGGTTCCATAGTGGGAGCAACGCGATTTGGTGAGGTCAGGTAAAAAACAAGCTAACGCTAAAAACTAGCTTCAGTAAAGTTCGGTTTTGGCTACAACGAAAACCGGATTAATACTTAGATAGATTTGCTGCCGATTCTAAGAGCTAAAGAGC
>JBBQRU010000119.1:0-17274 GCA_038214545.1 Cyanophyceae cyanobacterium | reverse complement strand
TGCCGATTGAATGCCTGCGACTTGATTCAACTCGGTGGTCACGTTCAAAATTGCTGTACCATTGGCGTCAAGAGATTTGACAATATAACGATTTTTTGTAAACCGTAATTTGCGAACTATATCGAGTTTCTGCTGATTGAGTACCGTGTTAATTTCCCCTTCCGAAAGATTGGGGGCAAAGCTGACTAAGATTTCATTCGGTAAAATAATACTTGATGGTGCTGAGGATGCACTGGCTGGACGTGACAGGATTGGTAGTGTTGATTCGACATATTGCTGCTGACGGATTTTTTGCGCGATTTGAGTTTTCAGATTGCTGGATGCTAGCTTGACGATCGCATACTGTTCGCCCAAAGATTTAACTTCAATGGCTGGATTTGCAGGGGTTGTTGTTCCTGCACCGCGTCCACCTCTTGTGCTGCTTCCGCCTGCCAAATCATCTTGTAGTTGCAGATACAACTGTTTGCCACGGGTACGTATCTTTTTGAAACTGACCGCGATCGCATCCGGCTGCTCAGTCAACGCAATTTTTTTCCCAAAGAATGTATAAAATAGCTCTTGATTATTTTGAGCATTAGCAGGCTTGAGCATCCAGTACACAGCAGCACTACTACCCAGGAAGGTCGCCAGTAAAAGGCTGGAAAGCAAGCGTCTCATTGTCATAATTATCACTCCTCAAAGGTGTCTGAGTAGTTATATTTCTGACACGAGCGAGGTTATGCAATTTTTCATCTTCAGCGTTGACCTACTTCCTTCCCGGTCTAAGATTACCTATATATTTACTCTTTGCGTCTTTGCGCTTTCCTTATTCAACCGAACACATTCATGAATGGGGTAAGGAAAGTGCGAATTGGAAGTGACTATTTAAATCTAAATCGGAATTTCAATTTTAAATTCAGTTCCCTCACCTAACGTAGAGATACAACTCAGTTTTCCCTGATGTTTTTCAACAACAATTTCATAACTGATTGATAACCCTAAACCAGTTCCTTGACCCACAGGTTTAGTAGTGAAGAAGGGATCAAATATATGTTCCTGAACCTCTGAATTCATTCCATGTCCATTATCTTTAATACTAATTAAAACTGTCTGGTTGTCTACAACTAAAGTTTGAATTTGAATAGTTGGTATCTCTGTAGACTGCCAATGCTGTGTATTCTCCGACTTTAAGGCATAAATTGCGTTATTAAGAATATTCATGAAAACCTGATTCAACTGGTTGACATAACAATTTACTTTGGGCAGTTGACCATAGTCCTTAACTATCTGGATACTAGGTAGTAATTTATTGGATAGTGTCAACTGATGATTCAAAATCATTAATGTATTATCTATACCTTCATGAATATCTACAGACTTGTTTTTTGCTTCATCTAGTCGTGAGAAGTTCCGTAAACCCAAAACAATGTCTGTAATTCTCTCACAACCTCCTGTCATTGAGGTCATTAATTTAGGTAAATCTTCATACAAGTAGTCTAAATCAATAGATCTTATTTTGGCTGCTATGGCGGGATTAAACTGGGGAAATTGCTCGTGATAAACCGTAATTAAATCTAGTAAATCATTTATGTACTGATTTGCATATCCGAGATTACCAGCAATAAAACTAATGGGATTGTTAATTTCATGGGCAACCCCTGCTACCATTTGTCCTAAACTGGACATTTTTTCACTATGAACCAGTTGAGCTTGTGTCTTTTGTAAGTCAAGCAGAGTCTTTCTTAATTCAGCAGTTCTTTCTGTAACCTTTCTTTCTAAGTCGTTGTTAGCTTTTTGTAAAGCTTCTGCGGCTCTCACAGTTTCTGTAGCAATACTGGCAATATGGGTAGCTATTTTCAGAATTTCTAGATGATGCGGAGTCGGATGACAGGGGAATTTATGGGATATAGCAAATGTCCCTAAAACTTCACTATTTTGTGAAGTAAAAGGCGATGACCAACAAGCTCTAATATTATAACTCAAAGCAAAATCTCGAAAATCAGCCCAATTTGGATCAGTAGCAATATCAGTAGCAAATACTGAATCTCCTCTATAAGCAGCAGTACCACAAGAACCACTACATTCACCAATCATCAAACCATCAACACCTTTACTATATTCTTGTGGTAAAGTCGGTGCTGCACCTCCCCGCAGTCGTTTATTTTCTTGATCAACAACTAAAATTGAGCAATAAGCCCCTGGTAATTGTTGCTCTAGCAAAATACAAAGATTATTAAAAATTTCATATAAGTTAACTCCAAACGCAACTTGTTCTAAAATTTGGCTTTGGGTATATATTAATGCTTCTGAACGCTTACGTTCAATTGCTGTTGCTAAGACGTGGGTTACAGATTGTAAAAAATGCATATCGTCTGGAGAAAAAATCCTTGCCTCGGTAGCATATACTTCTAGAAAACCTAAAGATCTACTTGCGCCAGGAATTAGCACACTCAAACCAGTAACGCTATCTGTAGGAGAGGGAATAGCTAAATCATTCATCTGACCATAGGGTGTATTGAGATTAATAATTGGCTGAATATTCTCCAACTTCTTTTTAACTTGCTGATTATTTGCGAAATTAATCTCGGTCAAGTCTGTCTCTAAAGGTTCTTCCCCAATGCTAGCTACTTTACTTAAAGAATTACTATCTGAAAGTACTTGCCAAATTCTACTGTATTTTATATTGAGTATTTGAGCTACTAAAACAACTGTATCTTGAAACAAGTCCGATAATTCAATTCCAGAAAGTGCTTTTTGCCCTAATGCATTTACTGCGGCTTGATAGTTGAAATTTATATGTGAGTTATCAGCTTTGTACCAGTGATTATTTGACTGAGTTGTTTGACTTGATGCTTGTAAATTGAAGCTCATAAACAAAAGATCATTTTCTCTACATATATAAATAGTTCCCTAAATAAGTTTGAAACTCAACATGGACACAAAAATTTTAAGAAAATGGAACATTTATGAAGTCAAGATAAAGTTTTGAAAATTAACGTTTGTGCCTCAGAATTTTTAGTAATTGACCAAGGTGACTCATTCCCATTCTTGCCAACGCTTTTACATACAAACTCATAACGCTTAACTTCATTCCCGGCGAGACGAGTTATCCCGGTGTAGCAATGCAGTTAAATGCCAAAAATTTAACCCTAAAAGTTGCATAACCTCCGATAGCTGAGAAAGATATTACATCAGTGTACGTAATCTACGCGATCGCAGTGACCTCTAGTATTGTAGTAAATACTATAAAATCACTCAGCATTTTTGCGTATAACTAGTTCAGTCTAAGCTGTCGTTGATCGCCGCTTGTTAATTTTTCTTGGGAGAGAAAACAAATGTATCCCCGATTGCTATTTTTCAGATTGATGTTGGCTGTTGTCACACCCTCAATCGCCCTGATTCACCAAGCAGAACTTCCGGTTCTAGCTCAATCCGTTTTACCTGTATCTGAGAAAGCTAATGCCGATCGCTTGTTCAACGAAGGTATCCAGCAATATCGCCTCGGACAATACCCACAAGCACTCGCAACCTATCAACGAGTGTTAGAAATCCGCAAACAACAGGGCGACAAAGCCGGAATCGGGCAAACCCTCAACAATATGGGTGAAGTTTACCTTGGGTTCGAGCAAGAAGACAAAGCTTTAGAAGTCTTGCAACCCGCCTTGGCTATTCGTCAGGAGTTAAAAGACAGAACAGGAGAGGGAGAAAGCCTAGATAATATTGGTCTTGCTTACTACTGGCAAGGACAAAATGATAAAGCTTTAAAAAGCTTGCAACAAGCTTTGGTAATCCGCCGAGAGGTCAAAGACCGAATTGGCGAAGGCAAAACCCTCAGCCGGATAGGAGCTTATTATTATGGCTCTAATCAATATACCCAGAGTTTGTCAATATTAAAACAAGCCTTGGCAATTCAAGAAACCGGAGATAAATTCCAAGCAGCTTTTACCCTAAGGAGGATAGCAGTAGCTTACTATGGACTAAAAGACTATCCCCACGCTCTCGAATTTGCACAAAAAGCATTATCCTGGCATCGAGAGTTAAAAAACCGCGCCGGAGAAGCCAGAACGCTGGCGCAAATAGCTATGTTTTACGCTTCCCAAAACAGATATGATTTACAGCTACAAATATTATCTCAAGCACAACCGATATTTAGAGAATGTGGACTTCATTCCTCAGAGATTCAGATTCTCCGCCAGATATCAGGAATTTACTATAATCAAAATAATCTAGACCGTACTCTAGAAAGTGGGCAGCAAGCATTAGTCTTAGCAAGGTCAAACCAGCTTCGCCCCCAACAACTGGATTTACTAAATTGGTTGGCACAAATTCATACTGGAAGAATAAGCTCTTATATAGTAAGTGGACTGTACTCCCAAGCAAAGACAGAATCATCTCAGGTTATTGAATTATCGCAAGAAGCTTTCTCTCTAGCCAGGGTTCTGAAAAATCGTGAATTAGAAGCTCAATCATTAAATCGTCTAGGATATGCTTATTTTGTCTTAAATGAACCTCAAAAAGCAATTGAACTCTTACAAAAATCGCTGAGTATTGCGCGAGAAATCAAAAACTTAGATATAGAATCATCGGCTTTAAATGCTCTTGTATATATCTATACATCTCAAAATAAAACGGAACAACAACTAGAGATACAACTACGACTGCTAGAAATTGCGCGAGCACAAAATGATAAACTTAATGAGCCAAATTTTTTAATTAGTTTGGCTGAGATTTATCAGAATAGGGGAGAAAAGATAAAGGCAATAGATACATACTAGCAAGCCATAAGCGTAGTGCAACAAATCGACATTTCTAGCTTAGCATCGAATGTTAAAGATGCTCCTTTGCAAGAAAAGTTTTCTGCCTTGAAACGCTTAAGTTTTATCTACCTAGAAATTGGGCAATATGATAAAGCAATTGATTATGCACAACAAGCATTGAAATACGCGCAAACCATTCATAAACCAAAACTAGAAGCAACAGCACTGCTTGATTTAGGGTTTTTATATACTAACACTTTTAAAGATTTTTCAAAAGCTATTGTAGTCAATCAACAAGCTTTAACTATTGCACGGCAAATCAAAGAACCATCATTAGAAGCAGAGGCGTTACAGAGACTAAGCGGCGCTTACAACGAACAAGGAAATCCTCAGCAAGCCTTGGAATTCGCTAACCAAATGTTAGCAATTGCCAAAGGACTGGGAAACCCACTGCTAGAGCGTAACGCTTTAGGTGCCTTAGAGCATATTTATCGAAAACAAGGTAACTATCAAAAAGCTCTAGCTATTGCACAAGAAAAATTGATAGTTTTACGAAAAGCAAACCTTCAGATATTTGAAAGCAATGCGTTGTTAAAAATATCTCAAAATTATTTAGATTTAGGAGATACTGTCCAAGCTTTAGAGACAGCCACACAAGCTTTAAAATTAGCACAAGAATCCAAAAAACCTGATGAGGAAGTTTCGGCTTTGAGCCAAATTAGTCAAATCTATAAATATCAAGGTAAATACGAGCTAGGAATACAAACAGCAGAAAATGTTTTGGCAATTTCCCAAAAAAACAAAAACTTCATGGGCGAAGTCTTAGCTACTGTTATACTTAGCGAAATCTATCAAGCACTGGGAGAATATCAAAAAGTAATTGCAATTGCAGAACCCAATCTGACGTTAGCACGGAAAATCAACGATCGCGCCACGGAAGGACAGTTACTAATTAATTTAGGCAATGCCTACAGACTGATTGGCGATTATCCCAAAGCCAAGGATTTAATTGAACAAGGTTTAAAGATTGCTAGAGAACTGAAAAATCCTGCTTTAGAATCGATTGCCCTCAATAGTCTTGGCACTTACTATACATCGTTGAATAATTATCAAAAAGCTCTGGAATTAACTCAACAAAGTTTAAAAATCGCTCAAGACCTAAAAAGTCCACCGCTGATGGTTAATCCCGAATTTAGCTTAGGTAATATTTACAATGACTTAGGAGATTACGCCAAATCTAGAGAATTTTACCAACAAGCACTCAAGACATCCCGGCAGTTGAAAAACCGTCAAGGTGAAGGTATCGCTTTATTTGCTGAAGCTGGGACCTACTTTGCCCAAAATGAACCACAAAAAACTGTAGAGTTATCTCAACAAGCTTTAAATATTTTCCGAGAAATAAAAGTACCGCGACTGGAAGCATTTGCGACAAGAATGCTGAGTATTGGCTACGGAGAATTAGGTAATGATGCCAAAGCAATTGAAGCAGCGCAAACATTTTTGACGTTTGCTAAAACAACTCAAAATCCTGTGTGGTCAAAGTTAGCCCTCAGTAATTTAGGAGATTTACACCGCAAATTTGGGCGAAAAGAGCAAGCCATAGATATTTTAAATCAGGCAATAGCAATTAAAACAGATAATCAAGTTACGGGTAACGATTGGGGTATTTATATTGGTTTAGGACGAACTTATGCCGATTTAAAGCAGCCAGACCGGGCGATTTTATACTACAAACAAGGCATTGATAAGATTGAGGAAGTACGGCACGGCATCCAAGGATTACCACCACAATTACAAGAATCTTTTTTAAAGGCAACAGTTGATTTCGACCAGGTAAAAACTGCTGATATTTATCGTCAGTTAGCAGAATTACTAATTTCTCAAGGGCGAAATGTAGAAGCACAGCAAGTTTTAGAACTATTAAAGGTGCAGGAAATCAGCGAATTCAACGGCACACGCGGTCAGAAAACTGAAATCCCTCGGACACCAAAAGAAACAGAAATCCAAAAAGCTGAAGGTAGTTTAATCGCTTTTGGACAGCGTTTGGATGAGTGTGAACAGCAAAAATGTTCTAAAATCACAGAATTGCGAAATCAGCGGGACGATTTAAATCGGGAATTTGCTAAAAAGATTAAAGAGATCGAACAGTCATATAATGGCAAAGACCCAAATCTAATTTACCCTGGTAATTTCCTGGATGCCGCCGGAAATATTGTGAAGCAACCAGGCACAGTATTGATCTATCCCTTAGTCTCAAAAGACAAAATCTCAATTCTCTGGGCATCTAAAGGTGTTGTCATCAAAGCTGTGGAAATTAACGGTGTAGGTAAAACTCAGCTAGACTCGACTGTGTCTAAATTCCGAGAGTTATTACAAAATCCTCATTCTAATATCGCTGAAGTTAAAGCAACTGGTAAACAACTTTATGACTGGCTGATTAAACCGCTAGAACCAGAACTCAAAGCTAACAAAATTCAAAACTTGGTGTTTGCCCTCGATAGTTCCACCCGCTATATTCCCATGAGCGCTGTTTTTGATGGCAATCAATATCTAGTAGAAAATTATAACGTGTCAACAGTCATCTCTGCTGGGTTGACCAATATGAGCGATCGCTTACCACCCGGTACGCAAAATACCCAAGTTTTAGCACTGGGTGTGTCGGATTCTGTAGCTGGTCTTCCGGCTTTAGGCAATGTACCCAAAGAATTAGCTGCCATAGTCCATACAAATACTCAATCTCAAGGAATTTATCCAGGTTTAGAGTTCCTCAACCAAAAATTTAACTGGGAAGCGCTGCGCGACAACGTGCAAGGTAAGAAAATTTTACACATTGCTACACATGGCGCATTTAAGCCCAACAATCCGGAAGATTCTTACCTCTTGTTAGGTACTGGTAAAAAGTTACCAATTTCGGAAATTAATCTGTTGCAGAATTTGGGTGATGTGCATTTAGTAGTGCTGTCTGCGTGTGAAACCGCACGCGGTGGTGCTAATCAAAATGGTGTAGAAATTTCCGGTATTAGTTCTTACTTCCTCGGCATAACTAAAGCGAAGGCGGTGATGGCTTCACTGTGGCAAGTTAACGACTCCAGTACAGCGGTATTGATGCAACAGTTTTACCAAAACATCAGTAAATCTACTGCACAAACACCAATCACTAAAGCTGAAGCGTTGCGCGACAGTCAACTCTCCCTACTGCGCGGTCAAACGACATCACAAAAAGCCAACGGTCGCCGCACGGACGAAGGATCGTGGATACTTCCAACTGCTTCTAATACTCCCACACGCCACGATACTGCGCCTGGTTTTTCCCATCCTTACTACTGGGCACCATTTATCTTAATTGGCAATGGATTATAAAACGATTCCGTTTTTGACCAAGGATTGACCAGTATGAGCGATCGCATGTGTGTAGGTATGAAAAATACGCAAGTTTGAAGTAGTCATGCAAAATTATTTACAGATTTACTTAGCCTTGAATTTAGTAACTTGATTCGGTTACAATCGAAATACAAGCCTAAGTAAGTGAAAGTCATGCATGACTCCGTAATTAAACCTACAGCTTTACGCGAAGCATGGGAACAAGGTTTGCAGCAGGGGTTGACTCAAGTTGCACTCAATATGTTTAAAGAAGGAATTGATTTATTGCAAGTAGCAAAATTGACAGGGCTGCCACTAGAAAGATTGAATAACTTACAAGCTGGTGCTCCTGATTATTCATATACATTATTGAAAGATTTTCAGGAGTTGAGTGAGTCATCACTAAATAAAATTTGGCTCGATCCAGAGGAAGACGAAGCTTGGAAAAATCTATAGAAAATCTTATTCAAGGGGATGTTCGCTGCTGGAAATCAATCTACAGAGGAATATTTTCAAATAGCGGAGTTTCATAGCGATATCGATGATGGTTTAGACTGGTCATAGTCAAAGAATCCCAAAAGAGGCTACTTGTGTTAAATATCAACCTAGATACTGAGGCGGAAAAATATCTAGTCGAGATTCTTGCTCAGGAGAAAACGAATAGCAGCGACCTGATTAAGCAGCTACTTCACGATCGCTGGCATTCGCTTCAACCTCGGCAAACCGTTCTGGAGCGAATGGGTGGCTACCCTGAACATCTATTGAAAGGACATAGTGATTTGTCAGATCGCGATGTACGAAAACAAACAATTGCTAACCACATCCAGCAACGCTATGAACAACAACAGCAACAGTGAAATTCATGGTTGATGGTTCTTTGATCCTTCTTGATAGCTCCGTGCTGGTTGCGTTCTATAACTCAAGAGATAGATACCATACTCAAGTCAAAGAGTTCTTCGCCAACACAACTAGTCGATTCATAACGACAATTGCCTGTGTGACCGAAGTAATGTACCTTCTAAGTGCTGATTGGCGTGTTCAAAATCTCTTTTTGAGGCATCTGAACAGTCAGGTTTATGAGTGTGAAGCGCTCATACTTAGGGATTTCGCAAGGATCGCAGAACTCAACGAGCAGTACGCAGACCTACCAGGTGATTTTGCCGATTTATCCCTCATTGTTATTTCCGAGCGGCTAGACGTCAATGCTATCGCAACTCTCGACAAGGATTTTGATATTTACCGTCGTTACCGAAAACAACCCTTTATTCGGGTGTTTGTGCCTCAGAATTTTTAGTAATTCACCAAGGTGACTCATTCCCATTCTTGCCAACGCTTTTACATACAAACTCATAACGCTTAACTTCATTCCCGATGAGACGAGTTATCCCGGTGTAGCGGTGCAAGTTGAGACAGATCGCCCGCTTCAGGAGAGCGATCGCAGACGTATTAGAACATCGCTTTAGTAACTCACCCTTCGCACTTGAAAATGTAGTAGAAAAGCATGAGCCATAAGCCTCCAGGCATCAGTGTGAGATTAAATGCCAAAAATTTATCCATAAAAGTTGCATAACCTCTGGTAGAGCAGAAGGATATTACGTCAGTGTACGTAATCTACGCGATCGCTGTGACTGCTGGTATTGTAATAAATACTATAAATTCACTCAGCATTCTTGCGTATAACTAGTTTAGTCTACGCTCTCGTTGACTGCCGCTTATTAGTTTTTCTTGGGAGAGAAAACAAATGCATCCCCGATTAATATTTTTCAGCTTGATGTTGGCTGTTGTCACACCCTCAATCGCCCTGATTCACCAAGCGGAACTTCCGGTTCTAGCTCAAGGAGTTCCGCCGATATCTGAGAAAGCTAATGCAGATCGATTGTTCAATGAGGGTGTGCAGCAATATCGCCTCGGACAATACCCGCAAGCACTCTCAACCTATCAACGAGTGTTGGAAATCCGCAAACAGCAGGGCGACAAAGCCGGAATTGGGCAAACCCTCAACAACATAGGTGAAGTTTACCTTGGGTTAGAGCAATATGACAAAGCTTTAGAAGTCTGGCAACCCGCTTTGGCTATTCGTCAGGAGTTAAAAGACAGAACAGGCGAGGGAGAAACCCTGGATAATATTGGCTTTGCTTATGAATTCCAAGGACCACAAGATAAAGCTTTAAAAAGCTTACAACAAGCTTTGGTAATCCGCCGAGAGGTCAAAGACCGAATTGGCGAAGGCAAAACCCTCAGCCGGATTGGAGCTTATTATTTTGACTCTAACCAATATACCCAGGGTTTGTCAATATTAAACCAAGCCTTGGCAATTCAAGAAACCGAAGATAAATTCCAAGCGGCCTTTACCCTAAGGAGGATAGCAGGAGCCTACATCGGGTTGAAAGACTATCCCCATGCTCTCGAATTTGCACAAAAAGCATTATCCTGGAATCGAGAGTTAAAAAACCGCGCCCAAGAAGCCAAAACTCTGAGGTCAATAGCTTTTATTTACTCTTTCCAAAACAAATACGATTTACAGCTACAAATATTATCTCAAGCACAACCGATATTTAGAGAATGTGGATTATACTCTCAAGAGGTTGAGATTCTCAGCCAGATATCAGGAATTTACTCTATTCAAAATAATAAAGAACGTGCTCTAGAAATTAGGCAGCAAGCATTAGTCTTAGCAAGGTCAAAACAGCTTCTCCCCCAACAACTGAATTTACTAAATTGGTTGGCAGTATTGCATAATGAAAAAATAGCCTCTTATATAGCAAGTGGACTGCACTCCCAAGCAAAGTCAGAATCCTCTCAGGTTATTGAACTATCGCAAGAAGCTCTCTCCCTAGCCAGAGTTCTGAAAAATCGTAAATTAGAAGCTGACTCATTAGATAATCTAGGATATGCTTACTCTATCTTAAATGAACCTCAAAAAGCAATTGAACTCTTGCAACAATCGCTGAGTATTGCGCGAGAAATCAAAAACTTAGATGTAGAATCATCGGCTTTAGGCCATCTTGGAAGCATTTATTTGTATCAAAATAAAACGAAAAAACAACTTGAGGTAAAACTACGAGAGTTAGAAATTGCGCGAGCACAGAATAAGAAAATTATTGAGGCAGGTAATTTAATTGAATTGGCTAATATTTATTTTGTAAAGGGAGAAAACCTAAAGGCAATAGATACATACAAGCAAGCCATAAGCGTAGCGCAACAAATTGACATTTCTAACTTAGCACCGAATTTAAAAGATGAGCCTTTGCGAGTAAAGTGTTATGCCTTGCAACAGTTAAGTTTTGTCTACAAACAAAATGGACAATATGATAAGGCTATTGATTATGCACAACAAGCATTGAAATACGCGCAAACCGTCCATAACCCAGAATTAGAAGCAACAGCACTGCTTAAATTAGGGTTTTTATACACTAACACGTTTAAAGATTTCCCAAAAGCTATTGCACTCAATCAGCAGGCTTTAACTATTGCACGGCAAATCAAAGAAGCATCATTAGAAGCAGATGCTTTAGAGGGTTTAAGCTACGCTTACAACAAACAGGGAAATCCTCAGCAAGCCTTGGAATTCGCCAACCAACTGTTAGCAATTGCCAAAGTACTGGGAAACCCACAGCTAGAGAGTACAGCTTTAGATGCTTTAGAGAATATTTACCAAAAACAAGGTAACTATCAAAAAGCTATGGCTACTGTACAAGAAAGATTGGTAGTTTTACGAAAAGCAAATCTTCCGATATTTGAAATCTATGCGTTGGTACATATCTCTCAAAATTATTTACTTTTAGGAGATACTGTCCAAGCTTTGGAGATAGGAACGCAAGCCTTGAAATTATCACAAGAATCAAAAAAACCTGGTGATGAAGTTTTGGCTTTGAACCAAATTAGTCTAATCTATCAATATCAAGGTAAATATGAGCAAGGAATACAAACAGCAGAAAATGCTTTGGCAATTTCCAAAAAAAATAACATCTTCCAAAGCGAAGTCTCAGCTACTATTACACTCAGCGCAATCTATAATGCACTGGGAGAATTTCAAAAAGTAATTGCAATTGCAGAACCCAATCTGACGGCAGCACGGAAAATCAACGATCGCGCCGGAGAAGGACAGTTACTAATTAATTTAGGCAATGCCTACAGACTGATTGGCGATTATCCCAAAGCCAAGGATTTAATTGAGCAAGGTTTAAAAATTGCCAGAGACTTAAAAGATCCTCGCTTAGAATCGATTGCTCTCAACAGTCTCGGCAATTATTATTATATCTCAGGAAAAAATTATCAACAAGCTTTGTTACTAACTCAACAAAGTTTGCAAATTGCTCAATCACTCAAAAGTCCACCGCTGTTAATTTATCCTCAATTTACTCTAGGCGACATTTATAGTAATTTGGGAGATTACAAGAAGAGCCGTGAATTCTATCAACAAGCACTGACTACAGCGCAGCAACTGAAAAACCGTCAAAGTGAAGGTATTGCTTTATTTGCTCAAGGTTATACCTATTTTTCTCAAGGTGAACCACAAAAAACTGTGGAGTTATCCCAAAAAGCTTTAAGTATTTTTCAGGAAATTAAAATACCTCGTTTAGAAGCCTTTGCAACTAGAGCACTAAGTGTTGGTTATGGTGAGTTGGGTGACGATGCCAAAGCAGTGTCCGCCGCGCAAAGCTTTCTGGTATTTACCCGCAAAACTCAAAATTCCGTTTGGGAAAAAGACGCACTTTCTCTACTGGCAAGTTTGCATTCCAAATTTGGGCGCAAAGATCAAGCGATCGCTACTTACCAACAAGCGCTAGCTATCAAAACACAAACTGATACAGATGCTTACAACTACGCAGGTTTAGCTCGCATTTACCGCGATTTAAATCAGCCTAGTGTTGCCATCAAATACTACAAAGAATCTATCAATAAAATTCAAGAATTTCGACATAGCATTGAGGGTCTGCCTCCAGAGTTACAGAATTCTTTTCTAGAATCGACGGTAGACTTAAATCATACCAAAGTTTCTGATATCTATCGTCAACTTGCCGAATTGCTACTTTCTCAACATCGGGATAAAGAAGCATTTCAAGTCCAACAATTAATCCGCAATCAAGAACTACGAGAAGCCACAGGTTATAGAAGTACGGCAGACAAACCGAATATTCCGCTGACAGCAAATGATGCTAAAATCCCCACTCAAAGTCCTTCAATTATTGCATTGGCAAGACAAATTGACGAGTGCAAGCGCACAAACTGTCCGCAATCTTCGGAGCTAGAGCAACGCAAGACTAAAGCAATTAAAGACTTTACTCAGCATTTAGGAGAAATTGACAAAGAAATCCGCGCCAACCGCGCTAGTGATGACGGCTTTTTTGACCCGAAAGAACTCGGCAAAGCTCAGAATATTGTCGAAGCCGAACCGAATACCGTGATGATTTATCCTTTAGTTCTGGAAAAAGAAATGTGGATTCAACTTTATGGTGCTAAAGGAGTAGTCAAAACCCTGAAAATTCCGGTTTCACGAGAGGAATTAGGAAAAACTGTCAAAGAGTTTCGTAACTTAATGGAATACTGTCAAAAAACGACTTGCGGTGTGGATGAGACAGCAAAAGTAAAAGTCGTCAGTCAAAAACTCTACAACTGGCTCATAAAAGACCTAGAGCCAGAACTTCAAAGCAACCAAGTGAAAAATCTGGTGTTTGCGCTCGATCGCGAAACCCGCTACATACCCATGAGCACCCTCTATGACGGGAAACAATATCTAATTGAGAAGTACAGTATCCATAATGTGCTCAACCAAGACTACGACAAGAATGCGCGACTTCCGGTTGGTATCCAAAACACCCAAATTTTAGCGATGGGACTCTCTAATGCAGTCTCTAAACCACACCTGAATTTTCGCGCTTTGAACAATGTACCAGCAGAATTAGATGCGATCGTCAAAACGAACACTAATCAGGGGATTTTTCCAGGGCAAAAATATCTCAACACTGCCTTTGATCTGCCTACCTTGCAACGTAGCCTCGAAGGACACAAGGTTTTGCATCTTGCCACCCACGGCGTCTTTGACCCTACAAATCCCAAAGAATCATTTATTCTTTTAGGTAATGGAAATGAACTCAAACCAGACGATATTACAACCCTAACCGGCTTAAGCGACATTAATTTGGTTGTATTATCAGCCTGCCAAACTGCGCTTGCCGATCGCCAGCAGCAAGATGGCATCGAAATTAATACTCTTGCCTTCTATTTTATCAATCGCGGAGCCAAATCGGTAATGGCGTCTCTATGGGAGGTAAATGATGGTAGTACCACTACATTAATGCAACAGTTTTATCGCAACCTGGCGAAAGCTACGAAACAAACACCAATCACTAAAGCCGAAGCTTTGCGTCAAGCTCAACTCACACTGCTGCGAGGTCAGACTACTGCGACAGACCAAGCACACCGCAGTCCTGAATTGCCGACGGTGATTCCCATTCGTCCTGACACTCCCACTCGCAAGGATACTACGAAAGATCCCTCTCATCCTTATTACTGGGCACCGTTTATCTTACTTGGCAACGGTCTCTAAACCAGAAACTTCCGTAATCCTTTATATTTATATACTCCTATGAAACGCCGTCATTTTTTGCAAGCCGCTAGTTCAACATTTACCACCCTGGCTTTGAGTCAATGGGGTATTATCTGCCAAGGCGATCGCTATGCTCAAGTTCTCGCCCAAAGTACACCGCGTAAATTAGCCCTATTAGTGGGAATTGACAAATATTTAGGAGGCGATCGCCAATTATTCCCCCTCTCTGGTTGCAACACGGATGTTGACCTACAACACGAACTTCTCACCCATCGCTTTGGCTTTCAAGAAACAGATATCAAGATTCTTAGAGATGGTGATGCTACCCGTGACAGAATTCTAGAAACCTTTCAGACTCATCTCATTGAGCAAGCGAAACCTGGTGATGTCGTTGTCTTTCACTTTTCCGGTCACGGTTCGCAAATTCTCGATCCCAATCCGATTAAAGGACAACCCTTAAATAGTACCTTTGTACCGTTTGATGCCGTCTATCGCCAAAGAGATGGTAGCGTCAATGACATCATGGGGAGTACGCTATTCTTACTCATGTCTGCATTACAAACCCATAATTTTACGGCTGTTCTCGACTGTTGCTATTCTGGAGGCGGTACCCGAGGTACGGCGAGAGTTCGATCTGCACCAGGTGGAAAACAGAGTGTAGCTGAACGAGAATATCAACAACGCTGGCTCAAACAGTTAAATCTCTCGCCGCAAGAGTTCCTTCGTTTACGTACTGCTGGTGTTGCCAAAGGTGCAGTACTCGCAGCCGCATTAAGACAACAAGAAGCCCAAGACTGGACGTTTTCTGGTAAGTATGAATTTAACGCTGGTGCCTTTACTTACTTATTGACACAGTATCTCTGGGCACAAACTGCCACAATTAATGATACTCAGTCAGTAATACCGCGATCACTCAAATCTCTCACAGGCTACCAAGAACCTGTATTTGACTTGGAAGCAAACAGCACCACTAAACCAATTTACTTTACTCCAGCCCAGAAAGGTAGTGCTCAAGCCGTTGTGCAGCAGGTGATTGGTAACAAAGCTAAACTTTGGTTGGGAGGATTAGATCCCCAAACTTTAGAAGCATTTGCACCGGGATCAACA
This sequence comes from Cyanophyceae cyanobacterium, assembly GCA_038214545.1. Lineage (GTDB taxonomy): Bacteria > Cyanobacteriota > Cyanobacteriia > Cyanobacteriales > Nostocaceae > JBBQRU01. The sequence goes on along the minus strand of JBBQRU010000119.1, from coordinate 1,521 downwards.
TTCACAATTTTGGACACAGTCGGACGAGGTGCAGGAAATGTCACCCTAGAGTCGCGTCAAGGACTAACGGCGATGGCTTCTGTGTCAGGATCTGTGCAAAGAGGAACTTTGTTACAGGAATCAAGCCGCGTAATTCCCAATGATATCAAGCTACGAATTGGTCTCGATTTATCCCTAACTAACGAATTTGCAACAATTAAAGCAGCTTTGACACAGCTAAACCGGATTGAAGTTGTGCCAGCGCAAACAGGCGATCGCTCCTATGCAACTGGAGTCAACTATATTCTCAGTCGCGTCATTAAAGCCTATCATACCCAAATTCGCACTAACGAAAAACCGCCACTTGATAGTATTGCTCTCTTTTCATCTAATTTAGAGGTGTTACCAAAATCTTTTGAGCAGGCGGGTGAGTCAGCAACCATAGCAATTAATCGCCTCAGCCCAAAACTACAATCTTTAGTAGCAGCTCATCTTGTACGCCAAACCCTGAATGCCAAAACCTCGAATCTGAATGTAGAGGTGCAGCTACATCCGCAAAAGCAGCCAGATTTGGTAATTGCGAAAGCGAGTACTCGTAGTATTGACGTTACTGAGAGCAAGCGATCGCTTTCTTTAGGAACTCCCTTTCAGTTTAAAATCTCCTCTCATGAAACCACACCACTATATCTGCTGATCGCCTTTGTCAGTCCTAGTGGAAAACTCGCAATTTTATTTCCAAATATTTACACCGATGGTGATTTAAAGAAAATTAGTCAAATTGCTCCCCAAAGCTCGCGATTAGTACCTAACCCCAATGATGGTGACGCCTTTAAGTTACTCCCACAAGTAATAGGTCAGGGTGAAGCATTAATTGTCACTAGTCGTCAACCACTGGATGCGGTTTTCAAACGACTACAAACTTTAGCAGCAGAACAATCAACTGTTCGCGGTCCAATCGAACGCGGTGCTGATGCTATGACAGATTTGCTATCCGATCTCAGTACCCGTAGCACACAATCTTCATACAGCATCAGTACAAATGACGTGGCGACGCTATCCATTACGTTTGAAATCACAAATAAAAATTCTTAATGCTGCTCCTTCCACCAAAATCTGAGCGATCGCACAGCCTCAATTTCATCCTCTTTTGCCTGCAAGAGAAAAGCATACAGCCACTCTTTCGGCACTTGAGGAAATGTGGGGCTACCTTCGGCTTCCACATAAACCCCTTCCTGAAGCTCGTAAACCCGCCATACCTTGCCATTGAACCGCCAAAACTCTGGCACCCCAATGCTGGCGTAAAATTGATTTTTCGCAATATCCGTATGAGTAATGTCTACCTCAACGACCAAATCAGGAGGCGGATCTTGGCTGAAATCCACATCACGCCCTTTCACCAACGGTTGATTTTGAATATAGTAGGCGTTGTCTGGTTCTGCGCCTTTTTTCAGAAGAGGGTAGTTCATAGTCGTTGAACCCATAGTTTTCATCCGCATTCCCATCAATTCAACCAGGGTGCGAATGAAGCACTCAATCAAACGA
>JBBQRU010000118.1:0-17628 GCA_038214545.1 Cyanophyceae cyanobacterium | reverse complement strand
GCACGAGCAAAATAGTCTAAAATATTTTAATTAGATTACAATAAAAATATACAGATAATAGAGAATTGGAGAGATTATGCAAACATCTTATGATAAACAAACACTGTTATCTCATGTATCGGAAATAGTAGAAAATTTTATCCAAGAGGAAACTTTATTTCAGGATAAGCTAGATGCTCAGGAGATGATTCACCTGATAATGAGTCTATTTGACACTTTTTCAACTGAAGAATTAGAAGCTATTTCCAATGCTGAATTAATAAAAAGGATTAATAGTGTTCTTGTACTTGAAGCGGTGTCAGGAACCTTAAATGAGTTAACTCCAGAGCAAATCAAAATCTTTGATGAAGCAGTAGAAGGCAGATAAAGTTGATGAGCTACCTTCTGGATACAAATATTGTGTCAGCTATTTTAAAGGATAATAAAATTATCAAAAACAAACTAGAGAAGGTACGTCTTCGAGGACAAGAAGTATTTATAAGTTGTATAACTTATTACGAGGTGAAACGAGGATTGTTAGCAATAAATGCGACAAGACAGCTAGCTGAGTTAGCTCGACTATGTATATACTATAAAATTATATTTTTGGACGATATCGCAATGGTCGAGAAAGCTTGCGAAATACACGCAGATCTAAAAATAAAAGGTACACCGATACAGGATGCAGATGTATTAATAGCTGCTACAGCAATTACACATGATTTAATCCTTGTTTCTAATGATTCTGATATGTTGAGAGTGCAGAATCTTAACTTAGAGAATTGGCTGTCGAGAGGAGTTTGAGTTTAATCAAGCTAAAAAACGATCGCCTTCGCTTAAAAAAAGGTATTTTTCCTCAATCTGTGGGTTGGAGGAAAATACTGATTGAGTTTAGATTACTTTTTTAGATTTAGCTCTGATTCTAGCTAGTATAAAAAATATGTGTAATTTATTCATACTCAAGCTAGATTAGTCATATCGGCTTTACGTAAGAATGCTCGCATGGATACAGATGAGTTAAAGTTCCTACTGAAATTGTTAGGTTGTACTAATTATCGCTCAAGCCTGACAGCAAGTGGCTTCAAAGCTTTCAAAGGTAAAGACAAAATTTGTCAAAAATTGGGCGATCGCGAACTCATAGGCTTTTCCCAAGAAATTGCCACAGTTAAAATTTTACCCACTGGTAGCGCCCTACTCAAAATCGAACCAGCTTTGTCACCCCTCACAGACAGAGAACTCAAGGTGCTGGAAAAGATATCTAAAGCTGCTGGTAAAATTACTCCTAGCAAAATCACCATGTCACCGTTGAAAGCTCCTGAGAAAGAGGAGATATTGAAAAATCTGAGCGATCGCGGGTTAATTGAAGCTGAAACCAAAATCAAAAAAACTAAACCTGAGGTGTGGCTGACTCAGCGCGGAATTGAATATTTGCGTGATGATTACAACCCCAAAAAAGGCTCCTCACCTGTTCTCAGTCTAGATCTGCTGAGCAATTACCTCCGTTTTTTGCGAAAATCCGTATGCGTACCAGTAGTTGTACCGGATGCCGTTAGCGATGAAGATGTTTTACAAATCATCCGGAAATTAGACACGGATCTCAGTACAGATAATTATTTGCCAATCTTCCATCTGCGGCAAAATTTACAACCTCCATTAACACGAGACGAATTAGATCAAATGCTATATCGATTAGAAAAAGCTGACAAAATTGAGATGAGTACCTTGGCCGAACCACAGGATTACACTCCTGAACAAATTGAGGCTGGAATTCCTCAAATCAGTGGTGGATCGCTATTTTTTATCATAGTGAACTAGCTACATACATTAAAATCTCAGCACAATAACTATTAAAATATTAGATGTATCATTATGGCAAAAATTGACGAAGTTATTAAACAATCGCTTAACCCATTTGATAACATAGCCGCGCGTAACTTTTGGGCAGAGGAAAACCCATCTCCTACTGTTGAATCTATTCATCAAGAAGAATTAACTCAAATTGAAAGTGTTTTAGCCTCTGTTGCTCAAGATCGTCAAAGTCGCACGCTGATCCTTTATGGTGACGGAGGATCGGGAAAGACCCACTTTATGGGTCGGCTGAAGCAAAAGCTAAACGATCGCGCTTTTTTCGTCTATATCGATCCCTTCTCCCATAGCGATCATATTTGGCGGCACATCCTACGTTATACCGTAGATAGCCTAGTTAATGCTCCAACAGGTCAAGCAGATTCTCAATTAATCCAGTGGCTAAAAAGCTTTCTGTCTACTATTAGGAGCGGGTTAAAAAGAGAACAGCAAAGTTTAATCGATAGAATTAAAGGCGTCTTTGGGCAAACAAAAACAGATACAGTCCGAGATCGCCAAGACTTCATTAATATCCTCAAAAAATCTATTGGTACTTCAGGAATTTACAACGCTAATGAATTTTTTGGTGTTCTTTATAGCTTGACCAATCCAGACCTATACCCTCTAGCCTGTGAATGGTTGAAGGGCGAATCTTTAGATGAAGAAAGTCTGAAAAAACTTAGCGTCAAGCAAGATATTGATAATGAAGATAAGGCGCGAGGAATTTTAGGCAACTTTAGTAAGATATCTGCTAAAACTCAGCCCATTGTATTATGCTTCGACCAGTTAGATAACATTGGTCGTTTGCCAGATGGTTCTATTGATCTCCAAGCTTTATTTAACGTCACATCTACGATATACAACGGCGCGTGGAAAGGTTTCCTGATCATTATCAGCATTAGGACAAGTACCTGGAATAACAATTACAAGCGAGTTCAGCCTTCGGACTTGGACAGAGCTAGTTTAAAGGTTCGCCTGAAACGTATCACCCTGCAAGAAGTCGAATCCCTCTTAGCAACACGACTTTATGCGTTACACCAACAAGCTGCTGAAGAGCAACCATCTGCGATTTACCCCTTAACTCAATCAGTGCTGGTGAAAGAATTTCCCAGTCAAAAAGCTTCACCTCGTCAGGCGCTGACGTTGGGGAAACAATTATTCCAAAAATATAAGGAAGGGCTAATTAAAGATCCACAACTGCTTAAATCTTCAAGGCCGGATGGTAAAACTCCACTACCACACCCAATGCCTCCGATAATAGATAAAATTCAAGCAGAATTTAAATTACTATGGCAGCAGGAATATAAAAAAGTTCAAGGAAAAATTACCAAAATTACCCTAGTAGCGATTCCCGATCTTATTCGGATGTTGCAAGAAGCCTTAACTGCCTTACAAGTCCCAGGAATTAAACCTAAACTCCTAGCTGGAAGGTTTGCCAATAATTCCTTGAGTTATCAGCCTAGTCAGAAAAAACGGATTGGCATAGTCTGGACAGAAGATCCTGGGATGAGACCATTTTTTGATATTATGAGTGCTTGCCAAAAAGCGATCGATAACGATCAGTGCCAAATTTTACAACTGGTTCGTGCTGGAGACGTAGGAAATCCAAAACTTGCTGGCAATCAAATCTACAGACAAATTTTCACACATACTCAGCACCATCACATCCGACCAAATCTGTCCTCTGTTCATTATTTGGTAACATACCATAATTTAGTAAATTCAGCGATGGCTGATGAATTGGTAGTTGCAGGCAAAAGCATTAATTTAAAGGAACTTCAAGATTTAATTCGTCAGTGCCAAATTTTTCAAGGTTGCTTTTTATTACAAGAGTTGAAGATTGTTTCAAGTGAAATTACTAAATCAAAATCAGATACTTTAGATTTACAACCTATTAAGAACTATTTGTTGAATCTAGTAATCACCCAGCAATTTATGGGGAGAAAAGCTTTGACTCAAAATGCTCGCGAACAATTTGTCCAGATAAGCGAATTACAAATCCAACAGCTATTATATCAGCTATGCGAAGAAAATAAAGTTAAAATTATCAACCCAAAAGCTAAGCCTGAAGCACAAACAATCTGTCTCGTAGTTTAAACTTATTAGCAAAAAGTAATATTTTAGTCAATGCAATACTTGAATAAACCGGCTGAAATCCAGAATCGGATTAGCCAACTTGCCTCAGCCAAAATTTTATGGTTAGATACAGAAATAGCTGACTGGAATACTCCCCGTCCTAGGCTGTCTCTAATTCAGATATTGTCTAGTGGCACAGACTTAACAGAAGAACATGCTGATATTCTTGATATATTAGATCAACCCGATCTGGCTAAAGACTTTATTAGTCAAATTATGGTTAATCCGCAAATTGAAAAAGTATTTCATAACTCCAGCTTCGATCTAAGATATTTAGGAGGAAATAGCGCACAAAATATCACTTGTACCTTAAAGTTGGCGAGAAAAATTACTCGCGATCGCCTACAAGTATCAGACTTAAAACTTAAAACATTAGCAGCACAACTCTGCCATTTTTCCAATGTAGATAAAGAAGAACAAGGAAGCGATTGGGGACAAAGACCGCTTACACAAAGACAGTTACAATATGCGGCGATGGATGTAGTTTATCTTGCTTCAGTACATCGTTGCTTATTAGAAATTTCTCACCCTAGCGCTGTCAGTAATATTTTGGATATGGTAAATATTAATTCAATAAATTTAACATCAGCAGTTCCTGATAATTCCTCTTTAAGTGTGACAAAAGTCCGTGTAGCACTGGAGTGTCCTCGACTATTTTATTTAAATCATAAATTTGGTAGTAAGACGGTATTTTTACCACCAGATATTTCTATAGGAATTGGTAATATATTTCATGACTTGGCTAATAAGTTTGTAAATTTAGCTATTAACGAACCGAAATTTGAAGAGTTTTTTCAACCAGTTGCTGCACAATTACAGGTAGACGAAGTAGCAGCTAAGATGCAAAATCTATTTTACAAGCTAAAATTCTCTACTTACTTACTAGAAGCTGATAAAACAGAAGTTAACCAAGCAGCACTGCTGCAAGTGTGGCAGGGATTACAAAGACTAATCAAACGCTTGGCAGAGTTACTAGTAATCAATCGGCGCTATTGTAGTGCAGAAACGGTAATTGCTAAGACGTTTATTTCTGAAGAAAACAAGCTTGAGCATTATTTCCACTTGCCTAATGGTACACAGCAAAGGGTAGCGGGAATGTTTGATTGCTTAGTCTTCAACTTAGAACTCCAGCGTCTCTGTGTGGTCGAGTTCAAAACTTATCACCCTATAGATCCGTCATCTCAACTAGCCCAAGTTGCCCTCTACAGTTATATGCTCTGGAAAAAGAAAAAAGTTCCCGTTGACTCAGCGGTTTACTGTGTTTTGCCAGAGTTTAAAGAGTATCACTATACCTGGGAAGAGTTAGAAAATACAGTACACCAGTTGATTCCCCACAAATTACAACAAATGCAGCAATGGCTGACTTGGGAACCACCTCAACTCAATCCACCACCATCCACAACTCAGCCCGAACTGTGTAAAATTTGTCCTCAACAGCAAAAGTGTCAAACTTTTTTTACTCCGCTTGTAGGACACGAACAGTTAACAGAAAAGAGCAAACAAGATATCCACTTCAAAACCGACAACGCTAATCATTCACCTAGCCCCGATGCGACAGGTAAAGAATTAGTTACCACATTAAAATCCTTCAATATTAATGTTGATTATCAAGGTACATCTGTAGGTCCAGCTTTTATCCGGGTGAAACTCAAGCCGCATTTGGGTGTAAAAATTAACACTCTATTGAAATTGTCCGCTGACTTACAGGTACAGATGGGGTTGCCAAACCCACCATTGATTGCACCTCAAGCGGGCTATGTCAGCGTGGATTTGCCACGTCTAGATCGGCAAGTCGCCAGTTTCGAGGAGTATATTTCACAGCATTTCTTACCCCCAACAGCACCTATAAAAATTGCTATTGGCGTAAATTTAGAAGGTCAACTAATAGAAGCTGATTTGTCCGATCCTAATACCTGTCACTTTTTAGTTGGTGGTACAACTGGCAGTGGAAAGAGTGAGTTTCTGCGATCGCTCCTAATGAGTTTACTGATTCGCCACTTCCCAAAACATCTCCAAATTGCCCTAGTCGATCCCAAGCGCGTAACGTTTCCCGAATTTGAGCAGATCCCGTGGTTGTATTCACCCATAGTTAAAGATAGCGATCGCGCCATTGAGTTAATGGATCGGTTAGTTGCAGAAATGGCAAATCGCTATCAACGATTTGAACTTGCTGGATGTGCTGATCTCACTACTTTCAATCAAAAGACGTCATCACCAATTCCTCGGATTGTCTGTATTTTTGATGAATATGCCGACTTTATGGCAGAAAAAGAAATCCGCAACGATCTCGAACAGAGTATTAAACGACTAGGTGCAATGGCACGCGCGGCGGGAATTCATCTAATTATTGCCACCCAACGTCCAGAAGCCAAAGTTGTTACCCCGATTATTCGTTCTAATTTACCAGGAAGAGTTGCCCTGCGAACCGCCAGTGAAGCTGACTCTAGCATTATCTTGGGAGGCAAACAAACAGCAGCAGCTTATTTATTAGGCAAAGGCGATTTACTCTACCAAATCGGTTCTCATTTATACCGTTTACAAAGCCTGTGGGCGAAAACTATCAACATACCTTCCAGCTAATGAGTCTTCGATATCTTAATTAAGTATGTAGGCAAAATAAAACTAAGCTATATAATAAAACATAAAGTTCCTGCAATTGGCTATTAGTAGCAATTCTACGAAAGAAGAATAATTTATTTCACTTACCTATTTAGACTAGAGTAAAGATATTTAGATAATATAAAAACAAAAAACAATTATGCAGAGACCTGACGATAAACAAGCACTATTATCTCATGTATCGGGAATAGTAGAAAATCTAATTCAAGAGGACACTTTATTTCAGGATAAGCTAGAAGAGTAGGATATGATCCACCTAATAATGAGTCTATTTGACGATTTTTCGGATGAAGAATTAGAAGCTATTTCCAATAGTGAATTAAGAGAAAGGATTAATAGTGTTCTTGTACTTGAAGCGGTGTCAGGAACCTTAAATGATTTAACTCCAGAGCAAATCAATATCTTTGATGAAGCAGTGGAAGGCAGATAGAACTGATGAGTTACGTGTGGGTTAGAGAAAAAAAGCTGCTTGAGTTTAAATTACTTTTTTATATTTGGCTCTGATTCTAGCTAGTATAAAAAATATATGTAAATTATTTATACTCAAGTTAGATTAGTCATATCGGATTCACGTAAGAATGCTCGTATGGACACAGATTAGTTAAACTTTATACTAAAACTGACCACATCCAACCTGTCAGCCGAGGTGTTATCATAGAAAATTTTAAGAGTAAGACCGAGTAAACATGGAACACGTTGCTACACTTCATATCGAAAAACTTCCTGAAGGCTTCTACCTTGCCACATCAGACGATATTCCCGGACTCGTTGCCCAAGGAAGCACGATCGCAGAAACGCTCTTAATTGCCCGTGACATCGCCAAAAAGCTCTTAGAAGCGAGCCTTGAACGAGAGACCCGTTATTGTTAGTGTAGAAACGATGAAAGACATTCGGATTTGCTTTATTGGGGAATCGTTTATTAATGGCACAGGGGACTCTACGCATCTTGGATGGACAGGACGACTCTGCGTAAATCTTTCAGAGCAGGGATACCCGGTAACTTATTACAACTTGGGTATCCGGCGTGAAACAACTACAGAACTACTTAATCGATGGCAATCTGAGGCTGATCTGAGACTACCCGTAGGTTGTGACAACTATATTGTATTCTCATTTGGCACTAATGACACCACCATAGAAAACGGTAAACTTCGAGTTGAATTAATTGATTCCTTGAATAATGCACGGCAGATTTTAAGCATTGCTAAACAAAGCTATCCTGTTTTAATGGTAAGTCCGCCACCGACATCTGAGGAAGAAAGACATATTCAAGTAAAAGTCCTTTCTGAACATTTTTCCACGCTATGTCAGGAATTATCTATTCCTTATTTAGATGTGTTTACCCCATTATTCAATTCACCTGTTTGGATGGCTGAAGTAAAAGCTGGTGATGGCTCTCATCCTAATGCAGCGGGATACGAAGAATTAGCCCAAATAGTTCAAAGTTGGTCAGCCTGGTCTAATTGGTTCAAGCCTAAGATATAGAGGTATTAAATTGATATGACAATCAATGCTCGCACTTTGACGTTGGGCGATCTCCGAAATCGTTTTGGAGTGAGGCTTGATTCTGACGATTCCTTCTTTTCTAGATGGTTAGATGAGGCTCCCGCCTTAACCGAGATGGAAAAACTTGGATTAGAGCGGCTGAGGCGGAATTATGAATATATAACTCTTGAAGATTCGCCTCTGGAAGAAGTGATTAAGCTTGTTGTGGTTTCACCACTTCTAGATTTAGCTGGATTCTATCAACCGCCCTTTCTCATCAAAACAGAAGTTGGAACAACTTTAGAAATTCCCGATGATCCAGATAATTCACCGATTCAAGGCAGAATTGACGTTCTGGTTGTGCAAAATCTGCTTTGGGTACTAGTAATCGAGTCGAAACCTGCACGACTGGATGTAACTGTCGGTATTCCCCAAGCACTAACTTATTTACTGAGTACACCTACTAAGCAATCTACTCTCTATAGTATGGTGACTAATGGGCGTGAAGTTTTATTTCTCAAATTAGATCGGTATACCACACCGCCTCAGTATAGCCGTTCATTGACCTACCGACTGTTAGAGAACTCAGTTGAGCGCGAGCAAATTTTACAGGGTTTAAAATATATTGGTGCATCAGTCAAATAGATGATTCAAGCGTAGTATCGTTTGTTATCCTCCTTCTCCTCAAATACAAGCAGATTTAGTTTGATTGCTCAGATGCACTCAAATCGGACAAGCTACCAACCTGAAACACCGGCTGTCCTAGAACAAGGATATCCGCAAAAAAATCCTCACTAGAGGGAATAGATTTCGAGTTAGTTTTTTGAGGTGTAGCCGGCGCAGGAGAAACCACCTGGGCTAGCCCAATACCAGGGACTACTGTGATTAAGCTCGCCACCAAGACGATAACTCTTAATTGACGGGAGCAAAAACTTCGCTGTTTTTTTGCTATTCGATGAGGCATAATTTTCATAGCGCAAAACTTTTACTGAAAAAGTATCTCTCTGCAATTAATCTTGCTTTACCACCAATTTCAATAAATCAGGCAAAAGAAAGATGAATAATCTCCGACGGCAACTGAGTAATTCCTTGATAATTCGGTTTTTACTATTATTCACCTTTGGTTGGGCGACTATACAGCTTTTTAGTTATTTTGAGACAGTAATTGTAATTTTCACCTTTGCGGCAATTTTAGCTGCTTTATTGAACTACCCAGTTCGCTGGTTAGAGCGATTTTTTTCCCGCCCAGTCGCAGTTATCTTAGTTTTCTTGGTAAGCCTTTTAACGATCGTCGCCTTAGCAGTCACTTTCGGTTTAGCAATACTATTTCAAGGTCAAGAATTAATTAATCGAGTTTTAGAAATTGCTAACTCTATTGGCTATTTCATCCAACAATTAGAGACTTTTCTCCAAAATCGCCATCTCCAAGTAAATTTAAACGCTCTTGCCGGACCAATTAGAAACTTGACTTTATCAGGTGTTAGTTATGTTATCAGTATTTTAGGATATTCTCTGACCAATTTTCTAAATGTTATTTTTATTGCCGTTGTTACTCTTTTTATGTTGATGAATGGTGAAGAAGTTTGGCATTTTGTTTTAAGAGTTGTACCGGAAAGATCGCGCCAGCACTTTGCTGATACAGTTGAAGAGAAGCTTTTAGGATTTTTTCGAGCACAATTAATTTTGATGTTAGCTCTGACAGCTTGCACTTTTTTAGTTTTTATATTACTCCAAGTTCCTTTTCCTTTAATTTTGTCTTTACTAGTTGGAGTTCTTGATGCGGTTCCCGGAATTGGGGCAACTTTAGGAATTGGAATTGTTTTCTTTATTTTGTTAACTCAAAATGTTTTACTAGCATTCAAAGTCTTAGTAGCCTCAATTATACTTCAGCAAATCCAAGACAATATAATTTCACCGCGAGTCATGCAAAGGACAGTTAATGTTAACCCTGTAGTTACATTTTTTGCCTTATTAGTCGGGGCAAGAATTGCTGGACTGCTAGGCATTTTCTTGGCTGTCCCACTTGCTGGTTTGATTGTCAGTTTGTTAGAAATTAATGAGTTGAAAGGTGAACAATCCAACTAAAGCGTCATTGGCGCAATAGGTTCAATATCAGGATCGCAACCACCAACCTGATTAGTTCGCAACACCCACGCCGAACCACCATGTCTGAGAAAGACTTGAGTCACCTCATCACTAGTTAGACGAGGTAAGATAGTTCGCCAAGTCAGCAAACTGCGGATTAAGATTTGCACTGGGTCATCTTCCAAAGTACTACCTAATACCTCATCATGATTTTTCCAGTCGGCTCGCGCTGTTCCCCAGGGTAGTAGTAGATGTTTCAAATCGAGAGTCAAATGCTCTAACTGCTCCAATTTCTGTAACTGTTCGGGATGTTCTTTTTTCCACTTCTCGACGTCTGGGTGGGAACGAAGCACTCTCGCTATAAGGCTTAGTGCAGCATATAAAGCTTGATTAGCATCCTGGGTGCAATTATTTGCAGGACCAACGAAAGTGCCACCTGTACCGTCGCCAATGCGATAACGAGCCGCCATAATTTCCAACTGATAGATCATCTCATCTAAAGGCGATCGCTTACCATCATCCGTTTCATAATCATTAGTAAACCCATCAAGTTCCAGTAAAGTATCAGCAACTGGACGCAATCCCAACCAGCCAAACTGTCTATCACCCATGTAACGTGACCAATGCAGACTACCGGAAATTAGTCCATCAGAATTTTGGGTATAAATTTGGTGGTAAACTACCTCAAACCGCAATTCATCCGTCAACGGTTCTCGCACTACCTTGGCAATCCCATAAGCAAAGTGACCAAAATACAGCGGATTTTTCGCCTTCGGTTCAGTTTTATTGCCACCAATCCCACCATAAACGTGAATTAGTAAAGCCCGTTTACCCTCTGACCAAACAGTTGCATTTTGTACTTGAATTGCCTTGGAACTGAGCAGTACAGAGCTAATTTTACCTTTCCGGGCAGCCAAATTGCCCCAAGACCCTTTTTTAAGATACTTTTTAACTGGTTTGCCGACAACAATACGCTCAGGTTCGATCTGTAACAGTGTACGGGGGGCTAAAGCCTGCACCACAAACATTCCTGACTGATCCGGCGCACCGTAAATGTACCATCCAGTTTCGTTTAGAGGAGATTTTTCAATGTTCTTACTCGTGGATGAATAAGTATTATAACGATTGGCAATCACAGAAGGCATACTGACAATTTCCTCCGCCCCATCGAATTGTCTTGTAGCCCGATTGAAGTGAACTACATGAAACAAGTCTTTTGCTGACTTAGTCGGTTGTAAAAATTTCACTACAGCGTAGTAACGTCCAGTAATTTGAACCGGGTCGTGAGAGATTTGCAAGATGTCACCTGACACCACCACTTCCGGCAACATTACCATCACGTCATTATTCGGATGCGAACCTGCTAGCGATTCTAATGGACTAACCGATCGCCAGTGATTAATCCGAGTCGGATGAATGTTGCCCTCTTGACTGCTTTTCTCTGCTGCTGCACTGAAATGCACATCCTTAGTCACTGCTTGAGCATATGCTTGCACCTGTGACTCACCACTAAGACGCAACGTTACCACTTGTCCAACTAGATGCTGAAAATCATCAGGCGCATGATGTACTTCAAACAATACTCCTTGAATGATTTGCCGCTGGTCTTTGGCGGGTAGAATTAATCGCCCCATCCAGAGAGCGATCGCTCGGTAATATTCTGATGACACCGATTGACGAATCGGATAAAACTCTGGTCGATTGAAGTCTGCTTGCCGATACCGCTCATAATTACTTAATTGACGCTCTTTTGTCCGTTCCTCGTCGTGCTCAACAGTGTCATGTAAAATTCTAACTACCAAATCGATAGTTTGTTGCAAGTAACTGCGACCATCGGGCAGAAATTGTTTCGGGTCCATTAATCCCCCCGGTAGTTGATGCCCAACTGGACCTAAAGAAATCCGGTGTATTTTCCCCATTCGTTTGGCACGATTCCAGTAAGACAGCAAGAATATTGGCCAACGTCCGGGAAATATCATACTCATCCGCTCAACCTGATCTTTGTCACCTACCAAATGATAGAGATGCTCAGGTTTCAAAATATTTATATTGCCACTAATCACCCCACCCAGGGAAATAATCTCAATCGGCGCACTCAACGCCTGTTGCAAAAGCGGAGCCGCCGCCGCCGCCATTTGTCCACCGCCACTAAACCCAATTAGGGTAATCGGTACACCGCTATCGCTTTGGTAGCCATGTCGAATCAGCGCTTCATACATGACTTGGGCAATTCCCAGGTTATAAATTGGTCCATAGCGTTTATCAGCAGAAACCGCGACGACCAAGACGTTGCGAATATTAACTAAATAACCAAACAAACTAGCTGGATTTTTGAAGCGAAATCGCTCAGCCAAGCGCCAAAGGAATCCTAGAGGACGGTCTTGTGTCAGTGGGTTATTGCGGACTGAGTAAGGCATGATGCCTTTAATTAACACCACATCATCGGCTAAGCGGGGTGCCAAAGTGTCGAGAAACTGTTCCACATCTGGCAAATAGTCGAATGTAGATTTACCGATGCCATCAAGATAAATTACATAACGTGTAATAGCTTTTTGTTGTGGTATTGGTTGCGAATCCGCTTTTGGGTTGGGAGTGATGTCTAAGGTATCGCCATACCAACCCGCCCACCAGCCAAGGGCTTCTAAAGGAGCGAGGAGTGCAGCCGCCGCCAGGGCAATAATACCGATCCACACCAAATTAAAGATCAGTTTTAGAATAACGCCCAGATTTCCATACCAGGCAAACCACCAGTAGCGTATCGGTGAAAGGAGGACAACCGCCACATAAGTTACCCCAGCCAGCAGGGTGATACCGCCTAATTCGCTAGCTATTGCCCTTAACCTAAAACCGCGTCTGACTGTTTTCCTAATTTGGGGTGCGATCGCGCTTGTATTAGTAGCAGAAAAAGCGCGTAATCTGCCTTGCAAAATTCCCACTATTTGCTGAGGCTGAGTGACCAGATCTACACCCGCCACCTGGTCAGTAATCCAGTGACCGAATTCGGCAATTGGCTGTCCAATAGTGCGCTGCAACACCCAAAGCGTCACCCATCCCAGCGCTACAGTGCCAAAAGCAAGCCCTAAATCAGTATTGCTAACAGCAGCAAAGCCAACAACCATTGCTAACAAATGCCACACCGACAAAAGTAATAAAATTGGTTCTCCGAGGTAAGGCATCGCCCCGAAAAGACTAAAAATCAGCGGTGCATAGCTAAATCCTAAAGTGCGTGCCACCACACCAAAAGGAACTCTGACACTAAGTGGAGTTAAGCTGATTAACCAAGTACTAAAAACCAGAAAGATATAACCAAAAGCAAACAATACGACTCCAATCAGCAAGCTCAAAACAAAGCGTACTGGTTTGACACGATTGATGAATAAAACAACGCTCAGCGCCGCCACTTGGGATAAACCAGCAACCAGAACAACTATCAACGCCACGATTGAACCATGAGGCAGGGTGTTAACTTGGTCAAACGCTGCCGAGTTCAAGGCAAGAACCCATCCTAACATTTGCCAAAATCGGTCAAGGGCAGTTTCACGCATCATATCATCCCCAAAAGTTCAACAATCCGCTATCCTGCTTGTCCGTCTCGCACCTTAACCTCAATCATTTCTGCGATTATAGTCAGCCAGGAATCAACAATGCATCTAACAATTGACAGAGCACGCATACATGTTGGATTGTTTTTTATTTTTTAAAGATTTAACCAGCTAAAAACTTGCTCGACGGTTAAACATAGGTCAATATTATTGAGGATAGGCAGTAAGTCTGTTGCTTCTAGCAATTCAACGCGTTGGTTGGGGTGTACAGCCAAAATGCCAGCTTCTTCTGGAAGAATTAACCATCCTAGTTCTGTGCCATTTTTACTACAGTGCAACAGGCGACGAAGAACTTTGGTTTGGCTTTGGTTAGGTGAGAGAATTTCTATTGCCCAGTCGGGATGACTTTCAAAGCGATTGGCGATTCTCCCAGACTCAGTACGCGGTATCCGATCCCATCGAAATACAGCAACATCGGGAATTACGGTCGCACCGCCAAATGTACACCGAAGTTCGGGTAAAGCTAAGGCGATTTTTTCAGGTTCTGTAACTTCGTTGATGGTGAAAACAAGTTTACCTTGGAGCCGGCTGTGTTCTCCTTGTGGCATGGGTTTTTGGTGAATTTGTCCGTCGATGTACTCAGATGCAGGTTCGGTTTCAGGTAATTGCAGAAATTCGTCTAAGGTGATGGGTTCGACTACCGTAGTCATAACTGTTTAAAGCCAAATTCGGTTATATCCATTCTATCTACTCAATTGTATGCGCCATGACAAGCAGAAAATTTGGTTATGGAAACGCAATTAGCCGAAAATTGAAGAGAGTTGAGAACTTCTAATTGAGTCTTGAAAATCGCTATTACTCCCCAAAATTGTCATTGCGCTGCCGTTGTTCAATATCTGCCAGTATTTCATCCATTGTTAGTGAGTCGAGCCATTGATGACGCTCAGCAGTATAATCTTCACTACCGTCGTCAAATTGACGAATAAAGCGAATAGCATCAGTATATCCCAAAGCATCTACCAACGCCTTAAATCCTTTTCTATATAATTCAATTGGGGTCATTTTCTTCTCTCCTTCTAAAATGTTGCTGCAATGCTCAAAATTACAGCTTCGGCAAAATGATTACCAATAATTTGTAACCCAATCGGTAAACCATCACTCCAGCCACAAGGTATAGATATTGATGGCACACCGGCAAAACTAAAAGGTAGAATAAATCGACGATTTAGTTCCGAAGCAGGTGCAGTCATTAATGGTGCAACTGTTGGTGTTGTTGGCGTCAAAATCGCATCCACTTGCGTCAATATTTGTTTAAATTCGGCAATTTGCTGACGCCTGATATCCTGCGCTTGTGCGTATGTTGCCACAGAAATCTTCATTCCACGTAACAAATCAGACCGCACCTTAATACCAAAAACTTCCAGATTATCCACATATTGCTGTTGCAAAGCTTGATAAAATTCATACTGGGCAATCTGAAAATAGATCGCTGGCTGGAAATGCTCCAAATATTGACTTTCAATTGTGATAATTTCAAATCCTCGTTCGCGAAACTTTGCTACAGATCCATAGATCGCCTTCGCTACCGCAGAATTTACACCCCGATAAGTATAATTTTGCACTATACCTAACCGCAAACCTGCTGTGGAAACTGGATATCTCGTATCTCCACTTATCACTTTCCAGAACATGGCGACATCTTCCAAAGTATTTGCCATAACTCCCACAGTATCAAAACTCGGAGAGCGCGGAAAAACACCATCAGTACTAACTAATCCATGCGTCGGTCGCAGTCCTACCACACCTGACCAACTAGCCGGAACCCGAATCGAACCGCCTGTATCTGTCCCAATCCCTCCTAGACAAAGCTGCGCCGCAACTGCAGTCGCTGTACCACTAGAAGATCCTCCCGGTGAACAGTCAGGATGCCAAAAATTACGAATATCACCATAAAATTGATTGCGTCCAGAAATATCTGCCGCAAACTCTGTTAAATTGGTTTTGCCTAAAATTACCGCGCCGGCTGTCTGTAATTGCTGCACAATAGTAGCATCGGTTTTGGGTAGGCGATCGCTAAAAATTTCCGCGCCAACAGTAGTTTTGACTCCGGCTGTGTCAATATTATCTTTAATCACAATCGGGATACCGTGCAACACTCCTCGGTCTTTACCCGCTGCTAATTCTGCATCCAGCATCACTGCTGTCGTCAAAGCTTGCTGTTGCGTCACGGTGATGAAAGCGTTGAGTGTCGGATTTAATTTTTTGATTCTTTCTAGATAATGCTGAACCAGATTTTCTGAGGTTAGTAAACCATTGCGGATTTGCTGACCTACCTCGGCAATAGTTAGGGGAGACTGTAACTGCATATATTATTGGCTAAGATTATGGCAGTATTTTTGAAAATATCCCTATGCTATTTGATACTTTTAAACGTCTACCTTATGCCATCAAAGTCGCTCCCAAATGGCGGGTAGCATGGGGAAACATCAATGCTATCACAGAGAATATGGCGTGGCGAGATGAGCAATTCGCTGTCATTGCCGATAATTCCCAGGAATTCGCGCTTAGTCCCAACGATCAGTTTGTCATTGTCGGTGATGTGTGGCTGAGTAATCGGGATGAGTTGCTACAACTTCATTTTCCCAGCTTTATGGGAAGCGACCAACAATTAGTTGCCCAACTTTGGGAAAAATCGGGTGCGGAATCGCTGAAACTATTAGAGGGGATGTTTGCATTGGTAGTTTGGGATCGCCAACGCCAATCGTTATCACTGGTGCGCGATCGCATTGGTGGTCGCACTTTATATTACACTACAGGCGGGAGATGGATTTCGCCACAACTGCGATCGCTCTCACCTCATCGGTCAACAGATTTAGATTTAGTCGCTTTACGAGATTACTTGTGTTGCTCTTTTGTCCCCGGAGAACGCACAATGTGGCAAGATGTGCAAGAAATGCGTCCTGGAACTATTTTACAGCTACCTTCAGGCAAAGTTGAGAGTTACTGGCAACTTCAAGAACAAATTATCGCCGCAGATAAATCGATTGTATGGCATGGCGATCGCTTGCGTTCTTTACTCGACCAAGTAGTTCAAGAATATTTACCAAAAAATCAAGCTGTTGGTGTTTTCTTATCAGGTGGTTTGGACTCTAGCTGTATCACCGCCTTAATGGCGAAGTTCCACAATGCACCAATCCACAGCTACTCGATTCATTTTGGCGCAGAATGTCCCAATGAGTTGGAATTTTCCAGTTTAGTGGCGGAACATTGCCAAACTCAGCATTATATTCTGGAAATTACTTTCCGCGATATGTGGGATCGTTTACCAGAGACAATGGCGGATCTTGATGATCCTATCGGCGATCCGCTGACAGTTCCCAACCTCCTGCTAGGAAAGCTGGCGCGAGAAAGTGTCGAGGTAGTACTCAATGGTGAAGGTGGCGATCCTTGTTTCGGTGGTCCTAAAAATCAACCAATGTTAATGAATAGCTTGTATGGTGGAGTTAATAATCAAGACACACTGCAAGCATTTCTGATTTCCTTTCAAAAGTGTGCAACCGATTTACCGCAACTCCTGAAGCCGGAAATTTGGAATGCAGTGCAAACAGCACCTTCTGTATATTCTGCCGATCTTAACTCGAATGCTAGTTACTTAAATCGGTTGATGGCGCTGAATATCAAGTTTAAAGGAGCCGACCAGATTTTAACAAAAGTTAGTAATCTCACGCAAGCCGCTGGAATTCATGGGCGATCGCCACTTTTTGACCAGCGAGTAGTAGACTTGAGTATGCAAATTCCTCCAGAGTACAAGCTTTCGGGAGTAGAGGAAAAAGCGGTGCTGAAACAAGCAGTTGCCGATATCTTACCACCGGCGATTATTCACCGTCCTAAAAGTGGGATGATGGTGCCAGTGCAACTTGGATTTCGCAAATATTGG
>JBBQRU010000117.1:0-17642 GCA_038214545.1 Cyanophyceae cyanobacterium | reverse complement strand
AGTACTTCTTTCTGTTCCGCCGTACCTAAAAAGGTACTGTTCAAAGTTTTTCAAACATAAAACTGAAAAAGCTTAAGTGGTTACCAACTTATGACAGACGAAGGCTATGAAGCGATGAACATGCGATCGCATTGGACAAGTTGTAGAAGTTTGAAAATGAGATATTAAGCCTTTAGTAGAATTCGTATATCAAACTTTTGGAGTACCTAGATAACGAGATCTGAGCGATCGTGCTCCTTATGCCCTTAAAGAGTTTTTACAACGTAACTCATTTATGCACCAATCAGGGTTAGCGCGTCTCAAACCCTATTGACAGGCGGATCATAGTATGGCGTTTGAGTTTGAAACAGCCGCCGCCAATACAGAAAGCATATACTGATAGTGAGTAGCGGCTCGCCGCGTCTTCTGGCGAATACTACGGCGAAAAGATGTTTCTCGCATCTTTTGCATTGAGTGCAATGCGGCGTAGTAAAGCAAAATTCTGTAGGCTGTGTAGAGAACGAATTCGACATTCATCTTCGTGAAATGTGACATCTAACGTCCAATGAACAGAGTTTTCAATAGAACATTGTTGCCGAATTGCACTACCAATCTTGTTAGCATCACTGGGTAGACTAGAAATGTAAAATTGCACCTCCTTAGTAGTCTTATTCCAATGCTGAATTGAACGTACTACCATCACGACTGGTTTCAGTCCTAAGCAATCATCTTGTTCATGAAGTGCCGGAAGTTGTGATATTGGCACAGTGTAAACTTTTCGGTTTTCTATTCGGTGATGCCCTTTTTCTACACGTTGACTAATATTCACATCAACACCTTTAAAATCAAGAGATAGGGAAGTTTCAAACCAATTTTTCACTTGTTGATGTAGTGTAGGATGATTATCTTTTAGACTCAAAACATAATCAGCATCTGCTTCTATAATTTTCTTCGTAATTGATTTTTGTGTACCCATTGCATCAATAGTAATGATACAGCCGGATAAGTCTAACATTTCTAAAAGTGCTGGAATTGCCGTAATAACAGAGCGATTTTTCACTGACCTTAGTTTGTCCCAAGACTAAACGGTGTTCCTTTGACCAAGCACTAACCATGTGTAAAGCTTTTAGTTTAGATTTTCGGTCATATGAGCCTTTGAGAGATTTTCCATCTATTGCAACTACTTCTACTCCTAAATTTTCAACCAATGATTGTACCCATACTCGAAAACATTGCTCAAATTCTTTGGGATGAATTCTCTCAAATACTCATCTTTATGTATCTGGGCAAGGAATTCCAAATTCTAGTTCTAAAAAATTCTCTAACCACTCTTTTTTGTTAAGTCCATATTCTTCAATATCTTCCCACTATGAGAGCGCCAGCAATTGCTGCCAAAATAGAAATGGTGATAATATCAGTAAGTAAATGTCGCCTCGTCTTTTCTACTCTCGGATATTTTACTTCTGTGAAGTATTCTTGGAACTTACTGATAATGTCAAAACTGTCTACACTCGGTGTAAATGATGTTTTGGTTTTAATTTTCTGATCAAGTCCTGTTTGCATAACTTGTTGAGTTGCATCTAGATTAATTAAATCTTACCTTAGCTCAGATAGTTCCACTTTGTTTCAAACTCGATTACCGATCAAGGAAGTCCGCTTGTCAATAGGGTTTGAGACGCGCTAACCCTGCTAGCAGAGGGAATTCAAAGTGGGATCGAAACAGGCGATATTGCCTATGCTGGCTATGGAGCTTTTCACTATGTAAGTCACATTTTCTTAGTTAGTCAATCACTAGAATTAGTTGAAAAACAGCAGGCATCATATATCGGTTTGATGTTGAAAATTAAACAGGATTTTCCATTAAATTACGCCAATATTTGGCATCAATTAACTTTGAATTTGTTAGGAGAAGCTGAGAATAAATATTACTTGATCGGAAAAAGTTTTAATGAAGTGACGATGCTGCCTTATTTGCAAGCTGCAAACAATGGAATGTCTCTTTTTGCTACATATCTTGCTAAAGCGATACTCTGCTACTTGTTTAACGAATCAAAGGAGGCTATAGCTAAGGCAACTACCGCCGCAGAATACTCAGGTTCTGGCACTGGCATGGCTGCTTTTGCTACTCATAACTTCTATTATTCCCTAGCTTTGTTGGCTGAGTGCGATCGCGACAACAAACAATACATCGCTTTAGTAGAATCCAACCAAGAAAAGATGCGGAAATGGACAGAATATGCACCGATGAATTACCAGCATAAATATGACTTAGTGGAAGCAGAGAAGGCGCGAGTATTGGGGAAAACTGAATCAGCAATGGCGCATTACGATCTCGCTATTGCCGGAGCTAACTCTCACGGATATCTCCAAGAAGAGAGCTTGGGAAATGAACTCGCAGCCCGGTTTTATCTAGCAATAGGTAAAGCAAAAATCGCTAAAATTTACATGACCGATGCTTACTATGGTTACATCCGTTGGGGAGCGATCGCTAAGGTAAGAGACCTGGAGGAACGCTATCCCCACTTGATTATCCGCAGTTACAGCCCCACAGCTTTAACATCGGATACAACCAAAAACAATACCATACATTCAACCACAACCAGCTCCAGTACAACCAGCAATAGCAAAATTCTAGATCTAGCGACAGTGATGAAAGCCGCAGAGGCGATCGCTAGTGAAATTGTTTTAGACAAGCTACTAGGTAAACTCCTAAATATCATCTTAGAAAATGCCGGGGCAAAAAAAGGTTGTCTGATTCTGGAAAAAGATCGTAAATTATTTATCGAAGCAATTTATACCTCCCAACACGATGTCACTGTACAATCGACCCCAGTCGAAACCAGCCTAGATATTCCAGTCTCGCTTATCTACTATGTAGCCAGAACTCAGCAACCTCTGGTACTAAATGATGCCAGTCAAGGTATCCAAACAGACCCATACATCCAGCGCCATCAACCCAAATCACTACTTTGCGCTCCGATCTTCAACCAAGGCAAATTTACGGGTATCTTCTACATGGAAAATAATCTAGTCATAGGAGCATTTACCCCTGACCGCTTGGAACTTTTGAAGATGCTGACTTCTCAAGCAGCGATTGCGATCGACAACGCCCGTCTTTACGCCCGCGAACAAGAAAGATCCCAGCAGTTGCAACAATCCCTGCAAAAGTTACAGCAAACCCAAGCCAAACTGGTACAAACAGAAAAAATCTCCTCTTTAGGACAATTAGTTGCCGGAGTTGCTCATGAAGTTAACAATCCTGTCAGCTTCATTTCTACCAATTTATCTCACGCCAATCAGTATATTGATAACTTGCTATTATTATTGCGTCTTTATCAGCAGTATTTACCTTCACCACCAGCAGAAATTCAAGACGCTCAAGAAGCAATTGACTTAGATTTCTTGCTGTCAGACTTACCCAAAATGATCTCCTCGATGAAACTAGGAACTAATCGCATTCGCGAAATCATGCAGTCTTTGCGAAATTTCTCCCGCGCCGATGGAGTAGACAAAAAAGCGGTAGATATTCACCAGGGACTCGACACAACCCTGATGATTTTGCAGCATCGCCTGAAAGCCAGTCCTAACCGTCCCGCCATCCAAATTGTCAAAGAGTACGGCAATCTACCCCAAGTTGAATGTTTTGGCGGACAACTCAATCAGGTGTTTATGAACTTGCTGGCAAATGCGATTGATGCAATGGATGAATCTAATCACGGCAAGAGTTATGTAGAAATTGAAAGAAATCCCAACGTAATTACTATACGCACCTCCAAAGATGACGGTTGCGTGACCATTCGGATTGCTGATAATGGATCTGGGATGTCAGATGAAGTTCGACAACGACTGTTTGACCCTTTCTTTACTACTAAACAAGAGGGTAAAGGCACTGGATTAGGACTTTCTATTAGTCATCAAATTGTGACAGAAGCGCACGGTGGCACTTTACAGTGTATTTCATGTCTGGGAAAAGGTACGCAATTCGTGATTCAAATTCCTCTTTCATGACTATGTAAATTTTTGTATTGGTTCGTAGTTGCGCTTCAGCGCACGAGTCAGGAAAGTGCGCTGAAGCGCAACTACAAACCTTTGTTTATTCGTGCCTACCTATTTAGTAAAAATAATCTTACCAAAGTCTCATAATCACCGTTTTACTTAAAGCGGCAGGGTTGCTCCATAGTTGGAGTCTCTTCAAATTGCACTATTATCAGTACACACGGCACTGAGCCTACTGTTCCAGATAAGTGACCTTTATTACCTTGCGCGTTTGCTTTTGTGCCTTGGTCTTCTCCAAATGAAATTTCGCCCGGTCCCATCTCTACTCGTTGCCCGTCCATAGTCTCTACAAACCAACTTCCTGACAGAGGGATGATCCACTGGGGCTTTGGATTCTCATGCCAGTTGCCAATCCACCCTACGGGTAACATACTAAAAGTGATTGTGGCACCGGACTGCTTCAATTGAGAAAGCCACTGGGGAGAGATATCAGGGGTCATAGCTTTCTGGGTGAAGTCCTGAATTTGGCAACGGGACTGGCGACTTATACCATCGCGGTCAGTCCAGACATGCCAGTAATCAATTGTGGGCTTGTGTGATGTGTCATTCTGCATAAAAATTGGCTCTAATACGGCAAGCGTAAAATATCTAGGAAGTAAAGATTTTGGCAGCAGGAATTTTGAATTGCTTCTGGTACAGTTCCGGAAATTATTCTGTTTGTGGTTTTGATAAAGCCTTTAGTTGTTCCCATGAGTAATGCGAAGGGAGTTCAATCGGTTTGGTATCTGCGCCTAATCCGAGTGTCGGTTGTACCTGATGGATCGCTTCAAAGGTTACATCAGCAACAGCATTTGCCGCAATTCCACCAACTAGAGCACCTGCTATACCACCTACGGCTGCTCCCATTTTGCCGCCTACAGATTTACCCAAAGCTACACCTGCTATACCTCCAACAGCTGCTCCTAATCCAGTTGCGATCGGATGAGCATCATTTGGGGAATTTGGTGTTTCTTTTTTGGCTAATGAATCTTGTTGATGGTCGTGATTCACGATCTGGATCTCCTGTTTATATAGTTACAGTTTACTTACGTAAGTAGCGAGGCAAGACGCTCGCCAACCCGCAACGCATTTGCCATAATTGTCAGTGTGGGATTGACAGCGGAATTGGAAGGGAAAAAACCTCCATCGACAACATAGAGATTGTCAACATCATGGGTGCGACAGTTAAGATCTAGCACAGAGGTTTTCGGATCGGAACCAAAGCGACAGGTACCGCATTGATGGCCAACTGCTTGCACGGGCACATTGTTGCGAGGGTAAATACTGAAGGGAATGACATGTTTAAATCCACGATTTACTGATTTAAGTACTGATGTCCAACGATGGATCAGGCGATCAGCTGCTTCATTATTGTTAATGGTGTAGTCTAAATGAATTTTGTCCCCGACGACACGAACGCGATTATTCGGATCTGGTAAATCTTCGGTTTGCAACCACCAACCGACCGATCGCTCTGCAATCAGGTGCAATTCAAATTTGGGGATCAGTTTTACAAATGGTGCTAGCATGGGCGGTGCTTCCGCTGGAATCATATCTGCTAAAACATTTCCAGTATTTTGCACCATCCCCATTGGATAAGGAAAATCAGGTTCTCCCCAGTAAAAATCGTTGACCGCGATCGTTTTTTGAAACTTGGCTTGATTAGGCTCGGTACCCATTGCTACAAGTGCATTCGCTTGGTGTTTCATAAAATGACGCCCCACTTGGTCGGAACTATTTGCCAATCCATGTGGATGCTGGTCATTTGCCGAACGCAATAGCAATACAGCAGAGTTAATCGCACCACAAGCTACCACTACAATATTGGCAGCAAAGTGATGTAACTCGCCGTTGACATCGGTTTCAACTGCGGTCACTTGCCGTCCAGACGCACTAGTATGCAGCTTGAGGACTTTGGCATTAGTCATCAATGTCAGGTTAGGGTAAGCTTCGCGGGTGGGACGAATGGCATTGACCTCAGCATCGGCTTTTGCATGTACCAAACAGGGATAACCGTCAAAAGTATCGCAACGAATGCAAGGACTAAGGGTGCGATCTACCTCGTTCAGCTTTAGTCCCAACGGCAGATGAAACGGGTAATAGCCCATCTTGCCGATCCCATCAGCGAGAGCTTGCATATCTGGCTCATGACTCACCGGAGAATAAGGATATGCTGTACTACAAGGCGGTTCGGTTGGGTCTTCACCTCGCTCTCCGTGTACGTCATATAGCTTTTCTGCCTGGGTGTAGTACGGCTCAAAGTCTGAGTACTTCAGTTCCCACGCGGGGGAAATACCACCCTTGTGGATTACCCGCTCAAAATCTCGCTCTCGCAACCGCAGCAATGCTGCTCCATAGAGTTTAGTGTTGCCTCCTACCCAGTAACCTGTTTGCGGACGAAAGCCTGCGCCGTTTTTGTCATACCATTCTTCATTTGCATGATACCGCTCTTTCTGATATACCTCCAAGGCATTCCAGTTATCTTTTTCGCGGGGCAGAAAATCACCCCTTTCCAAAACGAGAATCTTTTTTCCGGTCGGTGCTAGTCGATATGCCAGCGTCCCTCCTCCCGCTCCTGTACCGATAATGATGACATCGTAATGTTCAGTAATATTCATTTTGGAGTGCAAAAGTATTTTTTTAAGCTGAAAATTCGTCCGGTTTTGGATACCACTACGCCTATGGGGATGGAACTACGGAAGAGTGTGACTATATCTAGGTTGCCAGTGAATTGGTCTTTTGGCAGTGAAGGTACAGTAGTAGGATCGAAGTCAGGCAATGTTGACCATTGCGATATCTCCCTTAGAATCAGATTCCTATTTAACTCATTGTGGGCGATCGCTTTAACTATCTGATGGCTGAATATTTATTTCTTCCTCAAGACAGAGTTTTATTTCATCTCAATTTAATTGAATTAGAGCGATTTTCCCAATTAAAGAAGGTCTTGGTAACGAAGTTAGTTGGTAGGAGATGTGTATGCTTGATGTCCTGGTTGATGATAATCGTATGGGCGAGCTTGTGCGCTCAGATGCCTCGCTGCAAAAGGTTGCCAACGGCGCGGTCTGGAGCGAGGGTCCTGTTTATTTCCATGAGGATGATAGCGTTGTGTGGAGTGATGCTCACGGCAACCGTCTATTGCGTTGGAGTGCTAGTGACGGAGTAAGTGTTCTGCGGAATCCATCTCGATATCAGAGCGGTAATTACCGGGATTTACAGGGTCGGCTTGTCTCGTGTTCTTGTGGCGATCGCGCGATTATCCGACGCGAACACGACGGTCAGTGGCAGATTTTAGTAGACCGTTACCAAGGTAAGCGTCTCAACAGTCCAAATGATTTAGTGGTGAAGGGTGATGGCACAATTTGGTTTACCGATCCGCCCTACGGATTGACTCAGCCTAACCAAGGATACGGCGGCGAACAGGAACAGCCAGGTTGTTTTGTCTACCGCTTTGACCCAGCTACGGGTGAGATTGACGCTGTTGTGACGGATATGCTGCGCCCCAATGGGCTTGCTTTTAGCCCAGATGAAAGCCTGCTTTATGTGTCGGATACCTCTGCTTTTAATATGGCAGATGGTTACCACCATATCCGCGTGTATGATGTCGTGGATGGTCGCTATATCAAGGACGGTCGCGTGTTTGCGGTCATCGAGCCTGGTCAACCTGACGGGTTGCGCGTAGATGCTCGCGGTAACATTTTTACTACTTCTGGCGATAGTGTACAAGTATATACACCCGACGGCACTCGTTTGGGAAAAATTATCACACCCCATACATGTGCTAACCTGACTTTTGGTGGTTCCAGACGCGATCGCCTATTTATTGCCTGCGGTGATTCTTTATATGCCATTGACCTCAACACTCATGGTGTGCAGCAATGATTTACAATTTTGTTATTGGGTTAGCACTTGCCTTTTTATTCGCTAGTGAGAGCGAATCTCTCAGTCTTGAATCTGCTAAATTCACTTTATATGGCGTTTCCTACCGGTATCGAAGGCTGGACGCTTTTAATATTGAGAGTTAGTGTGGGTGTATCGTTAACGCACTCTACCAAATATTAGTAACTCAAATAGGAGTGCTATATGCTGTCTGAAATTGATAGTCATTGTTATTTTTTTACTCCTCGGTCATCCAATCCGACCTATCCACTGTTTGTCTTTCTACCAGGGATGGATGAAACTGGAAAGGAACTTATGTCCATTCAAACAGCAGGTTTAGAGGCGGCTTTTGATGTACGTTGTTTTGTGATTCCACCTGATAATCTCACAAATTGGGATGAGATGGCAAACCAATTAGTATCTTTGACCCAGATGGAATTAGAGAAAGCACCACGTTCGCGTGTTTATCTTTGTGGTGAATCATTTGGTGGTTGCTTAGCTTTGAAAGTTTTAGAGAAATTTCCGCAATTATTTAGCAAGATTATTTTGAGTAATTCTGCTTCTTCATTTCATCAAGTACCTTGGTTGAATTTAGGTTCACTTTTATTTCCTTACACACCGACATTGTTTTATAAAATGTTTTCATTTATGACTTTGCCATTTCTTGCTCATATAACTCTACTTTCACCTACTGCTCGTCAAGCTCTACTAAAGTCAACCCGTTCTGCACCTAAAAAAACAGCTAGTCAGCGTCTATCTATAATGAGAGAATTTAATATAGACGAGGAAAAGCTATCTCAAATTACCCAATCTATCTTGCTAATTGCAAGTGGAGATGACCGACTTTTACCTTCAAAAGCCGAAGTGCAACGATTAGCTAAAATTTTTCCAAATGCTCAGATAAAAATTCTCCCGCACAGTGGTCATGCTTGCTTGGTAGAAGCGGATGTTAATCTTTACAAAATTTTGTTAGCTGAAAACTTTATTGTTGCTTGAACAACCCAGCTTTCAGCTAAAGGCAAGGCAGGGTTGTTCAATTATTAGCTACTACTTGTAAGTCACCTTTAGTATCAGTGACTTGCCACCGCGTTTGCTTGCCTTCACGCCAAAAGCGCAATGCAACTTTTGCGTCTCCCACAGTCAGATTTGCCAGTTCTAAATCGGGCAACCAGTCAGGTAGGGAGGGTTGTATTTTTAACTTGCGATTAGGTGCATCAGCTTCGAGTCCTAGGATGGTACGGATCAGCAAGAAAATCGAACCCGCAGCCCAGGCTTGAGGAATATTGGCATCGGGATAAGGTATGGGGAAGCTATCGGCTTGGCGTTCAATCCCGGCAAATAGTTCTGGCATCCGTCCACCTTCAAAATAACTTGCAGCCGCAAAAATTCCCTCGGCAATGCGGTTGGCTTCTTCATGATAGCCATATCGTTTCAGTCCGGCGGCAATCAATGAATTGTCATGTGGCCAAACACTGCCAAGTTGATAACTTATTGGGTTGTAAGCTGGGTTATAAGACGAAAGAGTCCGCACCCCCCAACCACACCACATATCGGCTTGAAAAAGTCGCTCTTTCACAAGCTGTGCTCGTTCCTGTGGTACAATTCCAGACCACAAAAGTTGACCAGGATTCGAGGTAATCGATTTAATTTGCTGCTTTTTATTGTCCAATCCTAGACAGTAAAAACCTTCATCCTCCATCCAAAACCGCTCATTGAAGCGTTGGTAAAGAGCATCTGCTTGAGAATGTAACTTTTGGGCGCGTTCCCTAAAGCTATCAGCCGCTTCCACATCGCTTCGCCCCCAAATTTCATAAATATTCGCTGCACGTCGCCACGCATCATAGACATAACCTTGAACTTCACACAAAGCGATCGGTGGCTCAACTAAAGTACCATCTGGATAAATCATCGAGTCACCGGAATCTTTCCAACCTTGATTTCGTAATCCTTTTGGCGATCGCGTCAAATACTCAACAAATCCATCACCATCAAAATCGCCGTATTTGTCGATCCATGTTAGAGCTTTTTCTAAGGGCGATCGACACTCATCAAGCATACTCCGATTACCATTCCACTGATAAGCCTCAGCCAAGGTAACGATCCAAAGGATAGTTGTATCAACCGTGCCGTAATAAGGCGTGTACGGCAATTGTTTGAGTTGAGTCAACTCGTCACGCCGCAACTCATGCAGCATTTTACCTGGTTGAGCATCGCGCCAATCATCTATTTCCGTAGCTTGTAACTGAGCCAATCTGATGAGAGTACCACGGGCAAATTCGTGTTGTACTGCCATCGTTTGCAAGCTGGCAATTACCGAGTCGCGCCCAAACACAGCGACAAACCAAGGAATACCCGCCGCAGGCATCCAAAAATGTTGTCCGTTATCTTCGACATCAATCCGCAACGCCCCCATATCCACAAGAGCCTGCTGATAGAATCCGGCAATCTCAGCATTCGACGATCGCAACTCGGTGGCATTCAGCAAGAATTCATCCCTGACTTTGCCAGCTTCCGTGTTATGAGGTGTATTACAAGTATGTTTTGGTTTGAAAACTTCACCATCAGCCGAGGCGGTAAAATTGACACAGGTATGCCACGTCTGACCGGGAACGAGGACAACATTAAAGAACAAACGACCATTGGCATAGCGTACTTGAGAACCAGAATTAGCCATCTCCGTAGCGATCGCCCTCAAGAAGGAACCGTTACGATACTCAGTAGTCAATACACCCTCTATCCACGTAGTTTCTGTTTCACCGCGTGTTAAAATATGCTTTGCCTTCACCTCAAAGATATCCGCAAAATCCGAACGGATTGCCAGCATCAATTCAAACTCAATTTGTTCGTGATGATGATTAGTGATATCAATATCTTCATGCATACCAGAGGTAATATCACGCCGAATTGCCACCATCAAACGACCTTGAGGTACTGTACAGCTAACAGTGGGGAAGGCAGGATTAGTAAACTGGTAAAGGACACTGTGATGAGTGAGCATACTAGATGCCAAAAGCATCAGTGGATAGCGGTTAAGCGAAACAGAGTAGTAAGAAATCAGACGAGTATCTTGGACGAAAAAACCTTGGGGAAGATTATCGTCGATAGAACCGTCAGATGCAGTGACCAGAAAACTGGAACCATCATTAATAGCGATCTGTCCAGGATTGACAGTAACTTTTGTCGGCATAAGTGATAGGTATTTAAATCGTGAGCATCAATAATTTTGTGTCTAGGAGTAGCGATCGCTACCCAAAGTCTCAATTTAAAGGTTTTGGAAAGCAAACGCTTCTAACTATCGAGAGAATTAGTCTAGAAGTAGTCGCATTATACAATTGTAACTATTTACACATGTACCAGGTTTTTTTAGCTGATACCGACTATCAGATGAAGGTATGTGTCGAACCAGTTAGCAATGTAGTAGCAGCACAAACTCTTTTACTCAGGTGTAAACTGAGAGAAGACAGTGAAGCTTCAATCGATACTATTTATGAGATAGGCTATCATTCTCACGTTTAAAAAGCAACTCAGTAATCACGCACAAATATTTATACATATTATGAAAGGATAGCTTGACAATGCAACAGAAAAACCAACTCACCGCAAAGATCGTGCCGTTTTATTTAGGACAACGAGATTCCGCCCAGCGGACGATTCAAGAAATATGGACTTGGGATTTTGAGGAATTGGAAATTGTTCACGATTATATTCAATGGTTATTCCCTTTACCTGAAAAAAGTGCATTTAACTCCGATGCACCAATTGTTAACGACGAAGTAATTCAAGCATTCCAAACAAACCCTCAACTACGTCAAAACCTGCGGCACTCATTTACAGTCATGCTGAGATTTTACGGGTTACAAAACCACGAAAGCGAAGGAAAAATAATCATCGACAAATCACAAGATTATCCCAATCGCAAACATGAATGGGTATCGCTATTCAATCATAACTATCTGCGTATTACCCGCATATTAAAATGCTTAGTAACACTTGGCTTACCCAATGAAGCCCAAGCCCTTTATAAATGTTTACAGCAAATCTACCAAGAAGATAGTGATAAAATTGGCAGTAAAACATTTCAATATTGGACAAAAGCCGTCAAACCCAACCCTCTCTAACAACGCATCCCCCCTCCGCGACCCTCAGCGCCACCTCCTTCCCCTCTGCGTTTCAAAAATTCTCAATCGCATCAATATAACCAGGCACCCCCTCCCCCAAACTCTCACAAGCAAACCGATCAACCGCCACCGGACTCTCCCCAAAAAACACTTGACCGCAAGCTATCGCCTCACCCTTATCCGGCTTCCAATCCCGACTAACAAACCGTTGATCCGCATCTACAACCGCCCCATCAAATAGATGTCCAATACAAAAATAAACATCTTGCAAAATCAAAGGTACTGACGGACGATGCAATTGTCCGCGAGAATTGGGGCTACGCGCTTTATATTTACTACGAGGAAATAGCCCATAAAGATTCTTCAGAGAAGCAGAAATCAACGGCTGTTGATTTAAAGTTGTCCGCTTAAAAGCCCCCACAGTAATCCGACAATCTACCTCATTTAACAACGCCGGTGCCCACATTGTCGCAAAACGAACAGGATGAGGAGAGCGATTTGGGTATTCAATCAGCGGTAATGTATCCGCATCCAGAAGTTGCATCCCCTCATCTAGCAATGGATACAACCCATTTTTCCCAGCGATATCCGACAAGCTAACAGGAGAACAAACGCCCTCGACAATTAAAATTTCGGCTTGAGGACTACAAAAACGCAAAGCTTGGAGAATTTTGCCCAAAACTTTCATACTTACAGTTACTGGAGGCGCAACGGGATACCCTAAGTTGGGTTTAACGAGAATGCGTTGGGCATTATAGGCAGACAGTGGCGGTTGATAGACAAAGGACTCAGTAGACGAAGTATAAACAGGTGTTGGAGCGATTGACATTGCTGACGGTGATATTATTAAGATCGGAATCGAGCGGTTATATACCTTGGAGGGTTGACATGGGAACTGTGGAATTTCAAGCCAAAGTTGAAAATGGAGTCATTGTTGTTCCCCAAGAGTATCAGCAATTGGCAAAGATTAGCACCGTCAAAATCATTGTATTAAAGCAGACTAAAAAACAAACTATACAATTTGATATCATGGATGAATTAGCACAAAACCCTATTGCAGTTCTAGGAATTCGCTACCACAAAGGTCTGTGTCCAGATCGACGCAATAGGTTTGCCTTGGTTTGTCCTTCAGAGATGACTATTGCGCCCCTCTAACATTGGTATGACAGCATTTCGACCTGATGTTGCAGTTGTTAATAGAGATGAACTTACCAAAGAGATGCTTTGGTCTGAACAGTCGATCCTAACTCTGGGCAGTTCAATTAAATTTGTGGCGGAAGTTGTTAGTAGCAACTGGCAAAACGATTATGCTCGTAAGGTAGAAGACTACGCAGCTTTAGGTATCCCCGAATATTGGATTGCAGACTATGCAGGATTGGGTGGTACTCGACACATTGGGAAGCCCAAACAACCCACCCTCTCTGTCTGTACGCTAGTGAACGGAGAGTATGAAATTCATCTGTTTCGAGGCAATCAGACCATCGTCTCTCCAACCTTTCCAGGGTTAAAACTGATGGCTGAGCAAGTGTTGAGGGCTGGTGGGTAACGATCGCTCCGCCACCGAGCTTGCAAGGACAAAGTTGCCAGATTTGATAAAATTTCTTTGGTAGGGGCACAAAATTGTTGTACCCCGAATACGGTCTATATCAATAACCGTTATATTTACAGACTGACTGAGGGTGGTAGCAGTACAGAGTCAATCACATGAATTAGTCCGTTGTCGGTTTCCACATCCGGCATAATGACGGTGGCATCGTTAATCTTGACCGTGCCGTTAGCCGCACTGATTTTGACGTCAGAACCTTCCACAGTGGTAGCTTTATCTAACTTAGTTACATCAGCCGCTGTCACTTTGCCAGAGACAACGTGATATTCCAGAATTTTTCTCAGCTTCAGGATATCTTGTAGTAGTGATTCGACAGTCCCTGAAGGCAGTTTAGCGAAAGCGTCATCAGATGGTGCAAAAACAGTAAATGGACCCGGACTTTTAAGAGTGTCCGCTAGACCAGCCGCCGTCACCGCTGTGACTAAGGTGGTGAAAGTTCCGGCGGTCATGGCAGTATCAACAATATCAGGCATATTTCAAACGTAATTGATGTGATTTGGGTTGAAATTTAGTTTATCAACCTTAAGGCTATGTCTTACATCAATTTACGGACTCTACCTTTTGACAGAGTCTGTACATCTTAGGTTGATATATATACATTTGAGTTTTATTTTTGCTAGAAGGCTATCTGATTTATGGAACCGTAGAGACGCAGAGAACGCAGAGGAAGAGAAGTGGATGAGTTGACAAATCTTAAACGGACTGCTATGGGTGCTGGGAATATTTAGGTTGAGAAGTAAAAATTATGTGTGAAGCTCTCGCTCAAAAAGTTTATTTATTAAAAATTCTTAACCATAGATTTAATTTGATAGATGTAATAGATATCTGTTTATCGTTATTGCTAGTAATCATAGATAAAGTTTTACTTATGGAAACAATCTAAAATTTG
Source organism: Cyanophyceae cyanobacterium (assembly GCA_038214545.1). Lineage (GTDB taxonomy): Bacteria > Cyanobacteriota > Cyanobacteriia > Cyanobacteriales > Nostocaceae > JBBQRU01. The sequence goes on along the minus strand of JBBQRU010000117.1, from coordinate 3,139 downwards.
TTTTAAATTTGCACGGTTAAAAGTAACTATTTTATCCATAAAGGCGATAAGCTAATTTATACAAAGTTAATGATGGTTTTTGCAATACCTGAGTCAACTACATAACTTAAACCACTTTTTTATAAAGTAAGTCTTAGGTTAAGAATGTTTGCGGCTGATATTTATCTGCTGCCAGCTTATTTTCTATAGGCATACAAAGCAAAGGCAAGTCCAAGGAACAAGCATGTTTTTTGGCTAGGTTTGACACATCATTCACAAGATAATTCATCATTCGGAGATTTATATGACTGAGTTCCAGCAAGTATCCCGACGCAAATTTATTTTCGCAGTTGGAGTATCTGCGAGTGCTGTATTACTTAAAGGTTGTTTAGGAAATCCACCTGAACCAGGAGGCACAAATTCTCAGGCTAAACTAGTTTCTGATGTGAATATCAGTCCAGAGCAAAAGCCAGAAACTACCTCAGTTAAGTTGGGATATATTCCGATTGTGGAAGCAGCTCCTTTTATTATTGCTAAAGAAAAAGGTTTCTTTAATAAGTACGGCATGACCAATGTTGAACTTGCTAAGCAAGCGAATTGGGGTGCAATGCGGGATAATACGGAAATTGGCTCTAGTGGTGGTGGTGTTGATGGTGGTCAATATCAGATGCCAATGCCGCATTTAATTAATGAAGGTTTAATTACTAAAGGTAATAAAAAGATTCCGATGTACCTGTTGGCGCAACTGATTACCCAGGGGAATGGGATTGCGATCGCGAGTAAACATCTAGGCAAGGGTATCGAGTTAAGTCTTGCTAAGGGTGGAAAAACAACATTAGATGGACTCAAGTCAGCAAAAACTCCTTTTACCGCCGCTTATACTTTTCCGCAAGTTAATCAAGATTTCTGGCTGCGTTACTGGTTAGCCGGAAGTGGTATTAATCCTGACACTGATGTCAAATTACTGACAGTACCAGCAGCCCAAACTGTTGCCAACATGAAGACTGGAACAATGGATGCCTTTAGTACCGGCGATCCTTGGCCCTACCGAATTGTTAAAGACAAGATCGGCTTTATGGCAGCTTTGACAGCAGAGATTTGGAAAAATCATCCAGAAGAATACTTGGCTATGCGCGGAGACTGGGTTGATAAAAATCCCAAAGCCACCAAAGCGATATTGAAAGGTGTCATGGCAGCACAACAGTGGTTGGATAACTTTGATAACCGTCAAGAAGCTGCACAAATTTTAGGCGATCGCAATTACTTTAACATCTCCGCCTCGCTGCTTACCGACCCGTTCCAAGGCAAATATGACATGGGCGATGGTCGTGTTATTAATGATAAGTCAATGGCGGCATACTACTGGAAGGATGAAAAAGGTAACGTTTCTTATCCTTACAAGAGTCATGACCTATGGTTCATCACCGAAAGCGTTCGTTGGGGATTTTTACCACCAGAAACTTTAACCAATGCGAAAGCAATCATCGACAAAGTTAATCGCGAAGATATTTGGCGTGAAGCCGCGAAGGAAGCCGGAATTGCCGCTGCAGATATTCCCACTAATACATCGCGTGGTGTGGAAACTTTTTTTGATGGTATCAAGTTTGACCCAGAAAATCCCATTGCTTACTTAAAGAGTTTGAAAATTAAGAAAGTCAATATCTAGATACCTCTGATTAACTACAGCCAGAACTTAGGAGAGAAGCCTGATGACAACTTTATCAAGAAAACCTGCAAGAACTATCCCCCAGAATGACTGGCTGTCCTACCTGAAAAAGCAATATCCCGATTTGATACCGCCTTTAAGTGCGATCGCGATCTTTCTAATTATATGGCAACTATTTTCTTGGACTCCCGGTGCCACCTTACCAGGACCAATACAAGTAGTGCAAGATACCTGGATTTTGATTTTCTGGCCATTTTACGATCGCGGTGGTACAGATAAGGGTTTATTTTTACAGATTTGGGCAAGTTTGCAGCGAGTAGCGATTAGTTATACCCTTGCCGCGATCGCGGGTATTGGGTTAGGTATCTTAGTGGGGACGAGTAAATTCATGTCCAAAGCTTTAGATCCTCTCTTCCAATTACTCCGCACTGTACCACCACTAGCTTGGGTACCAATTTCTCTCGCCGCCCTCCGACAAAACGAACCCGCCGCACTGTTTGTAATTTTTATCACTGCAATTTGGCCGATCCTGATTAACACCGCTGTGGGAGTCAAACAAATCCCTCAAGATTACAACAACGTAGCGAGAGTGCTGCAACTCAGCCGTAAAGAATACTTCTTCAACATTCTCATTCCCGCAGCTTTACCCTACATCTTTACAGGTTTGAGAATTGCGATCGGTTTAGCTTGGCTAGCAATTATCGCCGCCGAAATCGTCATGTCCGGGGTTGTCGGTATCGGCTTTTTTATCTGGAATGCTTACCAAAATAACAACGTCAGTGAAGTTATCTTGGCTCTCATCTATATCGGTATTGTCGGCTTAGTATTAGACAAAATGATGTGTTGGGTACAGGCAAAGATTTTACCAGAAGAACAAAAATAGACTGTAATCGCATCATATAAGTGCATCCTGGGCGTAGCAAGTAGTGCGTCCGTACCCCAGGTGCAAAAAAGAAAGCCATTTTTAAGTATTTAACCAAACACAACATCACCCCCAATTTACTATGTCTACATTTGTTGCTGTTGAGCAAGTCGATAAAGTTTTTGAATTATCGGGTGGTGGCACCTATATTGCCCTAAAAGGAATTGATTTACAAATTAAAAAGGGAGAATTTATTACTCTCATTGGTCACTCTGGTTGTGGTAAATCAACTTTGTTGAATATGATTGCCGGTCTCGATTTGCCAACTGAGGGTATGGTCACACTGGAAGGACAAAGAATTAAACAACCAGGGCCAGACCGGATGGTAGTGTTTCAGAACTATTCACTATTACCTTGGCGGACGGTGCGGGAAAATATCGCTTTAGCGGTGAATTCCGTGATGAAAGATGCATCTGCTGCTGAGCGTAGGACTGTGATTGAAAAACATATTGATATGGTGGGGTTGCGTCCTCATGCTGATAAGCAGCCAGGAATGCTATCTGGTGGACAGAAACAACGGGTAGCGATCGCACGGGCTTTAGCCATCCGACCAAAATTGCTGTTACTTGACG
>JBBQRU010000116.1:0-17937 GCA_038214545.1 Cyanophyceae cyanobacterium | reverse complement strand
TATACCTATGAACACTAGTACATCCTTCGGTAAAAATAGTGAGTCGAAAGTGCCTCATGAGTTGAAAGAAGCTTACTCTCAAGAGATACAAACAATTACGGAAGCGTTAGTGAAGATCACAAATTTATCTTCGGAAACAGTCAAGCCTCATATTGATGCAATGCTTGAGCAATTGGTTAAGTCTAAGGGCGATCATCCATTTTACGAAACTGCCACTGCTGATGAGTGGATTCAAGCATTGCAAGAATGGAGCTTTAGCCACAGGCGAGAGACAGCTCTCTTATCCGATTATGCTGTGAGTCGGGCAGGTATATATGAGGATGAAGAAATTTAGTGGCATATCTTATTGATACAAATATTATATTAAGAATGGCACAGCCAGACCACCCAATGTGTACAGAGGCATTAAATGCACTTGGGGTACTGCGACGACGAGAAGAGGAATATTACCTCACCCACCAAAACCTAGTTGAGTTTTGGCGGAGTGCTACCCGCCCGGTTGAGAGAAACGGACTAGGGTTGACTATCTCTGAAGGTGAAGCAGAACTACAACGTTTAGAAAAGCTTTTCCTCATAGTGCCAGATGTGCCTGAGATTTATCATGAATGGAGACGGTTGGTTTTAGAGTATTCAGTGATGGGTGTAAATGTCCACGATACAAGGCTTGTTGCAGTGATGCGTGTTCACTCTCTTTCCCACATCCTGACTTTTAACATTAAGGATTTTACCCGATACTCTAATGAGATTACCCCTGTGCATCCAGCAACCGTTACCCCTTAAAAGTCGGGAACACTCTTCAATAGTGGTAAGTGCGGAGCTTTTACACCAAAGCCGCCAAAACACCAGATATTTCACACTATTGTTTCTGTCTTTGGCGATTATCGTCATATGTTAAAAAGAATTATATACCAAAATCTGCTTTTCTCTTCCAAGATTCTACTGTTTTCTCCTATGCTTAATTGCACTTTTATCTTTAGGATTAAAATAAAGCGTCATTCCGATATGCTTAACTCTGAACGGTTCCCCTGTTCTTTGATGTTTATGACTTGAAAAAAAAGCTAATTTTCTCTTTAAACAAGGATTTGAACTGTAGTCTGGTAATTCTTTTGAAGACAAATGAAGTTGCCAGCTATCCATAACATTTTTAGCATTTTCATTACGAATGTAAATGAGTAATCCACCATCTTTTTGATTACAATCACCTGTAGAGTATCGTGTCGTTAGTTGTTGAAAACCTTGCCATAAATAATCATAGCTGCGATGAATTTTTGCTTCTCCAATCCATAAAAACTTGTTTTTTCTTACTAATAAATCAGCATGACCACCAACTTTTGCTTCATGAGATGCATCATATCCTAATATACGTAATGTATTTTTTATGTCTATTGTTATCCTATCCTCTGTGTCTTGTTCGTAAAGCTCAGGATTTTCTTCTTTAGAAAAAACTATGTTATCAATATCTTTATAAAGTTCATCAATGAATTCATCATAAGTATCTGCTAAAAGTCTTGATGGAAACCCTGCTAGCGCTGGCACATATTCTTGTAGTTTTTCTAAATCTCTTAAACTTAATTTATCAATTGAAAAATCATTGACTAACATACTGGAATTATTTGCTAATTTGTTTAATTAAAGAACTTGGTTCAAAGTACATAAAAACTTTTTCTTCAAAGTCGTTAATTATTTCTCCTGTTTCAGGATGAATAAGCTCTCCTGTCTTTTGAGCAATTTTCACTTCAGTATTTGATAGCGGAAAAATATTTTCGTCATCTTGAATAAATTCAAAATTAATTTCCAACAACTTAGTACGCTCACCACATAAGTATTGAACTACTCTTAACAATTCAATATCTGTATGCTGTTTGTCTACAGCTATTTTTAAACTACCAAATGTAATATGACATTGATGATCTATAGATATATCCAGTAAGTAATTTAGTACTGAAATACAAATTTCTGATTGTGAATTATCGCCCCAATCCTCATAGATTTGCTCTACAATTAATTCTTTGTTAACTGACATAATTTAGATATGTATTGATTTTATTTAAAATAAAATTATACTCTTCTATAACTATACATTTTTCTATTATGACTTCTTCAAGCGTAGGACTCAGACTATTTAAACTATAGAGTTTTCCAGGTAAAATAAGTTCAATTTTATTGTTTCTTCCTTTTAAAATTGGAAAATCCCATAATATTGTAATACTATAGGGTGTAATGTGATGTACAGCATTTTTGCCTGCTTTATGATAAGTCTCAAATCTTAAGTCAACTTTATCTTTTCTCATTTTTTCAGACTTAATTGAACCTTCATCAGTAGTAAATAATAAATTAATGACTTTACCTTCATTAGTAGACTTATACAGTTTATTGATAACTGAAAAAAAATTAATACAATTTTTTAAAATTGTTTCTATTCCTGATTTTTCTCGGACTAAATTGTTAAACATGGTTATAATTTTGAAAAATGAATCATTACGCTCTTGTGATGAAGAATTATTATCAATGTCAATTCTAATTTCTATGCTCTTTTTTTCTTTCCAAATTACAATTATATCAAAAGATTGCTTTATTTCTTTCTTAGTTCCAAAAACTTTATCATAACAAACTAATTTATTTTGTGCTTCTTGATTAAAATTTCTTATATCTATTTCAGTTCGTTCTGTAACTGAACGTCTAGTACAAAATATAAGTGATAAGGTTTCAGATGTATCTTTAATATCAACAAGTTTCGGTAATAAATCAATTTCTGTTAAATCTTCTTCAGGAACTATAAATGGATAAAACTTCTTAAAAATTGTAGAATCAATCTTGTGGGATTTAAACAATATTATTAGTTTATCAATATACTTTTGTTCCACTTCAAATAATTTCACAGCTTTCTGACCAATTAATATATGGTTACAATATAGCTTTTCTAATTCTCTGAATTCATCAGTTAAATTATTTGGTTTCTGGCTTATATCCTCTAAATGCTTAATAGTTTTGTCTTTTCCTTGTTTAACTGGTAAATCACATATATTTAACATATTTTGTATTGTTTTCCATGATGAAATTCTTCGGAATAAGCTTTTAAGTAAAATAGATACAAGCATTAAATGAATAGTTAAGTTTGTTGTAGATTTTGATGGCGCTGGTATAAATGACTAAGTATTTATTCACTCCCCCCCTACTTATCGCCGAAACCTTTGATTTTTCGTCGATAGGTAGGGGGGAGTATGAAAGTTTACATGAAAAATCTGCCATTAGTTTTAATTATCTTATTGCTTTTAGTTAAAATTATACTAGTTGAAATGTATCTATTTTTATATATGCTTTGAGTAATTCTTGCTCTCGATACAAATGTCATTATACTTCTATTACTGGTATTGAGCGCGTCGCCAGTTTTCCCTTTGTGTTGCTCTTGCGGATGATTAATCTTGGTCGTACCTGTCCAGTGTGAGTGTAGATGTCCTCGCTCAACAGGGTATAGCACTCACGAATCCAACACGCGGTGAATAGGCAGACGCCGAACACGCTTTTGCGCCGCTCATTGCACAATCCTTGAGCTTAATTTTTCGTTGTAAATAACGGCTTTTTTGACTTTGATGTAGCATTTTCTCAAACCCACACAGAGCAAGGGTTTCCAAAGCATCTTGCAGGTTTTTGGTCATATCTTGGCTCAATGCCGATTTTGGTGATGACTGGGAACATCAGATTCTGGTGGGAAAAATTCTGCCTTCTCACCCAGAAACCCAATACCCAGTGTGTTTGAAAAGCAAACATGCTTGTCCACCGGAAAACTGCGGCGGAATTTGGGGTTATGGTGAACTGCTAGAAGTTCTTGAGAACCCAGATCACCGGGAATATGAGAAAAGACTGGAGTGGGTTGGAAGTATCGACCCGGAAGAATTCGATTTAGATGATATCAACAAAAAGTTGCTTGGTATTGACTGATTTCTAGATATTTTACAAATCGTTTATTTAAAAGGCTTTGCAGCTAATAACGATTACCTACAGCTAACGGTAACAGTAACCGACTGACTATCCGCCCATCTAGTAGCTGATAGAAGCTTAAAGCGCCGCCAAGTTCGTGCATTAAATCTTTGCAAATTATCAAATTTAACCCTGGTGGCTGATTGAGGGTGGAGGGAATGAGCAGATCTTTGACAGCACCTGTATGCAAGTCTTCGAGTAACTGTGGCTCAATAGTGCCATTGTCTGTAATCGAGAGTTCTAACGATCGCTGATCCAAACTCCGACACCAAATATCAATCCGTCCTCCGGGATGCGATCGCTGACAGGCGACGAGCAACAGTTCATGAATAATTAATTCAATCTTAGCAATATCACCACTAACTGATAACGTGTGCGGCGGAAACAGCGAACACAGATGTTCGGAATCTTCACTTCGCGCTTGTTGACCTAAACCATGTACACCCATCCATAACTTGCGTAGTTTCACAAAATTATCGATGCGTTCGAGCGATCGCTTTAATAAAGTCGCGATCGGCACTACTTCGGAATAAACCAGCAATCCCCACTCCTCTTGCTGTATCAGTTCCGTCATCGACATAGTTATGCTACCCAACTGCCGCAGCAATTGCTGATAACGCATGTGAGTTAATTCATCCCGAGGAATACCCAACTCATTTAATTGCTCAAGCAACAACCACACAGACCTTTGCACATCTTCAAAACGCCGATGCTTGTACCAATTGAGCTTTTGCAGCGTCTCTGCTTTCGACTGACACATATCAGTCAGTTTCAAATGTCGCCGCGACCAAGCTAGCTGGTAAACAAGAGTTTGCAATGCACTGAGACTGGATTCTGGCCACTGACGCTGACGATGGTCGGCAAGCAAAACCACTCCCGTCGGTTCATAAGCACTAGATGTCCGCAGCGCCACCGCCAAAACTTGACCAATGTCATTACCACTAAACCATTGCCTAGTGTCAGCCGGTAAATCGTCCACACTCAAAGCCAAAACCCCATCAGTGGCAATCGTCCACTGAATCAGGGCTTCATTTTGAATCACGATCCTCGCATCCGATTCAATCGCAAACCGACTATTAGCAACAACACCAGGGATAACTTCTGCTAGCTGCTGATTACTAGACCAGCACAGTAAAACTACCAACGGACATTTGAGCACAGATGCCATATTTTGCAGGGCTGTGCGTTCTAACTCCTGGTAGTCATAAGTTTGTTCCAACATCTGTAGACAATGCTGAAAGCTTTGTAAGATTTTCTGCTGTTGCTCCCCCTGACTATGCAATTGCCATTGCCGGACGATCGCCCCTAATTGTTGACTAACAACATGTAATAATTCTTTTTCTAAACCTGTCCAAGCCCGAGTCGCTTCATGAGTAATTACTACCAGTGCTTCAGGGATATTACCGACACGACAATTAGCAATCAACAGCGATCGCACACCAGCAGCGAGTAAAGGTGGACGCCAAGAATAAAGTAGTAATTCGTGCTCAATATTCTCAATCCCTACAGCAGAGGGTGAATGTTGTAAAAGTTGCCAATCCACGTCAGCAATGGCGTCAAGGGGTACTGCTAAAGGTCGCCGATTGTGAGGTTGACTTTGGTAAACAACTTCATACTGACTTTGGTCGGAGTCATATTGTAAAAGTAAAAATCTGGTTGCTCCAAACCGTTCTAATAACTGACGAGCACTTTGACGTAAAACCTCTTCAGCATCATCATCGCTACAAATAGCTTGTACCACTTGACTAGCTAGCTGAGCATCACTTTGAACTTTTTGGATCGTAGTTTCCATTGTTTCCAAAGGCGCAACCAAAGAGATTAATCCCGCAACCGTTGTGACGAAATTCTTGTCTACCTCCGTCCAAATACGGGCTTCATTTCCTTCTAAGGCTAAAAAACCAAGAAGTTCATTTTGAACCAAAATTGGGTATGCCAATAGCGATCGCGCCCGAATCTTTTGCAACACCTGATCTGTCAAACCAGCTTTGAGAGAATGATGCGCCTCGCCAATTACGACAATTTTATTTGCTGCTAAGGCTTGGTAAAATTCAGGCACCTCCTGCACAGTAAATCCCGCTGTCGCTTTCTGAATTTCCCGCAAGTTACCCTTAGCACGATTGCTAACTCGGCACCAAAAATAACGTTTTTCCCGCTCAAACCAATAAATATTAGTCCGGGTAGGGCAGAGAAATTGATGTGTCTCTTCTACGACAGCTTCTAACTTTTGATCTAAGCTATTGAGAGTCCGCAGCTTCTCTAATAGTCGTAATAATGGCTCATCCCCTCGCTTGATTTGCTGCTGCTGCGAACTAATCTCAAGCAGCTGGATCACCGCGCCTAATTCAGCCAAAGCAATCTGTAGCCGTGCTTTTTCTTCGGCTTTTGCCGATATTCCCCAGCGTTCTGACCCCAACATCACCACACCAAAACAGTGGTCTTGATGGCAAATCGGGAAAATAATTGTACCTTGGATACTCAACTCTTGCGCCGCCCGACTCCACTCTCCGGCTCGGAGTTCGGCACGTAAATCGGGTACACCAGCCGGACGCTTTTGGATTATTACTTGCTCTAACAGATCTCCTGGGCTGAGTATAAATTTCTTTTGTAATAAACTAATCTCACCTTTTGGTGACACACCGCCTTTGCCAAATAATCGATGATCGGCTTGGTCGTAAAGACCGATCCAAATTAGGCTATAGTCAAACTGCTCTTTGAGATAATTAATCGTCGGTTTAATCAGTGATTCAATATTTTCTGCTTCCCGAAGGCTTTGGAGAAAACGTCCTAAAATCATTAACTGGTGTTCGGGTGCAGTCTGTTTTTGTGGCTGACCTATCGGATTGGCGGTCATCATAACTTGCTATTATATGGGGTGCCGGGAATTGATTTTTTTGGTTACAACTCCAAACATTGGAGCATTTCTACGGATTACGTTAAATTGGATATCTATAAATTCGCCATTCGCCCTTTCTTGTTCACTTTCGGTACTAATCTTGAGTGGTTGCACTCCTCTACGATTCGCAGTTTAAGCTTGCTCCAACAACAGGGCGATCGCGAACCTGGTCGCCAGGTCAAGAGGATGATGCAAAAGTCTTTATGCTTCAGCGATCCGCGTTTATCGCAAACGTTATTTGGGTTAGACTTTCCCAACCCTGTCGGCTTAGCCGCTGGATTTGATAAAGATGGTGTAGCGTCAACAATTTGGGAAAGCCTCGGTTTTGGCTTTGCTGAATTAGGAACTGTCACATCTTCAGCCCAGCCAGGAAATCCCTCACCGCGATTGTTTCGCTTACCATTAGACAATGCTGCCCTAAATCGCATGGGTTTTAACAATAGTGGAGCAGCAGCAATGGCAGCCCGGTTAGCTGCAGATAAGCAAGTTGGCATGAAAACACCCATCGGCATAAATTTGGGTAAATCTAAAATCACGCCTTTAACAGAAGCGGCTTCAGATTATCTTTGTAGCTTTCGCTTGCTGAAGGATTGGGGAGATTACTTTGTTGTCAACGTATCCTCACCCAATACACCGGGATTGCGATCGCTCCAGGATGTTATGATGCTAAGTTCGATCCTGGATCTTCTGCAACAGGAAAATCACTTACAAAAACCAATTTTTGTGAAAATTGCCCCAGATTTGGAATGGGAGGCGATCGCGGATATTGTTTCTTTGTGCCAAACTTACCAACTAGCCGGAATTATCGCCACTAACACCACCATTCGCCGTGATGAACTGAAAACCACAGAAATTACAGCTACAGGAAAATCTGTTCAAGACGAAGCTGGGGGAATTAGTGGTGCGCCGGTACGCAAACGCTCTACTGAGGTAATTCGGTTTATTTTTAACCAAACTCAAGGTCAATTACCAATTATTGGTGTTGGCGGGATCTTCACCCCGGAAGATGCTTGGGAAAAGATTACCAATGGGGCAAGTTTAATCCAAGTTTATACTGGCTGGATTTATGAAGGACCGTGGATGGTTAAGCGGATTCTCCAGGGTTTAGTGTCTCAATTAGAAACACATGGCTTAAACTCCATCCAGGACGCAGTCGGCTTAAAAGCCAAGAGTTAAAACATCTAGAGACACGATCTGGCACACCTTTGAAGATCGCGTCTCCTTTGATTATTTTTAGCTTTCTTCTTCCAGCGGAAAAAACTCTTTTGTTTTTGGTGAGTATGTCCAAGCAATTCCCTCAGGATCTTTGCTACGTGACCACTCGGAAAAGTCAGGATCGTTTCGGCGTTTATAAACAGTACTGGAATATACACTGAGTCGCTTCGCCAGTTCAGACTGGATTAAAGAACCAAAAATCAACTGTTTGTCTAATTTTATTGGTTCTCCCGCCACTGCTTTTAGTAGTTCCTCCCGTACCTCCGGTGGTGGCTGTACTTCTACTTCTGTATGTACTTCTGCCAATTTCGGTAGTGTCTGTTGTGAGATTGCAGAAGCAAATACTCGCGGTTCGTTGTTCTGTGATGGTTCACTAGTGTCAAATATGCTACCTAGTGTTTTAGAAGTTACAAAGTAATATACCGGATTACTTTCAGTATGGTCTAAAATTTGTGCCCCGAATTCCGAGGCTTTAGTATCTAAGTAGCGTTTGGCTATTTCTCCGGAGAAATTGGCTTTCATCGCCAAATCCATTGCCGTGACGCTGCCTTGGTTTTCCTGAATCAACTTGTGAAAAGTCGGGTTGACTTGCTGGCACCATTTTTGCCATTCATAGCCTTTCCATGTCTTATACCCAGCACCCAGCAAAACTGTTGCTAGTATTGCGGGCCAAGCTGTAAACAGAAAAATTGTCAAAAACGCAGCTGGCAAAATTAGAATTAGACAACCATTAGAATTGATATCTATAGCTTTTGCTTTTTCATTCATGCCAAAAAATCGCAAGTTGGCTTGCTGAGGAATAACATTCACGCTGCGTGCAACTTTGCTTTGCAATTCATACCTTGGCAGCTTTGCACCACCAAAATATTTAGGCAAAAATTACACTTCGCGTGATCTTATATTGGCAAATTATGCGCTATTTTTTTTGCCGTGTTGGCAACATTACGGAAAATTTACTTAGAAAAACTGACATCCAGCCTTTGCCAATGCCGCAAAACAATACTGTGTGTAAATTTGTAAATTTTTTGCCGTATGAGAGTTAATCTTCAAAAGTCCACTGCTGACTGCCAATTCTGATGACATTTCCTGGTGTGAGACTTAAGGGTTGGTTAGGGACTAGCCGTTGTTCGTCTACATAAGTTCCATTGGAACTACCTAAATCAGTTAACTGATATCGGGTGCCTTGATAGTCAGTTTGTTTTATAATCCGAGCGTGATTTCGCGAACACAGGGAATCGTCAACGATGAGAGTGTTGCTTGGTTCGCGTCCAATGGTAAAAGGGTTTGTTGATATGGGGATAATTGCCGCAGATGAATTATTGACCAAACGAGCTATCGCGATTGGCAAATTGGGATCGAGTGTTGTCGGAGCAAGGAGTGGTTGGCGATCGCGTGTTGGTACGTTTGTCAATGGTGTACCTTCAATTGCCGGAGTTTCCAGCGTGGCTTCTAATATTGGGTCGTTGTTTTGAGGATTGCGACCAGAGATAATGTTGACTTGCTGTACAGGTGCGGCTGGTATTGTCGGACGACCAGCTTGAGCAATCTGGGCTTTTAACATTGCTTTATGTTCAGCTTCTTGGCTGGCGGTCATCCCTTCGACTTGGCGAATTACTCCCCGAGTCTGCGGAAAGCTGATGTCATTCACCCGCACATCTTCGAGTGCAAAGCCTAAGGAGTAAGAAATTTCGGGATGCTCAAGTATATATTTGCGAATGTTTGCTCTACCTTGAGTTGTCAACTGTTCAACGCGCATCTGACCAATTGCTACTCCTAAACTATCTTTGATAGCACTTGTAAGGGAGGGAATCGGATCGGATAATTCTAAAGCTACTCGTTTAGCGTCTGCTACCTGATACATCACATTCAGGGAGATATTAATCACATACTGGTCTTGGGATAAGAAGTCGCCATGAGAGACAATTTCTAGGTTGCGAATTTTGGTGTCTACTAGAATCAGTTGGCATTGTTCTAGCAACGGGATGGCAAAGTTAAAATGGCGACCGGGCTGCAAGATTCTCACTAACTGACCGTTTTTAACTAGTAGAGCCGTATGACCTGCCTCAATAAAGTTCATGCTCAACCCAACCCAGCGCTCTGGGTTTACCGTTTCGATCAGAGGAGAATTCGTTGGCATGATCTACCTACGTTCCTTCATTGAGTGTAGTTATGTTGTCTTTTCTTTCAGACTAGCAAAGAATTCAGAGGTTGGCTTTGATGACACCTGAGTTACGTGTTATCTGGTGGTGCAAGGACGCGATCGCGAAGCTGTAGATGTGTTACACGCTCGTTTTGGATGGTGATGTAGCAGTCAAAGTGGCGGGTAAAGGAAACAAAGGGTAAAGAGTTAGAGGATATGTAAGCAGTGTCTGTAGTGTAGTTAGGCGATGAGCTTTTCAAAAATCAAATAGGAGTAGTATATTAAGCAAATCAAATAATCAACTTTGATTTAAACCTGAATTTTGAGGACTATTATTAAATGAACAATTCAGAAGCTTTGCTCATAAACAATAGCAATTCTCAGGCTTCAGGTTATGATCTTTACGAGCCAAGCCCCCTTGAGCCAACAAACTCCTTAATTTCTTCATCAAACGCCCCAATGTCTGGACTAGTTTATGGTCAGCATAGTTCAAGTGATATGTTGCGTACCAATCCGCTAGATCCCCTCACAGCCGAAGAAATTACCACAGCCGTTGATATCGTTAAACATACAGAAAACCTTAGCAACTCGGCGCTGTTTCCTAGCGTCAACCTGCTTGAACCTGACAAAGCCTCAGTCCTAGCATTCACTCAGGGCTATCCCATAGACCGTGAAGCCAAGCTCGTCGTTCTGGAAAGAGGACAAAATAAAGTTTTTGAGGGTGTGGTAGATCTGAGTGTCCAACAACTGACCTCTTGGAAAGAAATACCAGGTGTTCAAACTGGGCTGGCTCAACCCGAATTTAATATCCTTACTAATGCCGTTAAAGCTGACCCCAGATGGCAGCAAGCCATGAGAGAGCGTGGCATTAGCAATTTTGATGATGTAATTGTCGATGGCTGGGGTCCTGGCGTTCTCAGTACTGAAGAACGTGCCAGTGGAGCGCGTCTCATCCGAGGATTGTCATACCTGCAAACTGAGGACAATAACTTTTACGCGCATCCGATAGAAGGTGTCCTCGCTACCGTCAACCTTAACACTGAACAAGTCGTTAACTTCATTGACACGGGCAAAGTTCCAATTTCCAGAGACAATGCCGGACTGGGTAACACGTCCACCTCGAATGTAGGTGAACCTGCCACCGGGGACTTCCAAATTCAGGGTAACGAAATTAAGTGGGACAACTGGAATTTCCACTACAGAATGGACCCACGCACTGGATTGGTGTTGGATCAAGTTAACTTCAATGATAACGGCACTGTCCGTCCGATCTTGTACCGCGCCTCAGTCTCGGAAATGGCAGTGCCTTATGCCGACCCTGATGCTACTTGGAACTTCAGAAATGCTTTTGACGTGGGCGAATACTACCTGGGAAAACTCTCTTACACTATGCAAAAAGGTAGAGACGTTCCCAATAATGCCGTGCTGCTTGATTCCGTGTTTGCCGATGATTTTGGTCAAGCCTACGTATCAAAAAACACGGTAGGTGTGTATGAGCGAGATAGTGGTCTACTCTGGCAGCATTATGATTACCAAAGCGGTAGCACTTATGGAAGTCCAGGCAAAGAACTGGTTTTGACTAGCATCGCTGCAGTTGGCAATTATGATTATGCCTTTGATTGGATATTTAAACAAGATGGCAGCATTGAAGTTGATGTGAAACTCACGGGTATTTTGCTGCAGAAGGGAACAGATACTACCAATGCTGATAATCTAGCTCCAAGCGATCAATATGGTACTTTAGTTGCGCCCAATGTGTTAGCACCAATTCACCAACATTTCTTCAACTACCGTCTTGATTTTGATGTAGATGGGCAAAATAACTCCTTCAAGGAGATGAATGTTCAGTCGGTGCCAGTAAGTGCTACTAATCCAGTTGGCAATGCTTTTGCGGCGACGGAAACACCCTTAACCACTGAACAGAATGCTATACGTGATCTGAATTACCAAACCAGTCGGGATTGGACGGTGATTAATGACACGAAGAAAAATGCTCTAGGTGGAGAAATTGGTTACACCTTAGAACCGCAAACAAACACCGTGCCATATGCATCTCCAGAATCGGAGAACCGGCAAGTGGCGGGTTTTGTGAATCATCCAGTTTGGGTAACACAATACAAACCAGAAGAGTTATATGCGGCTGGGGACTATCCCAACCAAGGTCAGCCCGGTCAAGGTTTACCCACTTATGTGAGTGACGATCAATCCTTAGTTGGGCAAGATTTGGTGATGTGGTACACGATGGGGTTAACTCATATCACTCGTCCAGAAGATTACCCTATCATGCCTGTAGAAAAAATTGGCTTTAAGATCTTGCCCACAGGTTTCTTTACTCGCAATCCTGCTTTGAATGTTGCTTCTCAAGCATAGTTGGTATGTAGTTGTGATCAAGCGGAGACACAACTACATTATTTTTAGGCTTAGCTATTTTTTTATTCATAGTTTTTCACTAAAATTTCGTCAACTTTACCTCTTTTACTAGCATTTGAGTTGATTGCTTGCCTGTAATTCCTGAATGCTGTGATCTGTTTAATGTGCCTTTTGCTAAAATAGAGACCTAAATCATAAGGTTTTGAACATGATTACTATAGAAACAATCCTACGCGAATTAGACTCCGCTCCAGAGCCGCTATTAGCCGCTGTTCTACATTTTATTAAGTCTACGAAAGCTAAAACTATTCAATCCACTCAAAATGATTCCCCTCGTATTGCAGGTTTGCATGATGGAGAGATTTGGATGAGTGAGGATTTTAACGATTCTTTACCTGACGAGTTTTGGCTGGGTGAAGACGAATGAAATTTTTGATTGATACTCATGTGTTTATTTGGAGAACAAGCGATCCTCAAAAACTCTCACCGCGTGTTTACAATCTTCTAACTGATGCCAATACTCAAGCAATTTTAAGTGTTGTCAGTATTTGGGAAATGCAAATTAAGTTGTCTTTGGGTAAGCTCAAGTCTAAAACGCCGTTACCTGAACTTGTTGAAGATGAAATTAAACGTAATCAAATTCAATTATTGCAACTTGATTTATCTCACATTTATGCTCTCAGCGATTTGCCTAACCATCATCGAGATCCGTTTGATCGCTTGTTGATAGCTCAAGCTAAGATCGAAAAATTAGTGATTATCAGTATTGATGAAAAGTTTGATAGCTATGATATAGAGCGATTATGGTGACAACCAAAATTACACTTGGCATAAGCGAGGGTGTATAAATAGTTAGACGCACTGCGTTCATAAGATGGATAAAAACTGCGATTACTTAGTAAACAAGAACATTTAATCATCAAATAAACTCCAGATCCATTCAATCCATCTTTTAACTGTTGTTGCGCGTCTATCGATAGTGGAAGAGCTTATACCTAAATTACAAGATGAAATAATTGTACATGTTTCTTGATTGCTGGGTACTCTTCCATTCTTAATAATAAACTCAAAAGTTTTATAAAAAACTTCATGCTCTAAGATTTTTCTAGTTAGTGCAAGGATTTTTGTTTTAGATTTCTGATTTAGTAAACTTTTACCAACGCCTGTTAAGCGAAAAGTCTTTTCTTTAGTACTTAAATCAAAAAAATTATCAACCAATCTCAGGTATTTAGCGGCATTAGTATAATAATCTACTTGTCTTAAATCAAATTGATAGTTTGAAGCAATTTCATTTTTAGTTAATTCTCTATCCAACAGCAGTGTAAGTAAATCCACAATTCTTTCAAATTTATCTGCTTGCGGAAAAGGAATATCGATTGGCTCGGCGATTGGAGTAATATGAGAAAAAATGGATAGAATATCTGTCCTTTTGATAGTTTCCGGCTCTATAATATAATCTTTTTGCGCTATTAACCTCAAAGAATTATAATTTAGTATATTATCAAATTCGTATAAAAAAAAGCTAAACTTATTATTTAAATTAGAATAGGTCATGAAAGCCGGAATAATTTTTTTACTTATCTTAGATGACCAAAGTCTATAAGGATAATATAGCTGGCGAATCAAAAAATCTTCTACGTCATATAGTTTAGCTTCTACTAATAAAAAGTAGCTTTCGCTTTCAAAACCAGCATCTATCTCACATTGTGAATTATTCACACTAATATTGTAGGGCGGATTGCTTGTGTTGTTTTTATTGTCGATATCAAAGCTAAAACTGCCAGTAGACATTCTACCAGCAACAGTGTAAAAAGTTTCTTCGTTATTAAGTAAATCTTGGATAATACCTGTATTGAAAGCGCAACTTAAAGCAGAATTTTCCGAATATAAATTTGTATCATTTATCGTTTGTATACTTGACGGAAACTCAAAGGAGGTTATTTCTACGGGTTGATAATTAACTTTGAAATATGTATCAAAATGTCCAAGTACATATCTGTTTCTAGAGATAGGTAATATAGATAGGTTATACTCTTTAAAGATTTTTGGCAAATTAGCGTAGTGATCGAACTTTGCCATTAGCCTGCTTTCTCTATATTTATTGATCGCTAGAGAATCTATCTCGAAAAATCCTGTTTCAGAGATAACAGACAAAATTGCATGATCTTCAAATAGCTGTTCCCAAGCAACATCATTATTTTTGGGCTTCGCTATTTTTTTATTCATAATTTTTTACTAAAATTTCGTCAACTTTACCTCTTTTACTAGCATTTGAGTTGATTGCTCTAGTTGCTGATATTCTGGTTTGTTTGTATTCACTATATAAATCCACAATAAAATCTGTATGAGAATTGCTAAGTAAAACATTACATTCTCGACGAGTCAGATCGTCAACTATTTTTTTCAATCTTCTTTGTTCTTCCTTATTAAATCTATTCACGTCGTAGCTTGTGAAGGAAGCTGTTTCCGAAACTGGATCGTAGGGAGGATCGAAGTAGATAAAGTCTCCTTTTCTCGCATCTCTCACACATTCCTCGAAATCTTGATTTGATATCGTCACCTGATGCTCATTTAAGTATTGACTGACAGCTTTTAATACTGCTATATCTAAAATATTGGGATTTTTGTAGCGACCAAAAGGTACATTGAACTGACCGGAAGAATTGACACGAAAAAGCCCGTTGTAGCAAGTTTTATTCAAAAATATTATTCTGGATGCTCTCTCAATTTTAGTTTTATTTTGATAATCTTTACCTCGATCCCATTCTCTAATTGCATAATAATAGTTTGCCTCATTTTCATGCCTTTTTAAATCTTCGATGAGTTCGTCTACTGAATCTTTAATAACTTGATAGCAGTTAATTAACTCAGCATTACTATCATTAAGCACAGCATTTTTAGGCTGCAATGCAAATAACAAGGCTCCACCACCAATAAAAGGTTCAAAATATGTGTTGTTATCTGTTAATTTTTTCTTTGGCAGATGAGACATCATGATTTCTGGAATTAGCTGCCTTTTACCTCCTGCCCATTTTAAAAAGGGTTTGACTAACCTATTTATTGTTAACATCTTGATAATTCAATTCGTGATAATAGTACTTTTGTATTATAGTAAATGATAATCTAATTTTATAACTCAGTACAAGTAATAAAAAACACATATGTAACCGCTCGCTAATATGGCATCAGATATTGTCGTATTTGAGAGATTAGCACTTGCTGGTTAATCAGGATGAGCGGCATTAGAATATACATCCGCTGGATTTAAAGAATCTACCACTTGGAAGTTGCCTATTCTACTGGATTCAAGCAAAATTCCTCTTAACACTTGAGGTGATTGTCACAAATAATACCTTAATTAATTCAATTAGGAGGTACATCTGTGACTGCGTGCAATTTCAACCGCTTTTATTTAGCCTGACAGAAAGCGACGAACAAGCTACGATCAAGTTAGTGATGGACGGTGAATCCCAAAAAGTTCTGGGTGCTCATATGGTTGGCGAACATGCCGCTGAAATTATTCAAAGTCTAGGTGTGGCGATCCGCAAAGGAGTGACCAAACAAGATATCAAAGACACTATTGGCATTCACCCCACAACCTCAGAAGAATTGCTGTCTTAAGCCGGAGTAGGTGTAATTGCTGTATTCTAGGGAAAAGCATTACCATGACATAGATGATTTGTCAATGGTAGGTATGATGTTAATTTTTTATTGCCCAAGGAAGACTGAATATGACATTTGATTATGACCTGTTTGTGATTGGTGCTGGTTCTGGAGGTTTAGCAGCATCTAAACGCGCTGCTAGCTATGGTGCTAAAGTTGCGATCGCTGAAAATGATTTAGTTGGCGGAACTTGTGTCATCCGAGGTTGCGTACCGAAAAAACTCATGGTGTACGGTTCGCACTTTCCGGGTTTATTTCACGATGCGGCTGGCTACGGTTGGAAAGTGACTCATGCTGAGTTAGATTGGGAACATTTCATTACCTCGATTGATAAAGAAGTCCGGCGATTATCGCAACTCCATATCAGTTTATTAGATAGAGCGGGAGTAGAACTAATTCCCCATCGGGCGAAGTTACTCGATCCGCATACCGTCGAAGTTGATGGACGTAAAGTTACCGCTGATAAAATTCTGATTGCGGTCGGTGGTCGTCCTACCAAGCCAGATTCCCTCGGTATGGAATATGGAATCACCTCGAATGAAATTTTTCACCTGAAAAAGCAACCAAAGCACATTGCTGTGATTGGAAGTGGTTATATCGGGACGGAGTTTGCTTCGATTATGAGAGGTTTGGGATCGGAAGTCACGCAAATTATTCGCGGTAAGCAGATTTTACGCGGTTTTGATGATGATCTCCGCGCGGGAATTGACGAAGGGATGACTAACCACGGGGTGCGTTTTATCCACAATGCGGTTGTGGAATCAGTTAACCCTGTACCTGAAGGTTTAAAGCTGACTTTATCTGGGGAACAACCACCACTAATTGCGGATGTGTTTTTAGTCGCTACTGGTCGGATTCCTAATGTCGATGGATTGGGTTTAGAAAATGCTGGGGTTGATGTTGTTCCTAGTGAGATTGAAGGACACGGTTATGGGATGATCAAAGCGATCGCCGTCAATGAATTCAGTCAAACAAGTCAAGAAAATATTTACGCGGTTGGCGATGTCACCGACCGGATCAACTTGACTCCTGTCGCCATTGGTGAAGGTCGTGCTTTTGCTGACAGTGAATTTGGCAATAATCGTCGCGTCTTTGGACATGAGAATGTGGCGACAGCAGTATTTTCTAATCCGGAAGCCGCAACCGTTGGGTTAACGGAAACCCAAGCTAAAGAAAAACTGGGTGAAGAAGGAGTCAGAATTTTTCGCACTCGCTTCCGTCCTTTGTTTCATAGTTTGACAGGTGGGACAGATAAAATCATCATGAAATTAGTGGTTGATGCTCATACCGATCGCGTGTTAGGCGCACACATGGTGGGAGATCATGCCGGTGAAATCATTCAAGGAATTGCGATCGCTGTAAATATGGGTGCAACTAAAAAAGATTTTGACGCCACTGTGGGAATTCACCCTTCAGCCGCTGAAGAATTTGTCACGATGCGATAACAATATTGCAGTACATTTATTTGCACGGATTTGCCTCAAGTCCTAATTCTACAAAAGCGCGGTACCTCCGCGATCGCTTCGCCGAAATTCACATCGACCTCAAAATCCCCGATTTGAATTTTGGCGATTTCTCTTAAGTTTGGCAATTCAATGTAAATTTATGTAAAGTTCGTAGTAGTACACTGAAAACATAAATCTAATTCTATGTTGCCATTTATTCGTTCAGATTTCTC
>JBBQRU010000115.1:0-18033 GCA_038214545.1 Cyanophyceae cyanobacterium | reverse complement strand
GCCGGATAGCGGAGAAATAGAATTTTATCAGTTAGATGATTCGGGATTATACCAGCTACAAGACCCAGATGCCAATAACCGTTATTGGATTGCTCAAATGAGTCTATTTCTGGGGGTGTGGCAAGGGCAGCGCGAAAATCGTACCGGCAATTGGTTACGCTGGTGGGATGAAGATGAGCAATTGCTGCTTTGGGGTACGGAACGTGCGGAACAATTGTCACAACGCGCGGAACAATTGTCACAACGTGCGGAACAATTGTCACAACGCGCGGAAAAACTAGCAGCACAACTAAAGGCAGCGGGAATTGAACCTGAGATTTGAGACTCAATCCTCCTGGAAGCTAAGTATCCCACGCCAGCGCTACTACCTACTCATGCCCAAGATTTGACAATTGTTGAAAAAGTATGACTGCAATGTCCTGAAGTAATTCCGGTTCAGACATCTGGATTGCTTTCACCAGATAAACGATCGCTTCGCTACTAGTGTCCCAAATCAAATAACCCGGCTATCTTCCTCAGATCTTTGGCGATATCAGTGTCGTCTCCTAAGGATTGACGCACTGCATAGAATGCTGACTCCGTACCTTGAATGTAATTCAGGACAAGAGGCTTATCTTCCGGCAATAGGCGGCTTTCTATTTCATCCAATAACAATCGTAACCACTTATGCGTCATTTCCCATTTCACTCCTACACTGGGCAAGACCATCACACATAAAGGTACAAGTTCATTTTCTACAGGTTTTAGATTTGCCTCCAAAACACAAAGCCATAAATAACACTGGAACATATGTAAGTCTCGTAAAGAAGAGTGTGTGACATCTGGATCACCTAATCCACCTCTGAGGTTACGATGTTCGGGAAATCGTTGTAACATTTTAAAGTAAACTGTTGAACTAATTTCATCCGTTAGAGGTAACATTCGCTCAACTAGAGTTAAAGTCTGTGAACCTGGCTGATGCGATGCTGCAGCTACACAGATTCGCTGCCAGGGAAGAGAGATTTGTTCTTCAACGAACTTGAAGTAAGGACATAGCAACACTTTCTCTACGGATGTCAACTGACTAATTAATATCTTATTGCTGAACTTGAACAGCGTAGTTAGAAAGCCAATTAAGCGCCTATCATTTGTCATTGAGTGTTGCTCTTGATATTTCAGCAACGATTCTTCCAGTTGTTTGGCTAGATTTTCGATATCTGGTATTGCTCGTAACAAAAGGGTAATAGGTTCAGCAATTCCACTTATTGCTGTTTGTTTTGTTACGGGAGTAATTACGAGACCAGACTGCTGTTGATAAACAAATACTAACTTTTGATAAACTTCACAAGCAAATTGTGTAATTTTTATTCCTGAGTGAGAATTTATCAGTTCAGGAATGTATTCGTAAAGAGATTTTGCATGTATTTCTACTTGAGCCATTGTGCGAGATAACACATTGTTCAGTAATTTAGATGCTGTTAAGGAACGAGATTCTGGTCGGGCGGCTTTAACTAATTCTCCGTAGAACTTGGGATTTTTTGAGAGGGAAGATACATCCACTGTATAGCGCTCTGCCCAAAGGTTAATCAAAAGTTCAACCGAAGAAGTTTTAGTAGCATAACTGGTAGGTAGTAACATTGCAATCAATCCTAAAACAGTTATCCAAAATATTTTAGCCCAGATTGGTTCAGGAGAAATGCAGACAGAATTAATTAAATCCGCAGCGACAAAAAATGGTTTGTGTATTTGCACAGAGGAACCAATTTTCAATTTCTTTAAAGTCTAAAAAATTGCTTTCCATTTCTACATTTCTTACTTAAGAGCGTAAGCAACGAATAGCCTGTAATAGACCTCTGGCTTTATTTAAAGTTTCTTCGTATTCTGTTTCTGGATGAGAATCCGCGACTAAACCAGCACCGGCTTGGACGCTGACAGTGCCATCTTTGACTACCATTGTGCGGATAGCGATCGCACTATTCAACTGCCCTTCAAAATCGTAATATCCGTACACACCGGAATAAACACCGCGCCGACAAGTCTCTAACTCATGAATAATTTGCATCGCCCGAATTTTAGGTGCGCCGCTGACTGTTCCGGCGGGGAAACAAGCTTTAAGTAAATCCCAAGCTGTTTTATCTGGTGCAAGTTCGCCAACTACATTACTAACGATATGCATAACATGAGAGTAACGCTCAATGGTCATTAACTGATCGACTTTCACCGTACCGTTTTGACAAACTCGCCCCAAATCGTTCCGACCCAAATCAATCAGCATCACATGTTCGGCGACTTCCTTGGGGTCTTGCAGCAATTCTTCCGCTAAGGCTGCATCTTCTTGAGGTGTCTTACCTCGCGGACGTGTACCGGCGATAGGACGGACTGTAGCGACCATCCGACCATCGGGAGAAAGTTCAGCTTTTACCATTACTTCCGGACTAGAACCGATAATTTGCCAATCTTGGAAGTTGAAGAAAGACATGTAAGGTGAAGGATTGATTTGACGCAGGGAACGGTATAGCGTGAAAGGATCGCCAGCATATTCTGTGGATAATCTTTGGGAGAGGACTACTTGAAAGATATCTCCGGATTTGATACGTTTTTTTGCCTCAACTACATTAGCGCAGAATTGGTCACGAGTGACATTACTCGTATATTCTTCTGTCCTCGTTACTGTTTTACTGGGAGGAGTCCAGGTTAAAGAGGTATTTTGGGGTGATAAAGGTAAAGTTAGTTTGTGAATCATTTGCTGAACGCGATCGCTCGCCTTTGCATACGCCAACCGTAAATCCACGGATTCTCCACGTAAATCAGCAAAAGCGACTACCCAGATTTTCCGCTTCATCTGGTCAAAAATCAACAGGTGGTCTAC
Organism: Cyanophyceae cyanobacterium; assembly: GCA_038214545.1. Classification (GTDB taxonomy): domain Bacteria; phylum Cyanobacteriota; class Cyanobacteriia; order Cyanobacteriales; family Nostocaceae; genus JBBQRU01. The sequence continues at coordinate 15,185 of JBBQRU010000115.1, read as the reverse complement.
CTGCATCCACAAACCATCTGGCATATCTGTAGCGTCGCCAGAGTATACAGGAACACGCGGTTCAATCCAGCGAATCAACTCATATCCCCAAAATCCAAACAATCCGCCGATTCCGGGCGGTAGTTGGGGTAATTTCACAGGTTGAAACGGTTTGAGGCAATTTGTTAAGGTGACAAAAGGATCGCCAGTAAACACGACTTGAGAACCATCACGATGGGTTTGAGTTGTGGAGTCACCTCTGGCTTCTAAAACCCATAACGGATCGCATCCGAGTAAACTATATCGTCCGAGACTTTCTCCACCTTCGACTGATTCCAATAAAAAACTATAAGGCTGACCAGCACAAACTTTGTACCAAGCAGATACAGGAGTATCCATGTCGGCGACCCACTCTTGATAGACGGGGATAAAGTTTCCTTGCTTTGCGAGGTCAGAGAATTGGGAAAAGTCGGGAGAAATCATAAAATTTTCAATCATAGGATGCTTAACGCACCATTGTCCGCTTTTGGGTAATCAGTTGTAGAGACACGAAAAGCATCTCTACAACCTCATCACCTAAAATTAATTAAGCGTCGTAAGGAGCAACTCCACTGAACTTCAGTTTAGCAGCACTGGGGTTTTCGCCGATTCTGCGGTCTACATAACGGACTTTTTCGCGACCTTCAGTTACCTTTTCAGGGAAGACGCCATCAGAGGGATGGATCATCTGGGTTTCCCCGTTGGGATAAATCCGGTAGATTTTGTAGTCAGTAATTTTCATTTTTGACCGCAGTTGCTGACCGCCTAAAGCAATTCCGTACTCCTTGCGGGCTAAGTACAGTAAGTTTTTGCCTTGACGCATGACCGCAGTGCCACCTGTCGGCATTTCAAAAACTTGCTCTTTGGGGCTAGTCCAGGTGATAGCGTACTTTTCTTCCTCGTATGCCTTTGAGAGCAAGCCGCCGGTGCTGCCACCAAATATCGGAGTTTGTCCAGAAAGTTTTTCTGCCATAAAGTTGTACTCGCAACAGTTTTTACGGCATCGTAACACCGCGACTAGACCCAAATAGCCACCATGTTAGGAACTGTTACAGAAGGAGAGTGCTAATTGCTAGTTTTTGCCGGCTGATTTTCAAACACAGGGACAGTGAAGTGTACTTGACTACCTTGATCTTTACCTTTTGACTCTGCCCAAATCTCACCCCCCCAACCGTTGACAATTTGACGACAAATTGCTAAGCCGAGACCTGTCCCGCCTGTAGTCCGGCGGAGTGCGCCTTCTTCTTGATAAAATCGGTCAAAAACTATTTGCAAACGAGCCGGTTCAATCCCACGTCCGGTATCAGCGACGGTGACTTCCAGCGTTTGATTGCCGTTGCTAACAGCCTTGATTTTAACTTGTCCGGATGGAGGTGTAAACTTGCAAGCATTGTCTACTAATTTGGCAATTACCTCGACTAGCCAGTCGCCGTCAGCTCTAACTAATGGGAGATCGCGCGAAACTTCCGTCGTTAGTTGAGGCAATTTTTCGGTCGCTAAGCTGGTGCGAAAACGTGTGAGTGCTAGTTCTACGCATTCCTCTAATGGGAGGGCTTCGGGATGCCATTGTACCCGACCACTTTCGAGATTAGAAAGGGTTAAGAAGTCTTGCACCAATTTCCGCATCCGTTCGGAGTCAGTCAAGGCGGTACTGAGCATGACTTGTTGTAACTCTACAGGCATATCTGGTTCGCTGGCGAGACTTTCTAAACAAACTTGAATTGTTGATAGTGGAGTCCGCAATTCGTGTCCGGTAATGGCGATCAGGTTGCTGCGCGTGAGTTCTAAAGCTTCTAGTTGCTGATTGAGTTTTTCTAAGTTGGCATAAGCTTCAGCTTGGATGAGGGTGGTGCCGATTTGGGTCGCGATCGCTTCGACTAACGATAGTTCTGATTGCCACTGATGAGATGTTGGCGCATTGTAGTGCAACTCTACCATGCCTAATAATCGCCCTTGATATAGTACTGGCATGATTAACCATGAGCGAATATTATATTGCTCGACAATCGCTCTTAGCGCCAAATGAGACATAACTCGCTGGTCTGTCTGAGTATCGGCAATATAAATGCCCTCACCCTGGGCGACGACTTCTTGAAATAGGGGATTGTTTTGTAGTGGCCAGGTTTGTTTTGTGAGAGACACAATTCCTGGTCTCAAGAATTCATGTTCGATTGTTGCTGTAGTATCAGTAGCAGCAGAGCGATAGATAAAACAACGGCATACAGATAGGGCTGTGCCTAATTCTTGGACTGCTACCTTGAGGATTTCTTCTGAGTTGAGCGATCGCCTGATGGCTGCAGTGATTGAATTAATTAAACGCTCTTTACGTTCTTGAGCCGTGATCGACCGATATGCTTTGTGTAATTTATACTGACTTGATTGTAAATATGTGACTAACCGCTGCACGAAGGGGTCAGGGTCAATACTATAAAAACCACCCTTAGAGTCTGGGGTTGGTACACTCACCTCTGGTGTTGACTTGCCGATGTGATAGCGATCGCGGGCGATGCCGATTTTTTGCGCTAATTCTGGTCGATAAACCGATATCCTCGCCAGTAGCAATTCTGCCGCTTTCAGACTAACTGAACGATCTGATGTCCAAATTCCTTCAAATCGCCGCGCTGTATCCATATCCAGGTCAGGACTTGCTTCTTCTAGTTCTGCCTGTTTTGACGAAGAACCTAGATGTTCCCGACAAACTAGGCAAGTGGCATAGTTTTGGGAAATCACGATTAAATGCCATTCTTGACTTAACCCATCTGCTGGTTCAAAAGCTATGGTTTCGTATTCGTTTGAGCAATTTTTAAAGTCAGTTTCTGGTGCAGCCAATACGTATACTTGATCGCTACGTTGGGCAAGCCGCTTATAGCGATGGGCTTCCTGACGATAAAATCTTTCCCGTTGGAAACTGGCAATTACCAAGGGTTGTCCGAGACTAGACGCCAAAACCTGATCTTCCATTGCGTGGGAGAGAGCAGTTAACGAAGCCTTGAAATAGAGTTGAGGTCGCAGGTAAGGTAGTGCCTGCAGCAAATCGTAAAGTACTGAAGTCAAAATGCTCATGGATGTCGCTATGGGTCTAATCTCGACAAAATCCACTTTCTTACCTGCTCATGCTACAGATTGCTCCACATACCCGATTCGTGACGTATGTTAACAAAATGCGATAGCGAAGGCGCATAGCTCTAAAAGCGGATTCTACTGGTGGCTACTAGCCCAATATACATTCTCGACCATAAAGCTGTTTCTTAATGGCAACATTGAGCTTAGGGCATAAACGTGAAATATTTTTTTTCAAAAGTTCATATAAATTTAACTCGGAACTGAGCAACTAGCTTCAGAATTGCTAAGTTTTCTCAAACTAAGAGCAAAAATAGCTCATGTTGGCTTTTTGGCTGGGGAATAATTGTTCTCAGCATAGTGCGTTTTGTTGTATATTTTGTTTATGACTTTATTAAGTATAAACGAAAATATTGTGTATTTACCCTAACTTTTTCTCTGCCCAAAGTAACAAATTTGGCAATTGTTTAATTATATTTCAAGTTACAAATAAGACATCATTTTAATTTATTGTCTGACTATGGCAATAGTTTTTAGGTGAGCAAAGTATTGCTAGGGATTGGGACTAGCCGTTGTTGGTGTCAAATTATCCAGAAATAAAACAGGATAAATTGTATACATAAATGCAATTAAGCTACTGATGCACGCAGAAAGCTCATGTTTGTAACAGTTTCCAAATATCTAGATCGTGGGCTAATATTCTGGCATTGATCAACCGAAGACCAAACATGAGAATTGCCCAAGTTGCCCCGCTGTGGGAACGAGTTCCACCATTTCGGTATGGGGGTATTGAATTAATAGTCCAGTTGCTCACAGATGAATTAGTTCGGCGCGGTCATGAGGTGACTTTGTTCGCCTCGGGAGACTCAATCACGACAGCGAAGCTGTTTTCTGTCCATGACCAAGCTTTGCGCCTCGACCCAAATATCAAAGAACCAACGCTATACGAGCAGATGATCCTATCGTCCGTTTATCAAAAAGCGGAGAATTTTGATATTATTCACTCTCATGTAGGCTGTGCGGCTCTTCCTTTTAGTAGCTTTGTGAAAACCCCGACTGTGCATACAATGCACGGAATTTTCACCCCGGATAATGAGAAGATATTCCGGATGTTTGCGTCACAGCCTTACATCAGTATTAGCGAAGCCCAACGCGAACCACGCTTAGGCTTGAACTACATCCGTACTGTCTACAACGGGATTGATACAAAAGTTTATTCTTTTCACCCTACACCTCAACAACCGCCTTACCTTGCCTTTGTAGGACGGATGTCTCCGGAAAAAGGACCGCGAGAAGCGATTAAAATTGCTCGCGCAACAGGATACAGCTTAAAAATGGCCGGTAAAATTGATATTGTTGATCGCGATTTTTTCCGAGATCAAGTCGAACCCATGATTGATGGTACACAAATTCAGTATCTAGGTGAAGTTACTCACGAAGAGAAAGTCCGCTTACTCGGTGAAGCTACTCTGACTTTATTCCCGATCAACTGGCGAGAACCTTTTGGGTTGGTGATGATTGAGTCGATGGCAACAGGTACGCCTGTAGTTGGTATGGCTTTAGGCTCGGTACCAGAAGTAATTTCTAATGGGATTACAGGTTTTGCCGGCAATTCTCTCGAAAAAATGATTGATAGTATTCCTGAGGCGATAAAATTAGACCGTCAGACTTGTCGGGATTTCGTTGTTAACCACTTCAGCGTCCAGGCGATGACTGATGAGTATGAACGCGCATTTGCAATGGTGCTCAAAAAATCGGACGAAATGTCAGCAGTCTAATTTTAATGGGAACATTGACTTAAGCTGTGGTGTCATCTTTGCCCATGACTGCTAAAATACTCAACTGGTAGTCAGGCAGATCTCCCCAACTATCCCTATTCTCGGTGGTACTGCTCTCTCCATTTTGAAAATCTACATCTGTCTAATACGGATGTGGATATCACGCAGTTAAGTCTCTGTATAAAAACTGACTTATTTTCTTAAACAGGCTGTACTAAACAGAAATTTCTATCCTGGACAAGGTGAAAATTTGGGCAGCCTGTATCTGTAATCACAGTTTCTAATTTTTATTCCTGCCATTTTTAGGGCTGGGTGTAAGTATTTAGACGCGCAATCACCAAAAAAAATCGACCCTTATACGGAAAGATCGAGAATGACACCGGATACATTGATCACACCGGAGAAGATTATGCTGGATGGAAAAATGTTTGTTCCTGCTGAACAAATGCCAATGCCAGAATGGCCTTGCGTTTTGAGCGAAAAACCGCAGCCAACTCTTACGGTTAAAGACGACGATTTATTTTTAGTTACAGACACTCTGGGTAACATTTCTGGTAGTGCGAGCAACGATAGCACTGTCAGTATGGGCTTATTTTGCGGCGATACTCGATATCTCAGTCGCTTGGAGTTACAAATTGAAGGGCGATCGCCGGTATTACTCAGTAGTACGGCTGACAAAGGTTTTTCGCTCTCAGTTTTGTGTACAAATCCCACGATTGACGAGCGCATGAAAGGCGATACGTTAGGAATTAGGCGTGAACTTGTACTCAATGGCGCACTATTTGAAGAAATAGAACTTTCTAATTACAGTACAACGACTGTCAGCTTTGACTTGACCTTGAGTTTTGATGCGGATTTCCTCGATTTATTTGAAGTCCGGGGTTATGGTCGCGATAAACGAGGTAAACTTTTACGCTTTATCCCGCCCATCACTACTGATGCTGAAGAGTCTGTCCCAGAATTGTTGACACTCGCATATCTTGGTCTTGATAATTTGGTGATGGAATCTCGCATCCTGTTTCAACACCGCAAGCCGGATGATTTCAAAGGTTACACGGCAATTTGGCACTTTGAGTTGGCTTCCCACGAAACACAAAAAGTGGGTTATCGGCTAAAAATGTTCACCAACAGTAAATCTACCTCCACTGTCAGCGCTCCTGTCACCTTAGGTCAGGCGAAAGCGGCGGAATATATGGAGGAACAGCAATGGAACCAACAAATTACCCAAATTCGCTCTGATAAAAATACTTTTAATCGCGTCATCGAGCGAGCTGAGCAAGATTTATATTTGTTGCGTCAGTCTTTTGGTAAATACCAAACAGTCGCTGCTGGTGTACCTTGGTTTTCAACCTTGTTTGGTCGCGATTCGTTGATCACGGCTTCCCAATGCTTGATGTTAAATCCGGCGATCGCTAAAGAAACTCTAACTCTCCTCGCTTTTTATCAAGGTAAAAAAGAAGATGAGTGGCGAGAAGAGGAACCAGGTAAAATCTTACACGAAATCAGGTTAGGGGAAATGGCGCGGTGTCAGGAAATTCCCCACACTCCTTATTACGGGACGATTGATGCGACTCCTTTGTGGGTAATGTTGTATTCGGAGTACTTTTCTTGGACTCACGATCGCGAAACTATCGACCAACTTTGGCCAAATGCTCTAGCTGCAATGGAGTGGATTGACGAAAATAGCAAAGAGACAGGTTATCTCGGCTATATCCGGCGGTCACGACGCGGTTTAGTGAATCAAGGCTGGAAGGATTCTGGTGATTGTATTGTGGATCGCAAAGGCGAATTGGCAAATGGTCCAATTATCCTCTCGGAAGTCCAAGCTTATGTCTACTCAGCCAAAATCCGCCTTGCAGAAATTGCCAGAATGAAGAAGGAATTCAATTTGGCTGAACGTTGGGAGGAAGATGCGAGAACTCTGAAAACCCGCTTTAATCAAGATTTCTGGATTGAAGATCAAGATTATTGCGCTTTGGCTTTAGATGGCGATGGTAAGCAGGTGGATAGTATTACTTCTAATCCTGGACATTGCTTACACCTAGGTATTTTAACTCACGAAAAAGCCTACAGTGTGGCGGAGCGACTGCGAGCACCAGATATGTTCAATGGTTGGGGGATTCGCACCCTCAGTAGTTTATCTCCGGCTTACAATCCAATGGGTTATCACATTGGTTCAGTTTGGCCTCATGATAACTCGTTGATTGCGATGGGTTTGCGATCGCTCGGTTTAATCGATCAAGCATTGGAAGTTTTCCAAGGTTTGCTGGATATGACTTTACAGCAACCTTATTTGCGACCACCAGAATTATTTTGTGGTTATCAACGCAATGGCGATGGCGCTCCGGTACGATATCCTGTTGCTTGTAGTCCTCAAGCTTGGGCAACTGGCAGTATTTTCCAATTACTGCAAATGACAGTTAATTTGGTTCCTGATGCTCAAAATAACTGTTTGCGAATCATCGACCCCACATTACCGGAGTCGATTAATCGCTTGTCGCTGCACAATTTGCGCGTCGGACCAACGGTTCTCGATTTAGAATTTGAGCGCAGTGGAACCACAACTGCTTGTCGTGTCGTCAAGAAGCGTGGGAACCTGCGTGTCGTGATTGAAGCTTAGAGGAGTGGGGGAGTGCTCTCCCCCTCTTCTACTCTTCTTCACCGCGATAGCCAGGACTTGCTTCGTAAAGCGCATCCAGTTGTTCGCGAGCATCTTCTACAGTAATGGAACGCATGACTAGTAAAGGATCTTTAATGATGTTTCCGGCTGCATCTAGCAATTCGGGGTGGGGTACCGAGTCTGAGGCTAGGTATGATACACGGGAACCGTAAGGCGGACGTGTTGCTGGGTAGGTTCGCTCCCGGTCAAAGCTGAACATGATTAGGTTGCGAATCAAGTTACCCACGGCGATAAAGGCAAGGATGGTAAAAGCCAGGATATAAAGTAGCTGTAGCAGTTGCATCGCGTTTTCCTCTCTTATCCAGTTTAAAAAGTTTATATCGTATCTTGGTGCTACGTCTATCAGCGATCTTGCTGTGACGCGCTATCAAACAATTTCTGTTATCGGCTAGCACGTCCCTGCATTAATTGCAAGTAACGATCTGGGAATTGATTTGTATAACTTGACTTAAACGTTCTTTTGCTGTTGAAATCCAGAATTCTGACGGAACTGCATTGCTACTTTCCAGCATTCTGTTACCAGTTGATGCCACGGCATTAGTGTTGCCATCTCGATGCCTACCTGTTCACCTGTCGCCTGAAAGAGCATATTAGCGGTGTTCACCTCTAAAATTGCGTGCTTAACTCGCTTCAGTAAGTCAGATTGCTCTTCATTACTGAGAAATTCCACACGCTCTGTTTCGAGAAAGTGCTGTGAACGGGCGAACCAATATTGAAAGTCTTCCAAAAGCGGTTGTAAGACCGTCTTCAGTAATTCAGGTTCGGGTAAATTTGGGTTAAGCATGATTTAAAGTCGGATTTCTATTCTACATAATTAATATTAGCTCTATTTACGTTTGTTTACATTTAGTAATATTCCGTCAAAAGACAGAAGTTAGTCATGGGTTGTAAATCTGCATTTTAGTCAAGTCAGACGGTGATCCCCGTCCTTGGTTGGCAGCAAGACCGTCTTGAGAGACTGTCACTTATGTAATATAGAAGGCAGTACAACTAAAATGCATTCTCAACATAATTTGCTCATGGTTCAGCCGCCAATGTCGCCAAATCCCTCAACCGATCAGCCAGAAAAACCGGAAAAAATCTACCTCCCGCGTACCAGCGAATCAGAGACACTTAAGAAGATTCGCCATACGGCTTCTCATGTCATGGCGATGGCAGTGCAAAAGCTGTTTCCGAAGGCGCAAGTTACGATTGGTCCCTGGATTGAAAACGGTTTTTACTACGATTTTGACAATCCGGAGCCTTTTGCGGAAAAAGACCTCAAATCCATCCAAAAAGAGATGGTGAAGATTGTTAACAAGAAATTGCCAGTAATTCGCGAAGAAGTTAGCCGTGAAGAAGCAATTAGCCGAATTCAGGCAATAAATGAGCCTTATAAGCTAGAAATTCTTAATGATATTCAGTCAGAACCGATTACTATTTACCACCTGGGAGAAGATTGGTGGGATTTATGCGCTGGTCCTCATTTAGAAAATACTAGCGAACTTAATCCGAAAGCGATCGAGTTAGAAAGTATCGCTGGTGCTTATTGGCGGGGAGATGAAACGAAAGCACAACTGCAACGGATTTATGCTACCGCTTGGGAATCGCCAGAACAACTGACTGAGTATAAGCGGCGCAAAGAAGAAGCACTGCGTCGCGATCATCGGAAGCTGGGTAAGGAACTGGGATTATTTCTCTTTTCTGACTTAGTCGGACCGGGTTTACCTTTGTGGACGCCGAAAGGAACTCTGTTACGGACTCTTCTCAAGGATTTTTTGGAGAAGGAACAGTTAAAGCGTGGTTATCTACCTGTGGTGACGCCGCACATCGCTAAACCAGATTTATTTAAAATGTCTGGTCACTGGCAAAAGTATAAAGAAGATATGTTTCCGTTGATGGCGGAGGATGAAGTCGCCGCTGCTGAGGAACAAGGCTTTGTACTTAAGCCGATGAACTGTCCTTTTCATATCCAAATATACAAGAATGAGTTGCGGTCTTATCGGGAATTACCGATGCGATTGGCAGAGTTTGGTACAGTTTACCGCTATGAGCAATCTGGTGAATTGGGCGGTTTAACTAGAGTGCGCGGTTTTACTGTGGATGATTCGCATCTGTTTGTGACTCCAGAACAACTCGATAGCGAATTTATGAGTGTAGTAGATTTGACTTTATCGGTGTTCAAGAGTTTGCAACTGAAGAATTTTAAAGCTAGACTCAGTTTCCGCGATCCGAGCAGCGACAAGTATATCGGTTCTGATGAAAGTTGGGAAAAAGCCGAAGGAGCGATTCGTCGGGCTGTGGAACATCTGGGGATGGATCACTTTGAAGGAATTGGGGAGGCGGCTTTTTATGGTCCCAAACTCGATTTTATCTTCAGCGATGCTCTAGAACGCGAGTGGCAATTGGGTACTGTACAGGTAGATTACATCTTGCCAGAACGGTTTGATTTGGAATATGTGGCGGAAGATGGGTCTCGTCAACGTCCGGTAATGATTCATCGTGCTCCTTTTGGGTCTTTAGAGAGATTGATTGGGATCTTGATTGAGGAGTATGCTGGTGATTTCCCTCTATGGTTAGCACCCGTTCAGGCGAAAATATTACCTGTCGGCGAGGCACAACAGGAATTTGCTCTTGATGTGGCGTCGAAGATGCGATCGCTGGGAATTCGGGCTGAAGCTGATATTAGTGGCGATCGCTTACCAAAACTGATCCGCAATGCCGAAAAACAAAAAGTTCCAATTATGGCGGTGGTGGGTGCCAAGGAAGTAGAATCTAGTAATCTGAGTATTCGGACTCGCGCTTTAGGAGATGTCGGAGTTATGTCTGTCGATGAGGTATTGCAGAAAATGCAAACGGCGATCGCTAACTTTGAGAATTTCTAACAATCTGTAGGATGGGCGATGCCCATCTTACAAAAGTAAATATAAATTAATTAAAGATGATACTATGACTACGACTAAGGAAAAAATAAAATCTCTGTTAAAACAATTGCCTGATGATTGCTCCATCGAGGATATCCAATATCATCTATATGTAATCGAGAAAGTCCGTCACGGGGTGGCAGTAGCAGATACAGATGGAACCATCACTAGAGAGGAAGCTGAAGAACGCTTAAGTAAATGGCTTATCGAGTAGTTTGGTCGCCCAAAGCCTTGGAAGATGTTGAAGCAATCGCTTCTTATATATTTCGTGACTCGCCTGCTTATGCTGCGGCTGTAGTCGAGAAGATCCTGGATACAACTCAAACTTTGACTCAATATCCTGAATCAGGTCGAATTGTGCCATTTGGTGACGAGGAAATCTGGGAACAGCTTGCTTATAGCTATCGGATTATCTACCGGATTCAGGAGAAAGTGACGATTATCGCCGTGATTCATGGTAAAAAACAGCTGGATAAATTTGAAAAAAGTTAAGTAGCGGTGAGTTCGGACAAAACTGATACAATGCTTGACTTATACATTTATTTTGCTACATGTCTGTCTCTACTACTATTGTTACCGTTCCCGCTACGACTGCTAACCTTGGACCTGGTTTTGACTGTATTGGTGCCGCTTTAACCCTATACAACGAATTTAAGTTTACTCGTCTTGCTGACGGTGGTGTGACGATCGCTGTGACAGGCGCAGAAGCGGCGCGAGTTGATACTGATGAGAGTAATCTCGGTTATCAGGCGTTTCTCAAGTTGTATGAGTATCTGGGTCAACAACCACCGCCAGTGAAAATTGAGATTAAGTTGGGTGTCCCATTGGCTAGAGGTTTGGGTAGTTCAGCAACGGCGATCGTCGGTGGGTTAGTTGGCGCTAATATTTTAGCGGGGGAGCCTTTGAGTCAGTTGCAGGTGATGGAACTAGCAATAGCAATGGAAGGACATCCTGACAATGTCGTCCCCGCATTGATTGGTGGTTGTCGGTTGGCGGCGACAGGTTTAGGTGCTTCCTGGGAGATTGCGGAAATTCCTTGGAATCAAAAAGTAATCCCTGTGGTGGCGATTCCTGATTTTGAGCTTTCGACCCAGGAAGCACGCAGCGTTTTACCCACAACTATCAGTCGCGCCGATACAATTTTTAATGTGTCGCATCTCGGTTTATTGTTACGCGGATTGGAAACAGGTAAAGGCGATTGGTTGCAGGCGGCGCTGCAAGATCGGTTGCATCAGCCTTATCGACAAGCCTTGATTCCTGGTTATGCCAATGTCTCAGCAGCCGCTATAGAAGCTGGGGCTTATGGGATGGTGATTAGTGGTGCTGGCCCTACACTCTTAGCACTCGCGGATCTTTTACATGCGGCTGATGTGGCTGTGGCGATGCAAATAGCTTGGAAAAAAGTTGGCATTGGGGCTGAGGTGCGATCGCTAGCTTTAGATTTGCAAGGCGCTAAAATTAGCTGAATACGGTAGCCATTATGACTGTTGCTTTTTGAGTTTTGTCAACCGTAGCAAATGCATCTTTTTGACTCAGTATTGATTTGTAAACTTAAAGTATCGCGTCATCGAGATTGTGGTGCCCGTTATTTGTTACATGTTTTAGACAAGATTTTACTTAAAAACTAAAATTTTCATGACAAAAGTATCTTCTTATACTAAAATTTGAATACTCCCAGATAAAATAAGCCAGTATTTACACCACTCTACTGTAAAGATTTAAATTTGATTCCGCAACACTATTTACAAAACTATATTAAAATTAATAAAATAAATGAGTATGCGACAGCTATTTGTTCTCACAAATGAATATTCATGAATTTCCTTGGCTAACAACTATTCTGCTCATGCCTTTGATGGCGGCACTAGCCATCCCCTTTATCCCCGATAAAGAAGGCAAAACCCTCCGCTGGTATGCATTATCAGTGGGAATGGCAGATTTGGGATTGATGGTTTATGCGTTTTGGTACCACTACGATTTTCACTCCTCGGCTTTTCAACTCACCGAAAGCTATCCTTGGGTACCGCAGCTAGGCTTAAATTGGTCATTAGCAGTTGATGGCATCTCCATGCCTTTAATCTTGCTGACAGGTTTGATTACTACCTTGGCAATGCTGGCGTCGTGGAACGTCAGTAACAAGCCACGTCTGTTTTATGCTTTAATGCTGGCAATGTACAGCGCCCAGATTGGCGTCTTTGTTGCCCAAGATTTATTATTATTTTTCTTGATGTGGGAACTGGAGTTAGTTCCGGTTTATCTATTGATCTCGATTTGGGGAGGTCAAAAGCGACGTTATGCCGCAACTAAATTTATTTTATATACCGCAGCCGGATCTATATTTATTTTACTAGCAGCTCTTTTAATGGCATTCTCTGGTGATGTCGTCACTTTTGACATGGCTGCCTTAGGAGCGAAAGAATACCCGAAAACTTTAGAAATGCTTGCTTATGCTGGCTTTTTAATCGCCTTTGGTGTGAAACTGCCAATTTTCCCTTTGCACACTTGGTTACCAGATGCCCATAGTGAAGCTTCGGCACCTGTCTCCATGATTTTGGCAGGAGTACTGCTAAAAATGGGTGGTTATGGCTTGATCCGGATGAACATGGAAATGCTGCCAAATGCCCATGTAAACTTTGCGCCGGTGTTAATAATTCTCGGTGTAGTCAACATCATCTATGGTTCCTGCTGTGCTTTTGCCCAAAGCAACCTGAAGCGCCGCTTAGCTTATTCTTCCATTGCCCACATGGGATTTGTGCTGATTGGCATTGCTTCATTTACAGACTTAGGTAACAACGGTGCTGTCTTGCAGATGTTGTCTCACGGTTTAATTGCCGCTTGCTTATTCTTCCTCTCTGGTGTGACTTACGAACGCACGCACACCTTAATAATGGATAAAATGGGTGGATTGGCGCAGCAAATGCCAAAAATATTTGCCTTATTTACTATCGCTGCAATGGCTTCATTAGCACTACCTGGGATGAGTGGTTTTATCAGTGAATTTACTGTCTTCTTGGGTATCGCTAACAGTGATGTTTACAGTTTGAGCTTTAAAAGTGTTGTCGTTTTACTGGCAGCAGTCGGTGTAATTTTGACTCCGATTTATTTACTGTCGATGCTGGCGCAGGTATTCTCTGGCGAGTTCCAATCCAAAGAATTAATGTGGGATGCCAATCCGCGCGAGTTGTTTATCACTGCTTGTTTGTTGATTCCCACTATCGCTATTGGATTCTATCCTAAGCTGGCGACTCAAACTTATGATGTGAAAACAGTTGAATTAGCTGCCCATGTCCGTCAGGCGCTACCAGTTCAATCTCAACTAGCAAGTCTTTACTCGCAGACTTTAAGCGCACCCACAGTAGCTGATTCCAGCTTAAAGTGATTCTGACAATTAAGTATAAGATAAAGATTCGTAGCGCTTCAGCACATTAGACAAGTATGCGCTGAAGCGCAACTACGAACCTAACTAATTACTTTAAGGATGAGCCTGCTTTCGCCAATAACTCTCCGAGTTGTTTCACTTTAGCCGCAACGTCACCTTTAGCACCACTAGATGCTTCAGTGGTGTCTTCACCGATGTCAGTTAGCAATTCTGCTAAAGACTTACTACCAGCACTACCAGTTAAAGCTGCTTTGAGTTGACCCAAATCGTCAGCTAGATCAGTGCCTTTTAGCTGTTCTTCCCAGCTGGAAATAACTGCTACTGCTTGTTCTGGAGGAATTGAAGTCAATCCCTTTTGTAAAGCAGAAATAGTAGCGTCGAGGTCAATAGTGTTATTTGCCATGATAATCTCCTGTGTTGAGTGTGTTTAATTGACTGAACAATCTGAAATCCCGTCATACACAGCTTTATTTTTCTTAACGTGAGCTTTTATTTCCTCTGTCTATAGGTATAGATATTGTTAAAAAACAAGCATTTTTACAGTATAAATAAACACCTTAGGTTCAAAAATTACTTACCTTTTCCTTTTGAGAATTTATCGAAACTTGAGCGAGAAAATAGCCAAAAATAATCATCCCGAAAGAGTTAGTTCAGAAAATAAAAATGTTAGATTATCATTCCTTAGCAGCTAGTAAGAGTAAAAATTCGCTACTGGCGGCGAGCTAAATCATCAAAGCCCAGTTTGAGCAGTGAGCAACAACATGCAATTAGAAACTAGTAATCAATCCTCCCTCAACCAAGATGTGGAAATAGAAGCTAATCATCAAAGGCTTTCCTTAGCTCAAGCCGGGATCTGGTTATCTCAATATAAAGTTATTTGTATAGAGCTGATTGTCGGATTATTCATCGGCTTCATCTTTGTGGCGACTAATGTTGGTGCAGGCGCTTCGATTCTGAGTGGGATTGCTGCTGGCGCATTAGTGTCTTATAGCTGCCGTGTATTTTTTAAAAATCCGCTTAAACCTAACACAAATATTAGAAAACTCGGACAAGCTCTCGTTGGTCTAACGATTGGTTTTTCTATCGCTCATAACAATCTTACAGCTATTGGCTTTAAGTTACCCATCTTAATCTTAATCACTTTACTGTTGCTTTTGAGTTCCGTACTGATTGGCTATGTTTACTCAAAGTTCGGCAAAATTGAACTGTTGAGTGCATTGCTAGCAGTCACTCCTGGTAATATTGGCGTGATGGCAAGTCTTGCCGCTGATTATGGCAGAGATGTGGCTTTAATTTCCTTAGTGCAGGTAATGCGCTTTACAACTATTATCTTGGTTGTGCCCGCGATCGCTAACGTTTCTACTCCC
>JBBQRU010000114.1:0-18033 GCA_038214545.1 Cyanophyceae cyanobacterium | reverse complement strand
TTAGAACGCTATCACTCCCCCGCCGTCGTTCAGCAATTAATCGCCCTCAAAGCTTTACCAAATGGTCGTTTACCACCCACTGAGAGCGAAATCAGTATTTTGTTTGCTGACCTTGTTGGTTTTACCGCTCTTTCTGAAAGGTTAACTCCTCGGGAGATTGGTTTATTACTCAACGCCTTTTTTGAAGAGATGTTACAAGAGGTTTTTGCGAGTGGTGGCACTCTAGATAAATATATCGGCGATTGCATCATGGCATTTTTTGGCGCTCCTGAGCCGCAAGCCGATCACGCAATGCGGGCTGTCGCCGCCGCTAAAGGTATGCTGAAGCGCTTAGAGCATCTCAATGCAAATGAATTTTGGCGCGAACCCTTACAATTAAGAATCGCTATCAACAGTGGGAAAGCAATGGTCGGTGATGTCGGTAGCTCTCAAAGAGTAGACTATACGGCTTTAGGCGCAACAATTAATCTCGCCGCCCGGATGGAAGCTATTTGTCACCCAGGCGAATGCGTCATCAGTGAAACCACTTATAAAATGCTGGGCAAATCACCCGATTTTGAACATATGGGATATTACCGTTTTAAAGGTATTGCCCGACCAATTAGGGTCTATCACACCAAGCAGAACGAACTTGGTTCTTAGTGGCGAATACCGCGCTACTACAAACTGTGGCGAGTACCTCGCTATTACAAATTGTGGTGCTAAAGAGCTACCACGAACTATGGCGAGTACTGCTCTAGTATGAACTGTTACATAATTTTATCTAATTAGATTTTTACTTACCTAATTTGATTCTGCTTCATACTCAATATCGATATTTAGATTTAATTCTTCTGTGCCAATTAACAATAGTTCTTCGAGCTGCATTAAATTTCGCGTTTCCGGGTTGATTGGCTTGAGCACATCCAAGAGAATCCACATATGATCCAGGGACGGCGGTTTCTCATAGTTGCCATTTTCATAGCGCGAAATATTGGATAATGCTACTCCCAAAGGCTTAGTCGTGGTTTTTCCCCGTCGCTCATGCATTTGAGCTTCGTATAATCGGGTTCTTTCCACTACTTGCTCCAAAGTCCAACCGTGCGCTATTCTACAGGCTCTCAGGAAAGCTCCTAGCCGCTTTTTCCCAGTGATCGTAAAACGTCGATTTCGGTACTCTACATCGGGTTGAGACACAACTGAAACCAGCATACTGACTCCTTTATCTACTTACGCTATCACGAATTTGTCATTTACAAAATTTTTCATTCTGGCAGTTGAAAAATTCTGCTTGTTAGTTTATGCTTACTTATGTGCTGATTCCTTTTTTGGCAGATGAAAAAGCGATTAACAGAATTCCTCGATCCGCGAACACTCAAACCTACAATATCAGACATTGCCCAAGCAGTGAAGAAGCCTGTAGAAAAAGTTTGTATCCCGGCACAGGAATGGAAATGGGTAGATATATTTTATGTGCTCATTGAAGGTGAAGGTGCGCTCTTCGGCAGTTACCGCGCCTTAGAATGCTGGCTGGTGGCGGTAACTCAGATGCTCTCTAATTGCCACAACTACCAGACTCTAGCCGAGATGATTGCCGCTGTGGAGTGGGAATTACAACAAAACTACCGTTACTCAGAAGAACAAAAACAGCGCTTAGAATCCGTACTCGTCACCCAAAAAGCCCGTTTAGAAGTACTCCTTGCCCAAGCTACTGGCTTAATCAAGGCGTGGGAGTGGGCGAAGGCGTGGGAACCATTATTAAAATCTTGCTTGAACGAAAGAACCTTGAGTACTGCTGTCAAACTATACGCCGCCCAAAAGACCCAGTATCAAGAGTATCCCGAAGTGTTAAATTTTATCGTGCAAGTTGGCAGGAAGCAACGGCTGCATCTACGAAATGTCGAAGCTTAGAATTGCCTGAAAATTTACGTATCCCATAATTGCTAGATAATATAGACATGATTAAAATAGGAAGAACCCGGAATGTCAGTAAATACTTCTTTAGAAGAACGACTTGCGGCTGTCGAAGCTGCGGTGAATGAGTTACAGAAACAAGTTATTGCACCTCAAACAACGAATTGGTTACAACAAGTTACAGGCTCTTTCAAAGATGAACCTGCTTTTGAAGAAGTTCTCGCTTATGGAAAATTAATTCGTCAAGGTGATGATTCTTTGATTGAAATTCAATTGGGAGCCATGAAGTATTTGTTGGACACGGATCATCTGAGCATTATTCAGCGACAAACAGGTCAGGACTACATCAACCGTTCGGTACGCATGGCTCAATACCCGCTATCGGATTTTGCCATTTCAATTGTGACGTTTCATTGATTAATCTCAACAGATTACCCAAATCCCATTTCTTGCAATCCTTGACGCAGTCGCTGGGCTTCGGCTGGATTATTTTGTTCGTGGAGAACGATCGCTCTGTTAAATGCTGTCAAACTATCTGGTAATTTACCAATTTTCAGTAGCACTACACCTAAATTTTGATATGCTTCGGCATAATTAGGGTTGAGGTTAATCGCGCGTTGATAAGATGCGATCGCATCGTTAAACAAACCCAAAGCTTTTAAAGTCATTCCCAGATTGTAGTGTCCGGCAGCGAAGTTGGGGTCAATCTCTACGGTTGTGGTGTAAGCAGTTAACGCCGCTTGTAAATCTCCAGATGCCTTGAATAAGCTGCCGAGATTGTTATATGCTCCAATTTTCAGCATTGGGTAAATAGGCAGTTGGGTAGCAGTATGATAGTGAGCGATCGCTTGCTCTATATTCCCGGTGCGAGTGTAGGCAATGCCTAAATGGTAGTGGAGTTCGTATAAAGTCTGGTCGCCACCTTTTGAGGTGAGTCCTCGCTGTAACAACTCGATTCCCTGAGTTATTTTTCCTGATTCTATATATAAAGCCCCTAATTTGCTGCAAACATAAGGGTCTGTGGGATGAGTGGCGAGAAAACCTTCCATTGCGGCTTGCGCTTTGGCGAATTTGTTGTGGTGAGCGATCGCGGCTTTTTGGTATCCTTCATGAAGAATTGCAACATCTGGTAAGTAGCCAATCTGCCAGTGAGGTTCTTGAGTGAGGATAAGAGAAACGCTGTCATCAATCATGGCATGATAAGGGCGTGAAAAAGAGATGCCTGGATGATTGCGGAACAGACGGGAGACGAGGGAGTAGGGAGATTGTTCTGCTCCGACTTCATGACGTATTAGATTGATTAAGAGGTGAGAGTCGCTCTGTATTGCTTGTAGCAACTGCGGCACGATTGAGGGTGTTAGAATTTCATCTGCATCTAATACTAGAATCCAATCGCCTGTAACGTATTTAAGAGCTGCGTTTCGAGCAGCGCTGAAGTCATTACACCAGGTAAAATGATAAACTTTTGTGTCGAATTGTTGGGCGATTTCTATAGTGCGATCGGTTGAGCCTGTATCTAGCACCACCATTTCATCCACCACATCCTGGACACTGGCGAGGCATTTAGGTAGTGCTAGCTCCTCATTTTTAACAATGATACACAGACTAAGAGTCATATTGTTAAGAGTTGTCAAGTAAATGTTTGTTAAGAGCAATTAAATAATAATGCGCGCTGCTGGTATTACCAACCGTGCTATTAAAAACAAATTCTTCCACGAGGAGCGAATTTTCTAACATCACTTTCACTTTATGGCACAATTTCCCTAGCTGGATGCCTAATTTGGTATATTAGTAAAGCATCCCTGCAAAACTATTCACTCCGGCTTTTTTTGGGTCAGCGCCAAATCACTGTTTGATGTACTCACACTTGTCGAATTTATGTTGTTTTAATCTTCATGTCAACTACCATGACTACAAATCAATTTGTTTATGTAAATTATGCAAATGATGTAGTAATCTCTAATCTATTAGATTGGCAGAAAATGACACCCGAACAAGCACATACTTGGATTGATAAAGTAGAAGAACTTGAAGGTGATGCTTTTGCGGGAAAAGGTGTTTCAGACGAGGAAGTTCTGCGATTAGGTAATTATTATTTAAGTGGTGAATACCTTATTCGGAACTTAGAAATAGTCAATAAAAAGAAGCAAGAAGCACTTTTGGGACTTGCTCAATTAGAAGCAGCAGAAAAAAGGATTACAGATAAGATGCGAGAGCAAAAAATTAACTTCAAATTCGCTCAAAGTAATGAGTAACTTCAAAACAAACACATACTTAATATTTACTCACAAACAGGTTGTATAAAATTATGCAATTAACTGGCATCTGGCATATTTATGACATGTCCATGTGGGATGAAGAATTCTTTAATATGGAGGTTCAAGCTTATATCCAAATTGATGAAAAAGGATGCGGTGACTTTCAATTTGGTTTAGTTGTTGGAGATATTGATGGCAGAATTATCAAAGAGGCTGCTGGCGAGAAGTTAAATTTTACTTGGGAAGGTAGCGATGAGTGTGACGAAGCTTCTGGTAGTGGCTGGTCAAGACTAAAAGATGAAAATACACTCGAAGGAAATATAACATTTCATCGTGGTGATAGCTCTCTGTTTTTAGCAAAACGTACTAGCTCATCAGTTTAACTTTTCAATCTCCAAAAAACAATACTTTATTAAGTGGCATATGACGATAGAGTACGTAAATAGAAAAGGTCAGAAATATTATCTTCACCAAGGCACCACGAAAACTGGTAAGCCAAAATATTTCTTTTCCATGAAGACTGAGGGAACTCTAGTTAAAATTATCCCAGATGGCTTTGAGATCTACGAAAATCCTAATGCTCAGGTTTTTTTACGAACAGTTCAACCGAAAATTATTACTGATGAAGAAATCGCAACTGTCGAAAAAGGCATGAAGGAATTATCTAAATTGCAGAATTTTAAGATCGATGTAAAAAAAGACACTGTTTATGTGTATACGGCAGACCAAGAAAAGAAGGAATTAGTAGAAATATTTTCATCTTTCTCGTTTGCTACTAACGAAAATATAGTGCGGTCAGTGAATAATTGTCTGTCTTATTCGTCGATGTTAAGGTTTGTTCTATTTGATGAAGATAAACGAATATTTACGGCTGAAAGATTTTGTTTTTTAGGTTCAATCGATGATTGGATAGATATCGGGCTTCCGAATACTCTTCAAAACCTTGTAAAAAAATATGTGAAGCATTTAGGGCGTGATTCCTTCTACGAACTACATTAATAGTATAAGTGACAGATCACAACCATTTGATTAAATTTGGAAATTAAACATGTCATCAGAAATTTCTCAACCTACTGACTTACAAAAAGAGCGCTGGGCAAAACGTGACGAATTTGATAAATACGCCTTCGCCGGTATCATGTCAGAGTCTGAACAAGAACTTCATGTTGAAAGATTTCTTGATAAAAGCTATTATCACCGTCATCTAACTCAAGTTCGCGCTAATAAACAAAAGCTAATGAAAGACCTTGAGTATTTAGAACAACGCGAACAGTTATTGCTAACCCAAATCGATAGACAAGAACAATTTTTAAAAAAATAAATTTATCAATTTATCTACACTTGTGTTATCTAAGGATATATATCAACTGGCTATTCTAGACGAGTGGCAAAATTTTGCGATCGCGTGGGCGACAATGTTCGCGCTTTGAGAATTGCTGCCATTAAAAAAGCATAAGACAACACTCCGACAATTACCAATAGCCAGATACTTAAACCAGCGGATGCATCCCATAAAGTATGGAGTATCGCCGCTGTTAAATAACCGATTGCCAAAATTTGCCACCACTGGCGCGGTCGAAGCACACTCAAACCAATGAAATAGCCAAAATAACCGCTATACGCCATGTGTCCAGAAACTGAGCCTAAAATTCGCGGAATCAATAATTGCAGACCTACTAATAGACCTGCGCCATTTCCGGCTTGTTGTCCAACGCTATTAATGGCTTGCGGAACATACTGACCAAGAGTTTCCAAGAGTGTAAAACCGAGTGCGGATGCGGCACCTAACAAGATACCATCCAAAGGCTCCCAAACTCCGATTCGTTCTCGCCACGGCGATTTTAACAACCTTCCGAAGAAATAAGCCGCGAATACAGGTAAGGCTTTAAGCAATTCCTCTAATAACCCCGCCCCAAAAAACAAATGTACTAGTAATGTGGGAAAAGAAGTATTACTATTTTCAAGCGAGATATTTCCCGGTAAGATTTGGCGAAACAAGACAAAAAAGGGATGAGATAGAGGAGTTCTCAAAATTAGCATCATCACTATCGCGGTGCTGATGATTACCCACCAAGGTTTTTCCTTGCCACATAAGCTGTAAATAAAGTAATAAGCCATCGCCGCCATGTAGATGCCGATTAAATATAAGTTAAAGGCAACGGTTTCTGGCTTACCTAGCGTGGCAAACATCAGCACTACAAAGACAACTGTGATAATTCCTGGTACTAGGTAAGCTTTGCGAGCGAGGTTTTTAAATTCTGGAATAATGGGAAAAAGTGCAGTGTAGGAAACTCTATCGGGATTGGAGGTTGAGGGTGGTGCAGGTATGTTAACTTGAGTTCGAGAGACCGAGGCATACTCAAAGACGAATTGTGGCCCATCATTGCCAAAAAGTAGGCGATCGCCTGATTGTAATTCCTGACAACCAGTTAAGCGCTGTCCATTTAAAAAAGTCCCATTGGCGCTACCTAAATCGCAGAGTAAAAAGCTGTAACCGCCGTCTGGTGTTGAAGATGGGCGAATTGTCGCATGACGGCGAGATATCATCCCATATTCGGACAGAACAATCTGACAACTAGGTTCACGACCAATCAGCGTTTCGATAGTAGTAGCTAATGAGTAAGAATGTTCCGTCGCTGCATAGCTACCACCCACCAGCTTGAGAAATGCATTTTGTCTTGGTTCCCTGATTGCCATGAAGTTCTAAGGTGATATTTAATTAAATGTTAGAAATCGAATCTGTAACTCAAATACTCAGTTATATCCAGATTTTACTTAGGAATTAAGTTGTTTTCTATACTAAAGCTTGAGTAATAGCTTTTATTGTGACATATAGATAGCATACGCGGCACGAGTCAGCAATAATATGCTAGATATAGGATAAATATTTTTGAGTGTACGTCAGCGTTGCATCACATGCAAATACTTTTATTTCATTTTCCTAAATATATATGAATTGGCAGACAAAAGTTAGAACGTATCTACAGGCTAGCAATCAATGGTTTTTCCAAACACCGTTGAGAGCATTAGAACAAGCATACCAAGCGGCAGTAATAATTAAATCGATTGAAGACCAATATTTTGGCGGTAATAAAATCGCGACTAATGCGAGTAATTATACTACCAATGTCAGATCCTATTGGCAAACAGAACTGGACAAAAACTTAAATATTATCAATCGCCGACTAGCCGAATTTCAAATAACTCGTTCCGTCGCTAATTTAGGCAGCCCAGAGGTTTTGGAAAAGCTGAAATTTATTGATCGGATAGTCCAAAAATACACCTCAACTCTCACCATCGCTCGTAATGATGTCGTAACTTATCCATTAAACAATGAAGTCAATCAAGTAGCTGAAATTCCTGTAATAGTAGAGAGAGCGAAAACGCCACCTCAGAATCAGAAAAGGGGATTCTTTCCTAGTTCAATTGGGAGAGTACTGGAGCGGATTCAAACCGAACTCAATCCCGAAGCCGAAGCCGAAGTTGTGCAAAAGTTTCGGGTATCCAGTAAGAGAACTAAAAAGGCTCTGAGATTTTTGGTTTTGTTGCTAATTATTCCGCTGCTAACTCAACAACTTTCAAAAATATTGATTATTGAGCCAACTATCTCCCACATTCCCAGTATCAACGTACCAATGTTCCGTAATGACGAAATGATAGAACAAGCGTTGCTGGAGATGCAGAAATTTGAAGAAAAGCTAAAATTTCAAAATCTAATTTTGCCTACTGAAGCGCTATCGTTAGAAGAGAGGGAAGGACAACTAAAAGATAAAGTAAGGGAAATTGCTGAGAAATTTAAGGTTGAAAGCCGCAGTACAATTGCAAATATTATTGCTGATTTATTAGGGTTGGTTAGTTTTGGTGTGATTATCGCGGCTGGCAAACGCGAAATTGCTATTTTAAAGTCTTTCATGGACGAAATTGCTTATGGTCTAAGTGATAGCGCCAAAGCTTTTATCATTATTCTTTTTACTGATACATTTGTCGGATTTCACTCGCCGCATGGTTGGGAGGTAGTTCTAGAAGTATTTGCGAATCATATCGGTGTCCGTGCTGATCGCAGTTTTATTGGCATCTTCATTGCTACTTTTCCCGTAATTTTAGACACAATAATTAAGTACTGGATATTCCGTTATCTCACTCGCATTTCACCTTCTGCAGTCGCTACTTATCGCGAAATGGATGACTAATTATATTAGCAGGCTCAAACGATCATGCCCAACCGCGTAAACGGTAGATTAAAATACCCACATACTCTTTTAAAGCACCAGTAAACTCATATAAACGCTGACTATCGGGAACCAAGTTGAGTAGTGCCGATTTGGGACTGCTACCTAATTCTTTGATTTCTTCATAGCTGACAAGAAAGTCAGTCGGTGCAGGAATCACATCCATCCCTAGACGATGAAAAATCATCAGCGATCGCGGCATATGTATAGCTGACGTGACCAATAATACTTGATGAAAGTTACGCGCCTGTAAAATTTTCTTGACATTTACTGCATTTTGATAAGTATTCAGCGAGTCAGGGTCTTCTAAAATCACCTCGGCGGGAACACCAATACTAGTTAAAATAGTTGCCATATCCTTTGATTCCGAAGATCCGCCACCACTCCACTCAATACGACCACCACTAAGAATAATAAAAGGCGCTTTTTTCTGGCGATAGAGTTGCGCCGCATAAATCACGCGATCGCCTTGTTCGCTCAAGTCAACCCCTGGTCGAGGCGGAAGTGCTGGCTTAGTCGATCCCCCCAAAACGACAATTGCTTCTGTGTTTGGTAGTTCAGAAGGAATATTTTGCCATTCTAGCGATCGCACGACTTGGCGCGACACCCAACCATTACCACCCACCAGTAACAAAGTCAGCGACATAGAGATCGCGACTGTTGCTGTGCGCGTTCCTTTTTGTTTCGCCAAATTTACCAAAGCCACCACCATGAGGATACAAGCTAATCCCAGAGGGTAGAAAAGTAAAGGTAGAAGTTTTGACAAGTATAAAAACATGGGGGAGTGGGGGATAGGGGGTGTGGGGGAGTGGGGGTGTGGGGGAGTGGGAGTGGGGGAGTTGAAAGTTGAAAGTTGAAAGCTGAAAGTTGAAAGTTAGAAGTTGAAAGTTAGAAGTACTACCTACTCAAGAGCACTCTCCCCCTCAAGAGCACTCTCCCCCTCAAGAGCACTCTCCCCCTCCTAACTACGGTCTACGCCAGAACATCCAATCAGGACGAGCATTGTTTCCGCGACGAAAACGGCGACCTGGTCTAGGCTTGGCGACTCTTTTTATTCTGGCGTTGCTTAGGTCAGGATTCCGGCTTTGTAACTGCTCAACTTCTTGCTGATTCTTGGGATCGTCTTTGGCTTCCCACCAATCCATTAAGAATTTTCCAGAGAAGCCGCCAGCGGCACCTAGTAAGATACTCACTGGTGACGAATATCCTAAGAGGGCGAAACCGAGCATAAAAAACAACCAAAATCTTAACCCAGTGGAAAAGCCATCGGATTGGGAGAAAAAACTTTTTTGCATTTGTTCTTAGGTTCCCTGGTAAAGAAAATTCGAGATTAGTGCTTAATTTAACACCTGCTCAAAACTTTTAGCTTTAATTGTGCCTCGATATTTTGAGTTGTGTCCAAAGTTGTGATATATGGTTCTTCCTGATGGGTGAAAGGTTCCAATGCTGCTTGTTGCGCCGCCAATAAATCAGCCGTCGCATCGGCAATATCCCCAGTCCGTAGACGTAAACGTTCTTGCAGTACTTCTAGAGGCGCGGTACAGTGCATGATCGAGAGCGACAGTTGATTGGCTTGAGCTTTTTCTATTGCTTCGTGTCGGAATTGCTCGCGATCAAATTTAGCATCTAGAATCACGGGAAAACCCTGGCTGGCTAGCATGATCCCCAATTCCAACAACCGCGAGTAAGTTTTTTGCGTCATCTCAGGTGTGTATAATTCATCACTACCACGTTCGGCTAGCGGAATCCCACCAAGATGTTTTCGCACCGCGTCTGAACGAATCTGAATTGCCCCTAATTGTCGCGCCAGACGCTTAGCGATTGTACTTTTACCAGAACCAGATAAGCCTGACATTAAAATCAGTTGTCCTTGAGTCGGTTTAGTATATTCCCAAGCCTGACGGTAATAATCAGCCGCAGTTTTTGCTGCTTCCTCTTTCACCGCCGTCGGTACACCCGGATCGTCGAGTAAAAAGGAATTCACCTTGGCGCGGACATAGGCTTGTCGGCTTAAGTATAAAGGTAGCAGTTGCAACCCTTCCCAATCTCCAGTCTGCTCTACATAAGTGTTCACAAAAGCATTACCGAGATCGCGGCGTTGTCGCGCCTCCATATCCATCACCGTAAACGCCACATCATACATGACATCGACAAAGCGAAACGGCTCATTAAATTCGATGCAGTCAAACAGTAAAATTTTGTCATGCCATAGACAAATATTTCTCAGGTGCAAGTCACCATGACACTCCCGAATGAAAATATTTTGAATTCGGCTACCAAATAGTTCTGGTCTTTGCTCAAAGAAGCGATCGCTATATTGTTTAGTTTCCGCAAACTGTTGCTGAGTCTGAGGTCCACCAATATATTTACTAGTTTGCTGGTAATTTTCATCAATAGACGCCCGGACTTGTGGCACTTCGCCAAAGGTACGAATATAGTCATTACTCGTAGCGTGAGCATGATATTCAGCGACTACCCGCCCGAGATCTTCCATGTGTGCGGCTGTTAATTCCCCGCGTTCAAAGATAGTACTAAACAACGCGTCCTCTGGAAACTGCCGCATCTTCAGGGTGTATTCTACCACCTCCCTGTTTTCACCTAGCTGGTACTGCTCTCCAACCTTGGTGATTGGCATAACTTCCAAATACAGTTCTGGCGCACCGCGTTGATTGAGGCGAAACTCTTCCGCACAGAAATGCTGGCGTAACTCTAAAGTCGAAAAATTCAAAAAGCCAAAATTCATCGGTTTTTTCACCTTATAGGCGAAATCCCCAGTTAGCAGGACATAAGAAATATGTGTCTGGACTAATTTAATCGGTTCAGTTACCGGATGAGGATAAAACCCAGGTTGTAGCATCTGCTCAATTACAGCCGGAATCGAAACTGCCATTTATTTATTTACCTCTTGGATGCAAACAAAAAAACCAGGGTGTAATCCCTGGTATTATCTATCAATTTTCGTCAATCTTAACTGGCAGCCGGCTCAGCGTCACCTTCTTTTTCAGCGCCTGCTTGACGACCTAAGACAGAAACAACCAGTTGACGTGGCTCAAGCGATGTTTTTACACCTTCTGGTAATTTCAGATCTTCGATGTGAATGCTATCGCCGACATCTAAGTGGGATACATCAACTTCAATCATGCTCGGAATATTTTCTGGCGCACACCGCACCTGTAGTTCCGTAATGACAGTGTCTAAAATACCACCATTTTGCTTCACACCGATCGCTTCGCCGACGAAGTGTACAGGGACTTCCACATCGGTATCGCCGTGACCTGCGACTGCAAAGAAGCTGAGGTGGTAAGGTGTTCTCTTAGCTGGGTGGATTTGGACTTCTCGGAGCAGGGTTTTACCGCGCCAAGGAATGTCGGTAATGTTCAGGTCGATTAGTGTATTACTCACTGAACCTTTTTTCAGCAAACGTTCCACAACTTTTGCATCCAGAGTCAAAGCGATCGACTCTGTGCCGTTGTGACCGTATAAATTAGCGGGGATAACTCCACTCCGGCGCAAAGCTCTTGGCTTAGTGCCTTCTTGGCGTTTTTGACATTCGATTGTAAGTTCCATCTTTCGGCTTTTAATTTAGATTAGGGGTTGAATAATTGTCTCTACACAGGCGTACCGTTGGCGTGCAACAAAGCACGTTTCGGACCGTGGATGGGGTCTTCGACAATGATCGTCTGATCGCGACTAGGTCCCAAAGAGACAATTGCAATTGGGACTTCCATTAACTCTGCTAAGAATTTTAGATAATCCAGCGCTTGGCGCGGTAAGTCTTCTAAATTTCGGCAGTCTCCTGTTGGCTGTTGCCATCCTCTCATAGTTTTGTAGATCGGACGGCAGCGAGCAAAGCGACGAGAGTTACTGGGGAAATCGTGGCATGTTGTCCCGTCAATTTCATAGGCAACACAAACGTTGATTTCCTCAAGTTCGTCTAGGACATCTAGTTTAGTAATTGCTAGACAGTCTAAACCATTGATGCGAACTGCGTAGCGACCAATGACGGCATCAAACCAGCCACAACGACGCTTACGTCCGGTGGTTGTGCCAAATTCTGCGCCGCGATCGCATAACAATTCTCCCACTTCACCATTTAGTTCTGTAGGAAATGGTCCTTCACCAACGCGGGTGGTATAAGCTTTCGCCACACCAATTACCCGGTCAATCATTGTCGGACCCACGCCAGTCCCCACGCAAGCACCCCCAGCCACTGGGTTAGAACTCGTCACATAAGGATAAGTACCGTGATCTAGATCCAGTAGCGTTCCTTGTGCGCCTTCAAATAAGATGTTGCGGCGCTGTTGGATGGCATGGGAGATTTTTAGGGAACCATCGACTATGTGCGGACGCAAGCGATCAGCATATGCTGAATATTCAGCAATTACGGCTTCTGCATCAAGTGGCGGCAAGTCGTAAAGCTTTTCGAGAATAGTGTTTTTATAGTTGATTGTCCAATTGAGTTGCTTTCGCAATCCCTCTGGTTCCATCAAATCTAAGATGCGAATTCCAGTTCTTTCGGATTTATCCGCATAGGTAGGTCCTATTCCTCTACCAGTCGTGCCAATTTTATGGCTACCGCGACGTTCTTCGGCAGCCTGATCGATCATCCGGTGATATGGCATTGTCACATGCGCCGTCTCGGAGATCATCAGATTTTTCGTGGAAATCTTAAATTGTTCCAGTTGATCGAGCTCGGCAATTAAAACCTTCGGATCGATCACCGTTCCACAGCCGATAATACACTCGGTATTAGGATACAAAATTCCCGAAGGAATCAAGTGCAGTTTAAAGGTCTGACCTTGGACGACAATCGTGTGCCCAGCATTCACACCTCCTTGGTAACGCACAACAATATCGGCGGAGCGGCTGAGTAAATCCGTTATTTTCCCTTTCCCTTCATCGCCCCACTGGGCACCTATCACAATAACGTTAGCCAAGAGCTTATTAAACGAGCTAAAGTTTTCACAAACTATTATTATCCTCAGATTCCTGTATCCCTGTCAAGGCTACTTTGACTCGGAACCCAAAAACTTATTTTTATCTCTCTCCGACAAAATAAGGGGTCTCACCCTTCACGCGAAACAGTATTACATACGACACAATACTTATAGTACATCCACCGTCGTAGATGTACTTAAGTAACTCAGAACTGTTTGCAGATACTTGGTTACAAGTGTTACCAAAAAAAAATCGGAATAAATTTTAAGAGATTAAAGGTATTGTAGATTACAGAAAAAAATTTCATCTGTCTGTAGAATGGGATATTCTCAGTCGAACACAAGTGTTCTCAAAAGCAAAGAGATGATAAACAGGGATGTCGAACCGCTGCTGTACGGGTAATTGTTTGAGTTATTAGCCATTACGACGATTCGTTTCAGATTTAGAGCTATAACAGCGATCGCATTATGAAATTGTCTATTCCTTATAAGATGCCATCAGGGTTTGCAGTTGCATTCGCGCTGATCATTGCCAATGTTGTAGTTTACTCGCACAACACTATTCGGCTAGTTGAGCGCGAACAATGGGTATCTCACGCCCAACAAATTACCAAAGACGGAGAATCCCCCACGACCGAACTCCCCTCCTCCCCCATTCCCCCCCTCCCCTCCCTCACTAAAACTTTTGGAATCGCTGCCTTACTGAATTTGACACTTTTAACCCTAATTTTTTACTGGGTGAAGAAGCGTGACATGACCATTCGCACCACAGCCGCCCAAAAACTGTTAGATACTGAGCAGGAATATCGCTCTAAAATTAATCATCTAGAAGCAGCACTTGCAGGTACCAAGATCGCGCCACAGTCAGCGGCGGAAATCGCACTGCGATCAAGTGAAAATCGGCTGCGGGCAATGATTGACGCTGAACCAGAAGGCGTGCAGTTAATTGCGGCTGACGGCACTCTGCTAGAAATCAATGCGACGGGGATCGCGATGCTAAAGGTCGAAAATGCTGATGCAGTACTAGGAAAGTCTGTTTATGCTTTAATCGCACCTGAATATAAAACCGCTTTTAGGCAGTTGATTGAAAGTGTTTGCCAGTTGGGTAATCAGAGTTATCTGGAATTTGAGATTATTGGTCAAGGTAGCCGGCGCTGGTTGGAAATCCATGCTGTACCTTTATGCCAAGATGGTGAGATGGTTCAGTTAGCCGTGACTCGCGACATTACCGAACGCAAGCACACACAACAACAAATTCTTGAACAAGCAGCATTGTTGGATGTGGCGACAGATGCGATCGTTGTCCGAGATATCCACAACAGAATCCTCTTTTGGAACAAAGCCGCTGAACGTCTGTACGGTTGGCAGCGAGAGGAAGTTATAGGTTTAAATACATCGGATTTTTTATATAAAGACACTTCCGCTCAGTTAGAAGATGCTCTCATGGCTGTTGCCAATCAAGGTGAATGGCATGGTGAATTACAGCAAGTTACCAAAGACGGTAAGCAGATCACGGTCGAAAGCCGATGGACTTTAGTGCGCGATGAGAAAGAGCAACCTAAATCTATTTTGACTGTCAGCACTGATATTACTCAGAAAAAGGAACTTGAAGCCCAGTTTCTCAGATCTCAGCGCATCCAAAGTATTGGTACTCTCGCTGGCGGGATCGCCCATGACTTGAATAACGTACTAGCACCTGTGTTGATGTCAGTGCAGTTATTACAGATGAGATATCCCGAAGATCAAAATCAGCAATTGTTGAAAACTTTGGAGAGAAATGTCAAACGCGGGGCTGATTTAGTTAAGCAGGTTTTATCATTCGCCCGTGGATTAGAAGGTAAACGCACAATTGTCCAAGTCAAGCATTTACTTTTAGAAATTGAACATATCGCGAGAGAGACATTTCCTAAATATATTGATTTTTCCGCCAAGATTCCCGGAGACATTTGGACGGTTTCTGGAGATGCGACTCAATTGCACCAAGTGCTGATGAATTTAGTTGTCAACGCTCGCGATGCGATGCCTGATGGTGGTACTTTGAGCATCAGTGCTGAAAATCTGATTGTTGATGAGCATTACACTAAAATGCATATCGATGCGAAAGAGGGTGCTCATATTGTCATAACTGTTACGGATACAGGTACGGGTATCCCACCAGAAATTCTTGATCGGATTTTTGAGCCGTTTTTCACTACTAAAGACCTCGGTCAAGGTACAGGGTTAGGACTTTCTACGGTGATGGCAATTGTCAAAAGTCACGGTGGTTTTGTGAATGTCTACAGCGAAGTTGGTAAAGGCACACGATTTAAGGTCTATTTACCAGCATTAGAAAGAAGCGAAATGCCATCACTTCCGCCTGACCTGAATTTATTTATAGGTAGTGGTGAATTGGTTTTGGTAGTGGATGACGAGACTGCTATCAGGGAAATTACCAAGACAACCCTTGAAGCTTACAATTACCGGGTTGTTACAGCAGCTGATGGTGTTGAGGCATTAGCTGTCTATGCTCAGCATCAAGCCGAAATTAGTGTCGTGTTGTTAGATATGATGATGCCGGCAATGGATGGGGCGATGGCTATCCGCACATTGCAAAAAATGAACCCAAAGGTAAAAATTATTGCCATTAGCGGACTGGTTTCTAATGAGAAGCTGGCTGAAGCCTCAGGTACAGGTGTGAAAGCATTTTTATCTAAGCCTTGTACTGCCAAGGAGTTACTCTCAACGATTAATGTTGTCAAAAATACCGTCTGATTTTCCGTAGTTACCTCACTGGATGACGAACTCGGCATTCAGTAAATAAAGCTATATTAAGATAAATTAACTTTGATTATCCAGGGGTCGCAATGGCTTTATATGCTGAATTACATCGACATCTTGGGGGTTCAGTCGTGCCTCGTGTTTTATGGCGATATTTCCAGCGCCATGCGACTGAATTGATTTCTCGGTTTGCTGAATATCCCGAATTTGAAGATTTCTACACCCGACCACGCAACACTCTAGATGAATATTTAGAATTGCATACTCTGGTGGAAAGTGTGCAAACTGTCGAGACTTTACCTTATTTTATTTATCGTTTGATTCGCGGTGCTTATATTTTTGAAAATCTGGCTTATTTAGAGTTACGCTATACGCCTTATTTGCGAACTCCTGACCATTTGAGTCAATCGGAACGCATCGACCAAATGGCAGAAATTGTTAAGGTCGTTGGCAAAGCTAGTCAAGTTCCGGAATATCCGATTGTGACTAGCCAGATTTTGTGTATGCACTCGCGCTTACCTTATGAGGTGAATAAGGCGATTGTGGATTTGGCTGCCCAAAATAAAGAATATGTCTGTGCAGTGGATGTGGCTGGTGGTGATAGCTATTATGCTGAGCGTTTAGATGAGTGGGTGGGATTGTATAAGTATGCGCGATCGCTCGGAATTAATACCACCGGACATCTTTACGAAACTACATCTGGCTGTTATCCGGAATTATTACCTTATTTAATGCGGATTGGTCACGGGATTCAGATTCCACTCTTGTATCCAGAGTTACTGCCAGAATTAGCCCAGCGTCATCAGTGTTTGGAGGTTTGTCCAACTACGTACTTGAAAACAGGTACTTTACAAGACATGCGGCAATTAAAGACAGTTTTTGACCGTTGTTTCGATGCGGGTGTGGATATTGCCATCTGTACGGATAATGCTGGGTTGCATAATGTGCGCTTGCCATTTGAATACGAGACTTTGCTAACTCAAGATATTATCGGTTTTGAAGAGTTGCAAGCCTGTCAAGATGCCGCCTTCCATCACGCTTTTGCTTGGCCTTATGGTGAACGTCCCGTCTCTTTATTAAAAGGGTTGTTGCACCCACCAGAAGTTGCTGGGGTGATGGGATAGACTAGCGGGGGTCGCCCGATCCCCGTTAAATTAAAATCAAAACATTCATGCCTGTAAGAATGGAGGTTTTATGACCGTCATCCGCGCCCACGGCGTTGATTCTCTCCCTGTCGATCTCAGCACCCTGAAACTTACCGACGAACAGTTTTATCAATTGTGTATAACTAATCCTGAACAACCACTAGAGTTAACAGCGACCGGAGTTTTAATCGTTATGTCACTAGTGGGCGGTGAGAGTGGGCGACGAGAATTGAAATTGGGCGGTCAACTGCTGAATTGGAATGAAGCAACAGGATTGGGGGAAGCATTTAGCTCATCAACAATTTTTAAATTACCGCTGGGTAGCCAAAGAGCTCCTGATGCAGCTTGGGTCGAACGCGATCGCTGGGATGCTCTGACGTTGGAAGAACAAGAGAAATTTCCGCCCCTAGCCCCAGATTTTGTCATCAAGTTACGCTCCCGCACCGATAGCCTTTTAGACCTGCAAACGAAGATGGTAGAATATCAAGCCAACGGAGTGCGGTTAGGGTGGTTGATTAATCCTCAAGCGCAGCAAGTAGAAATCTACCGATTGGGTCGGGAAGTGGAAGTGCTTCAATCTCCCACATCGCTGAGTGGTGAAGATGTGTTGCCTGGATTCATGCTGGATTTAACCAGAATTTGGGCGTGACGATTCTACACAGAAGCAACATTACTGGACTTTAGACTAAGGCATGAAAAATGACCCAGCGATGGTGGGTTAAAGAGGTTATAACTAAGAATTAGGAAAATGCCCGAATTAAGCCGAATTAGCAGTTTGCTGGCGCGGCTTAGATGTGCGTTTTCTAACAACTGG
>JBBQRU010000113.1:0-18175 GCA_038214545.1 Cyanophyceae cyanobacterium | reverse complement strand
CGGTTCCGCAATCACCTCTTGCAATTCTTCCCCAGACGAAGTCACATAAACTTCCTGCACCTGCCCTGCTTTCAGGATAAATTGATGTACAGGCATCGCATCAACTAACTCGTTAGAAAAAAAGCAACCTGTAATCGAGTTAGTGGGAATCTCCGCTAAATCTGACTTAATTTGGACTTTTAAACCCTGTAAGCGCAGCTGGAGTGTTCTCAGTGCGGCTGACTTTTCAATAATGATGTAATTTAAGCTGGCAAAAAAATCTGGATATGCCCGTGCCAGATATCTTAATATATCTACTGCTAAGACTCCTTGACCGGCTCCCATTTCGACCAACGAAAAATCGGACGGTCGTCCTAAAATCTCCCACATCTGGACAAATTGTTCAGCTAATAACTCACCGAAGTCAGTACTCAGATGGACAGAAGTGAAAAAATCACCAGGTGAACCGAGGTTTACCGCTTTGGTCGCGTAATAACCATGTTCTGGATGATACAGTGCTGTCTCCATAAAATCCGCAAAAGTAATTCTACCTTGAGGATTGACAGCAATTTTATGAGCGATCGCTGCACGTAAAGCCGGATGAGACATAAATAGAGGGTGTGGGGTGTGGGGGGAGTGCTCTTGAGTAGGGGAGAGGGGGATTGGGGTAGCACTGTCAACTTTCAATTTTCAACTGTCAACTACTACCATGTCTCCCTCTCCCCCGTTCAAGAGCACTCCCCCATTTCGTGGCAATTATCGATCTACAGACCCCATGATGACATCAACACTGCCGAGAATCACCACAATATCTGCTACCTTCATCCCGCGCAATAAGCCAGGAAGAATCTGCAAGTTGTTGTAATCTGCAGGACGAATCTTGAAGCGCCAAGGGAAGACATTGTCATCACCGACGATATAGATACCAAGTTCGCCTTTACCGCTTTCGACACGGACATAATGCTCACCTTTAGGAATCTTGAAAGTTGGGGGAACTTTTTTCGCCACATACTGGTAATCAAAAGCATCCCACTCCGACTTTTTACCCGCCGCCATCCGCTTAGCTTCTAAATTTTCGTATGGTCCACCAGGAAGTCCAGCGATCGCTTGACGAATAATCTTGACTGACTCGCGCATTTCTCGCATCCGTACCACGTAGCGAGCGAAACAATCACCAGCGGTTTCCCACTGCACATCCCAATCAAAATCGTCGTAACATTCGTAGTGATCTACCTTCCGTAAATCCCACTGCACGCCAGAAGCGCGTAACATTGGACCGGAAAGCCCCCAATTAATCGCTTCATCCCGAGTAATCGTCCCAATACCTTCCACACGGCGGCGGAAAATGGGGTTATCGGTGACTAAGCGTTCATACTCGTCAGCTTTGGGTAAAAAGTAATCGCAGAATTCCAAACACTTATCAACCCAACCATAAGGCAAATCAACCGCAACACCACCGATGCGGAAATAGTTGTGATTTACCATCCGATAACCAGTAGCGGCTTCCCACAGGTCATAAATCATCTCCCGTTCCCGAAACTGGTAGAAAAAGGGAGTTTGAGCACCGACGTCAGCCATAAACGGACCAAACCACAGCAAGTGATTCGCAATCCGGTTTAATTCCAACATAATGACGCGGATGTAGCTAGCGCGTTTCGGTACAGCAATATCAGCCAGCTTTTCTGGGGCGTTGACTGTCACCGCTTCATTAAACATACCCGCTGCATAATCCCACCGACTGACATAGGGAACATACATGATGCTGGTGCGGTTTTCGGCGATTTTTTCCATTCCCCGATGAAGGTAGCCAATCACTGGCTCACAGTCAACCACATCCTCACCATCTAGGGTAACAATCAACCGCATGACCCCGTGCATCGATGGATGGTGCGGACCCATGTTCAACACCATCGGTTCGGTTCTAGTTTCTAATGTTGCCATGAATAAACTATCTCCCCTATATAAAAATTGAAACAATGCTGTTCTACTGCATTTGGTTCCAAAAATAGACTTATCTCTATATCAAATATACCAAAAGCCAGTAGGTAGGCGCTGTTGCATTTTCATTATATGGCTTCCCACAGGTCGAATGCGCTCCGGAAAGCACTAGCGGTCAAAAAAGCAAAAAACTAGCATCAAAAACGGCACAGAACGGTAACATGAGGGCTATGTAGACTCCTTGGGGATGTATTTACCGCCGATTCTTGCTTATACACATGACTCAACGTAGTAATCAGTCTCATCTTTGGTTCAAAATCGGCATGGCATTGATATTTATCTTCTCAGTCGCCCTGCGGTTTTGGGGACTAGGGAGATTTAACACATTAGTCTTTGACGAAGTGTACTATGCCAAATTTGGCAACGACTACCTAACTCATACACAATTTTTCAACGCTCACCCACCGTTAAGCCAATATATTATTGCAATTGGGATTTGGATTGGCAGTCATATTCCTTGGTGGCAAGATTCCGTCAATGGTCTTTCTGGTTCACTGCGATCGCCTTTAAGTTATCGTTGGGTAAATGCCCTAACCGGCTCATTTATTCCCCTAGTCGCCGCCGCCGTTGCTTACCAAATCAGTTATCGTCGCAGCTTTGCCCTACTCGCCGGATTATTCACCGCTGTAGACGGCATCTTCCTAGTCGAATCGCGCTATGCTCTCAACAACATTTATATTGTCATCTTCGGATTACTAGCGCAACTATGCGTATTATTAGCCCTAGCCAACCCCAAACACCAACGTAAATGGCTAATACTCGCCGGAATAGTTTTTGGAGCATCAGCAGGCACTAAATGGAACGGCTTATTCTTTCTCATCGGCATCTATCTCATGTGGAGCACCGCCTGGACGATTCACTACCTCCAAAAAAGTAGTACTGACAATACACAAACACCGCTACAAAACCTCACAAAACTCAACGTCTTCCATATCGCCTTTTACCTAGGAATCATTCCCGGCTTAACCTACAGCCTAATCTGGATACCTCACCTCATTCTCAACCCCAAATACGGCTTTATCGAAGTCCATAAACAAATATTAGCCTTTCACGAACGCTTAGGAGGCAACACTCCCAGCGTGCATCCATACTGCGCCGCTTGGTATAAATGGCCATTACTCACCAGACCAATGGCATACCTATACCAAACAGCCCACAATATCCACGATCCCTTACCAGTACAAGGACCACCACTACCAGCATCAGCCGTCAAAATCATCTATGACGTCCACGCAATGGGCAATCCGTTCCTCTGGTGGTTTGCCGTCGCCGCTATTCTATTCTTAACAATCATACTCATCTTTCAAGCGATCGCATGGTTCAAAATGCGAACACCACCAACAACCGAAACCTGGATTGCCATTTACATAGTCATCAACTACGCCGCCAACCTCTTACCCTGGGTCAAAGTCAACCGCTGTGCCTTTATCTACCACTACATGGGCGCAGTCATCTTCGGCTTCCTGGGCGTAGCTTGGCTAGTTGACCTATCCCTCCGTAGTTACCGCCGAGACTTGCGTACCCTAGGAGTCACCACCACCTTCATCATCATCGCCGCCTTCATCTTCTGGCTACCAATATACCTCGCCCTACCCCTCTCCCCGCAAGATTATCGCCTGCGGATGTGGTTTGGGTCTTGGATTTGAAACGCGGAGAACGCGGAGGGAACGCAGAGGAACGCAGAGAGTACCTCCGCGATCCTCCGCGCTACCTCAGCTTCCCTCCGCGTTTCCCCTCCTCTCAAATAAGGCGCGATATACAGGTTCCCCTCTCGACAATGTAGATTTTTCTCTCTCCGTCGGCACCGGAAGCGGATTTTCCGAGATCCATTCTCCTTTAAAAGCTGGATGTTCCGCAAACCGATCGCTCATTTCGGTCGCGATAAATTCAATATCTGATTGGAGAAACACGACGCCTCCCACTACGAGATAGTCTGCTAATTCCTCCACAAGTTGAGGTTGGACTACGCGGCGTTTGGCGTGGCGATTTTTGAACCAAGGATCGGGAAATTGAATTGTGACGCGTTGTAAAGATTTTGGTGGGAGGGAGGATAAGAGCGATCGCAGGGAATTATTAACATTTGCAAATAAATAGTGAAGATTTGTTAACCCTGATACATCTCGGTGAAGGTTTGCTTCTTGGACAAGAGATTCGCGTATTTCTAAGCCGAGGAAGTTCCAATTGGCTTCGAGTTTTGCCATACCTAATAAGAAATTTCCTCGCGCACAGCCGATATCTAGGTGCAGTGGTAGGTGTGGTTGGGTATATTGCCAATCGAGAGGGGTGATTGGTGTTTGGTATTTACGTGATAGTGGGTTAACGTGATGGCGGACGCGGACAGGTGGCAAAGATTGATCCCCCTTACAATGGCTTTGTATTCAAAAGTTTTTCGATGGTCAGATGATGAACCTTGATTTTCTCTTTGCGATCGCTAGCGACTTACATATTGCCTTACCGCAGACGATTTGGGATCACAAAAGTCGATTTCATTTGGTGGAAGTTGGGATTCCGGCGTTGGAAAGTGTGCTGGAACATTTACAGCTATTAGATTTAGATTTTCTTTTACTCCCTGGAGATTTAACTCAACACGGCGAACCGGAGAATCATGCTTGGCTGCAAAAACGCTTGTCCCAGTTACCTTTTCCAGTTTACGTGATTCCTGGTAATCATGATGTGCCGACGATGGCGGCGAATCAGCAATCGATTGCTTTTGCGGATTTTCCCAATTATTACCGTAAGTTTGGTTACTCAGAAACTCAACAACATTACTATACTTGTCAGTTATTGCCTGGGGTGCGGCTAATTGGGTTGAATTCTAATGGATTTGATGACCAAGGTCAGCAAGTGGGACGTTTGGATATTCAACAGCTACAGTGGCTAGAAGCCGTGTTAGCGTCCGTGAAGGATGAACTGGTGTTGGTGATGGTGCATCACAATGTCGTTGAACATCTACCGAATCAAGCGCGTCACCCGTTAGCTAGTCGCTATATGTTAGAAAATGCGCCGGAATTATTAACTTTGCTCGGTAAATACGGAGTTAAGCTAGTTTTTACCGGGCATTTACACATCCAAGATGTTGCCTGTAGTCAAGGATTATACGATATTACTACTGGTTCTTTAGTTAGTTATCCTCATCCTTATCGCGTATTACAGTATCGTAGCGGCGTGGAACATGACACGTTGCAGATTTCTTCCCATCGCGTCGAATCAGTACCGGATTTTCCTCATTTACAAGAATTTTCGCGCCAGTGGATGGGCGAGCGATCGCTGCCATTCTTACTCAAACTGCTAACTTTACCGCCTTTAAATTTACCATTAGCCCAAGCAGAAGTATTTGCACCACAGATTCGAGAATTCTGGGCTGGTATGGCTGATGGCGATGCTTTATTCGACTTTCCGCAGTTTCCCCCATCCGTCCGCAACTATTTTGAGCAGTGTAGCGCCAGAGAGGCTTGTGGGAAACCGAGATTAATTGATAACCAGGCGACGCTATTGCTTTAGGCTACTATTTAGACATAAGTGGATTTAAAAGGCAGTTTCCAGGCGAAAAACATGGATTCATACTAGCGGAGTCCACTTGTATGTAAGCGATAGTCAGGGGCGAAATCTAAATGAACTACGACATCAAAGACAAAATCATCTTGGTCACAGGTGCAAATCGTGGCATCGGCAAGGCGCTGGTTGAGTCCTTTATCGAACGCGGTGCTGCAAAGGTATATGCCGCTGTTCGTAATTTGGAAAGTGCTACCCCGCTAGTTGAAAAATATGGCGAGCGAGTAGTTCCGATTCTGATAGATATGGCTGATCCCAAATCTATCACTGCTGCTGCTCAAACAGCTAAAGATGTCCAGGTTGTTGTCAACAATGCGGGAGTCGCTAAGTTTGGCACTCTTCTAGAGCAGGATGCAATCTCCAATCTCGAATTTGAGATAAACATCAACGTGTATGGCTTAGTCTATATGGCTCAGGCATTTGCTCCGGTGCTTAAAGCTAACGGGGGCGGTGTTTTTGCCCAGATAAACTCTGTTGCTTCGCTGAAATCGTATTCTAAAGCTGCTACATACGCTGCCTCAAAAGCCGCTGCCTATTCGATCACTCAGGCATTACGAGAATCGTTGAGCGAACAGGGCACGATTGTCTTGAGTGTTCATCCAGGTCCAATTGCAACAGATATGAGCGATGCTGCAGGTCTGAGTGAGATTGCAGAACCGCCAATATTAGTCGCGGACGCGATCATCGAAGCTCTAAAAGTTGGAGATTTTCATGTCTTTCCTGACTCATCCGCAAAACAAATGGGTGCCGCTTATAATAGCTTTGCGATAAATGTCATTGAGGCGGCTCCTCCCAACTAGTCCTGCTCAAAAACTGGTTGAAAATATAAACGAACTATTCGCAATTTGCAATTTTCTTGAGCGTAGTTTTATCACCTGACGCGTAAATGCGAGGACTTGAACTTAATGAGTCCGAAATTGCGAATTGTTCTGACAAATTTGTCCGAAATTGCGAATTGGGGTAGCATCACCGGAGCAGCTTAAAATCGTAGCCAGTGCCAGAAATATTGCCGGATTCAACTTTGACTAAAAAGACTCCACCCTTGCGATCGCCTGATGGTAAAAACTGAATCTTTCCTGTAGCACCTGAAGTTGAAAAATCGGGGTTAGACAGTGCCTTTTGTAATCCATCGCGGGTGAATTTTCCGTCTTTCAAGCCAGCGATAATAACTTTCAGTGAATCGTAGGCGATCGCAGTTCGCGCATTCACCTGTCCGCCCCAAAGTTTATTGGCGTTACTAGTAAAAGGATTAT
This sequence comes from Cyanophyceae cyanobacterium, assembly GCA_038214545.1. GTDB lineage: Bacteria > Cyanobacteriota > Cyanobacteriia > Cyanobacteriales > Nostocaceae > JBBQRU01. Next base: position 11,393 of record JBBQRU010000113.1, on the reverse strand, counting down.
CAGCAATAGCTTGGGGGTGCCAAGGCACAGATAAAACCATTCCTTTAGTATCGGCTTGTCCTAGCTGTAAGGTTTTTCTAGTATACATCTGTGGAGGAGCAAACAACGGTAATTTACCTTTATTCTCTTTAATTAGATCAATGGTCGAACTGAACTTACCTACTCTGGGGATTAATAACAAGCCTTCTACCCCATCGCTGATAGCTCGACTCAGAAAATTGCTCGGATTGAAATCTGGAGCGCCTAAATCGCAAACTGTACTACTGACTTTGCCTCCTGCTTGACGTATATAGTCAGTGTATTCTTCTAATGTTGCCTTGATAGCTGCCTCACCTGCGGGGCTGGTCGAATCATTACAAATAGCAATATTTCGCAACCGTGAGTCCTGGACAATATAGCGAGCTAAAGTACCAGCAAAAATTCCCGGACTGGGTGTAGCGTAGAACACGTATTTTGCAGTTTCTGATATCTTGATTGGGTTGACGGGGGAGATCCTCACCAAACCACCTTGGTTATAAGTTGAAACATCAGGACTAAATCCGACTACTGCTAAAATGCTAGGATTACTGATAAATTCTAGATCTAACTGTTTGATTTTTTCCCGAATACCATCGGTGTTAGCAATCTCTAGTTGCAAAAGTGTCCCATTAATGCCACCACGACGATTTACTTCATCTTGAGCTTGAGCTACCCCACGCAGAGTCTCTTTCGCTGAATCTAATGTGCCGCCAATTGGTACACTTACAGCAATTTTTACAGCTAGAGGTTTACCATTAGCATTGTTTAAATAAACTTTAGCATTATTTAAATAAATCAATGTCTCTGGATCGTTATGAGCAGTTTTCAAAGACAAATTAAATTTGTCAACTGCCGTAGTATAGTCACCCTGTGAAAATGCTGCTACTCCAGCTTGCTTATGAGGATTTGTGTCTGCAGTTACCAATATTTTCTCACCTAAACTCATCTGCGATCGCACTGGATAAGAGCTATTATTTGGTTGGTTGATAGCGCCTTCGCTGCTGGAATTAGAGGAACCGCCAAATTTAGATACTAGCAATAACAGACTGATGATTAAGGCTCCAGCGATTCCGAGAGAAAATAGCAGTCGAGTGTTTTCTTTATTGTTTGCCATAGATAGTTTATTTGTGTTTAAATTTAAAGTTATTTAAAATAACGAACGATTAACTAGCTGAGATATACCGACAATCGTAAATGCTAGTAAACCCGCAACAATAGCTAGTAATCCAATAATTATTATTCCTTTGATTCCTGCATAGATTAGCAAATTGCCACTGGTAAGTTTATTAACGATAAACAAATTTACTACAGTTGTAATTAAAGCAATAATCAACAAATAGCTTTTTTCCAGAATTGGCAGAATTTGGGTAAAAATTAATCCTCCTAAAATTAGAAGCCATAATCCAGAACCGATCCAAACAGTGCCGATAAAACTTATTAAAGCGATTGCGAGCAACCAACTTCCCGAACTTATTATCACCGCCCAAGTCAATATTTTTTTTGTAAAAAATTCTGCTTTACATACTGTAGTCTTTTGTAATTTATGTGAATTTAATTCTAGTAAAGGAGGTAATACTTTTGTGATTGGGATATTGAGATCTAAAATTTGCTGACTATTTAAATCTTGTAAAACTTCCGCCACTGACTGATAACGCTGTTCATAGTTTGCGTCTAGTAACTTATCGAGAATACTCGCTAATTGGATGCTAATTGGTTGTGTCAAATGCTCGCGCCAGGTCTTAGTCCAGCTAAAGCCTTGATTCATACACAGTTCCTGCGGAGAAATACTCGTCAGTAGATAAAAGCAGGTTACTCCCAAACTGTAAAGGTCGCTAGCTGGATACACTTTGCCGTTATTTATTTGCTCAAATGGTGCATATCCATAGGAACCAATACTCGTACCTGCTTTTGTAACGCCTGCTGCCGTTATCAGCTTAGCTACCCCGAAATCAATTAGTACAAAATTATTATCACTTTGCCGATAAATAAGATTTTCTGGCTTGATATCTCGGTGAATAATTTGTTGCCGGTGTACTATATCCAAAACAGGTAACAAATTACATAAAAATTCTCGAATCTTGACTTCGTTAAAAACTCCTCGCCGTTTTAATTCCTGCCCAAGATTTTGTTTCTCGATATATTCTTGTACTAAGTACAGATAGTTATCTTCCTGAAAATAGGCATATAGAGTCGGAACTTGAGGATGTGTCCCTAACTGTTGTAGTCGTTGTGCTTCTTGCTCAAACAACTCTGTTGCTTTTCTCAGCGATCTACTACCTTGGACTTGTGGTGCTAGCTGCTTGACAACACATTTCTCATTCAGTTTGTGTGTGTCTTCTGCTACATAAGTACGGCTAAAACCACCACCACCTAATGGCTCAATAATTTTGTAATGACCTCCTAGCAACAGTACCAAGTCTGACCCACAACTCAAACATATTTTTGTCCCGGCTGGATTTATCGGATTCTGGCAGTCGGGATGGATACAGCACGCCATAGTATTATTGCTATCATTATGAGTAAAATGTAGATATCTTGGCGCTAATTTTTTGTATCTTAACTATTTATCAGATTAAACTGAAAACCTTAATGAAAAGCAACATTACTCACATGAGCATCTTATGAGAATTATCTCAGTTTGGCAATCAGTGTGAACACTGAAGTTATGCTTTTCAGGCAAAAGAGTGCAGGTGTTCGCGTCATTGGCAATGAATATAACTGTCAAGGACGCTCTTGGAAACTACCTGCTAATTACCTATTTGTTCCCCCCTTCTCCCACTCCCCCATTCCCCCATTCCCCCATTCCCCCATTCCCCCATTCCCCCATTCCCCCACTCCCCCCTTCTCCCACTCCCCTACTCCTTGTCGCGAAAAATCCCAAAGATCGAGGTGTAGGTATGGACATAAGTACTACCACCGACGGGACCAATTTCGCCATGACAAAAAAGTCCGCCTAAAGGCAGATCTTGTAAATAGCGACTAAATAATTGGGAATCAAAGTTGGGTTTGCCATAGAGTCCTTCCCCTCTACCCAAACAAGAGAACATTAACGCCCCGCTGGCGGATGGCTGGGATTGGTTGCTGTACTCTTGGAGTAACCATTCTAAGTCTTCAGCGGAGGCTTGGGAGTCGCGTAAGTGAAATTGTAAGCGCTGACCGGGACGGACGCGATCGCCAATTGCCATTGCGCCCATTGTCGGGTCAACTCCGAGTAGACTGCGGATTAAAAAATCTCCTGGCTGTAAAGTCAGTTTAAATTCATCCATTGCCAAACCAATCGATAGAGATTGTTGGGCTAAGGCGCGGTCTTGTTCGTCGAGTCCAGCGATTAAATCGCGCAAAATGGTTAGTGGTGGTTGGTCGTCTAGTTCTAAGATAATATTGCGTTCGCCTTTGGTGACTTGATAAGTTTTGCCAATTGGGCGACAACCTTGAGCAACAATCGTTTCCATTGTGATATTCCCACTCAAAGCGATCCCCACTACGCCGGTGCGAAACAAGCGATTGTTACGAAATATGCCAATTTGACCGCTGACATTGCTACCACTAGCTTGACCGCCGATGATGACTGAGCCAGGATAAGCAAAATCTAATCCTTGTAACAAATTATTAATGCCGCTCGAAAAGGGATCGCAGAGCAAAATAAACTGTGGTGTTGGTGTGGGTGGGACGCCGATTAAATCGATCCAGCGATCGGGTGAACTATCTAAGTCTGGTAGATCTTCCGCTAAAACATGAAAAGTATGCATCTCGACACCGGGGAGATGGGCGACAGTCAGGCTTAAGGAAGGTTCTGCTTCCAGTTCCTGAGTCTCTCCTTCATTGTTCATGCCGATGACACCACCGCCGCTACAGCCAATAAGTACAGGGATCGATAATTGCTCCTGAAGCAAGGGTAAAAGCCGAGAGTACTCACTTGTAAAAGCAGACGAAATGAACACCAGCCCCAAATCAATGGGTGCATTTAACGAAGTCTTAGCCCGTTCTACCACTTCAGTAACGGCTGCTTCCAACGAAGGACGAGTTGATAGGGCATTTGCCCACTGCATTTTCTCTGCCATGAGTTGTACCATTTTTAAGGTCTATTGCTTTTTATTGTCTACGCTGATCAATGGCAATGACATCTGATACAAGTTAATCTTGCTCAGAGTGGACGATGGGTGGGATACTAAAAAATGTTAAAATATATCGTATGAATCTCGTGAATAGCCAATAAACTGCTGTAATAGTGATTCTAAACGGGTTTAAAAAATTTATGCTGATCGCGGCTAATCAGGTAGAGTAATTTACCGTATGATTGGCAGACGGTCATTCTGGAAAATTTCCTATACTGGGATTAAAGGCAACTAGGATTAACACAATGAACAAAATCCAAGAACAAATCGAAGCAGAGCTTGAGAAGGCTCGGGAAGTATGTGACGTCTCAGGTAGTAACTCTGCTGAGTGTGCCGCTCACTGGGACGCGGTAGAAGAACTGCAAGCAGAAGCTTCTCACCAGCGCGATGCCAAGCCAAAAAATTCTTTAGAGAAGTATTGCGATGATAATCCTGGCGCTGATGAGTGCCGTCTATACGAAGACTAGAGAATGACCCAGGTGTGTTTTTATCACTAATTGGCAAGCAACTAGAACAAGATTACTTGTTTTGATTGCTTGCTTTTTTTGCAAATATGGAGTAAGGATATGGAAGAAGTTTGGTTTCGCCCGTTGGTTTGGATGGATTACCGATTGGCGCTGCTGTTTACACTGTTTTTGCCTTTAATTCTCACAGTTTGGGCATTCGTGCAAAAAGCTCATGCGATGCAACGCTTGTTAATGATTTACTGGCGAGTATCGAGTTTGCTTGCATTCACAGTCTATTTGATGATTGGTCAACTGCCAGTGGCTTTTATTTCGGGATTCTTAGCGCGGATACTGATTCCGATTTCACTCTGGTTTTGGCTAGATCTCAACGAAGAAATTGAGGATCAGCAGAATGGTGCTTTAAAGCTGACTTTTAATGCTTGGCGCTGGGCGATTAGCGTTTACACAATTTTAGGCGCATTATTATTTATACCCTTTTTAAGCTGTGCTGTTTCGCCAACGGCACGGGCTTCGGCATTTTGCCAGGTATGGACAGAACCGCCATTACTCTTTAAAGAGTATTTCCATCCGAATAGCACTCCCCAGTTTCTCAGCTTCCTAGGTATTCTCGGCTTGGTAGTCTATGTACTTTACTTAAGCTACTTTGTGTTGATTAAACTAGGGAAACAAGGACGCTCAGCAACTCAACTATAATCGAGCGTTTTAATAAGTGCATGGTTATGAAGAATTCTGTTGGTAAGCGGCTGGAACAGTACACGATCAAACGTCCCCAAGAAGTTTTGCTGATTGCAGTAGAGATTGCTGGTCAGCAAGATCAGATTGCTATCTACAAAGGCTTTTCTAGTTCTTTGATGCAGCCGACTGCATTTGATCCCGATATTCCAGTCCTCCCAGATCATGCCAAGATTATCCACATTGACCGTGTCGCCAGTCCTCTCAATCCGAAAATCCCCCGTTATATCCAGCAGGGGATGACTTGGGACAGTATGCAACAACTGTTGCTGGAGGAAGGAGTGTGAAATTGTTCATAGGATACATTTTGTCAACTAGTAATATCACGGAATAATGATATACCAAATCTTTAATCTGACCGTGATATTTCGTAGGCAACAAAACTAAATATAAAAAAATACAGGTAATACTACTTAAATTATTTAAGCATGTAACTTATTTTTTACGGGAATCATAACAAAAATGCGGTGAGCTTACCGTATCTTTACGGTATAAGGTGAAGCGTGTTTTTATTCTTCATGAAATAAAAGTTACTAAACACTCCGGTTGTGTAATCAGTACGCGCGGAACTGTTGGAGAAAGTGTTATTCTCCACAGTTAGTGTGTGGAGTGTTAAACCTATGGTTTCTTCAATTTCTCGGACTCATCCGACTAGTATTCCAGTTTCGCTCGCTTCTACCTCAACCTTTGCTAAATCAACCGATCCTAGTCCCTGTGGAGACTTAATCGCCTTGCCAAAAACACCGTTATTCGGTACAGATGGTATTCGCGGACGCGTGGGCGAATTACTCAATGCACCTCTAGCATTGCAAATTGGCTTTTGGGCAGGCATAGTGCTACGTAATCACGCCAGTGTGAGTGGTCCGGTGATTCTCGGACAGGACTCGCGCAACTCCAGCGATATGTTATCAATGGCATTGAGTGCAGGCTTAACTGCCGCTGGGTTAGAAGTTTGGAATTTAGGGTTATGCCCAACTCCTTGTGTGGCTTACTTAACTCACACGACTAATGCGGTAGGTGGATTGATGATTTCCGCTAGCCACAATCCTCCTGAAGATAACGGCATTAAAGTTTTTGGTACGAATGGCTCAAAGTTATCACAGTCCTTACAAGCAGAAATTGAAGCGGGATTGCGCGGTCAGACAGATATGCCGACGTCTCAGAGTTGGGGACGGCATTATACTCGCCCAGAATTAATCAGCAATTACGCTGAGGCGTTGAAACAACCTTTGCTGACATCTAACCATCTTCAAGGAATGAAGATTGTTTTGGATTTAGCTTGGGGGGCGGCTGTGAACTTAGCACCTGCGGTATTTACAGAGATGGGTGCAGAAGTGATCTGTTTGCATAACCAAGCGGATGGCGATCGCATTAATGTTAATTGTGGTTCTACCCACTTAGATTTATTACAAGCTGCTGTGAAGCACCATCAAGCTGATATTGGTTTTGCTTTTGATGGCGATGCTGATCGCGTTTTAGGCGTAGATAACAGCGGTCGTCCGATTAATGGCGATTATATCCTTTATATGTGGGGACAACAGTTGCTCCAGAACCAGCAACTCCCCGATAAATTAATTATCTCTACCGTAATGGCAAACCTCGGTTTTGAACGCGCCTGGAAGCAACTAGGCGGTCAATTGACACGGACTGCAGTCGGCGACCAACATGTCCAAGCCGAAATGCTACGTACAGGCGGGATGCTGGGCGGAGAACAATCCGGTCATATTCTTTGCCATCATTACGGTATTACCGGCGACGGTTTGTTAACTGCACTACATATAGCGGCTTTAGTCCGTCAAAGTGGTATTAGTTTAGCCGAAATCGTCGATCGCAGCTTTGAAACCTATCCGCAATTACTCCGGAATGTCCGCGTCGAAGACCGTGACCGCCGATTAAACTGGAAAGATTGCCAACACTTGCAGAATGCGATCGCTGATGCCGAAACTGCAATGGGTAATTCGGGTAGAGTTTTAGTCCGTGCCTCTGGCACAGAGCCGTTGATCCGAGTTATGGTAGAAGCCGCGAGTTTGGATGACGCCAACTATTGGACAAGTAAGTTGGTTTCAACAGTTCAACAACATATCGCTGCATAGGGTGTAGGGGGTAGGGTGTAGGGTGTAGGAACTCACCCAAAGTGGCTTTTACCTTATGGGGTGTAATACTCTCTTCCCCCATACCTCATACTCCACACCCCACTCCCTCAACTCCTTCATGCCAAAATCTAAACAGAAAAAAAAACCCGCCAAACAACCCACGGATACTCCGACTCTCACCCTCAAAGAACAGCTAGCCGCCAAACGTCGCGCGGCGAAAGAAAAGAAAGAATTAACTAGTTTCTTGACATCAGCCATCTTTGGGGCAATTTTTATTGGGATTATTCTGGGTTTGGTCGGGGGAGTAAAAGCAGCAGTCGGTGGGATATTTGCCATCTTGTGTCTGACGCTTTCTTTTAAATATCCGCGCCAAGCACTTTATGCGTTTTTAATTTATGTACCTCTAGGTGGGACAATTACTTACTTGCTAGGTAGTAGTCCGATCCTGCAATTAGCTAAAGATGCTTTCTATATTCCAGCGCTGGTGGGTGTATACCAAACATGTCAAAAGCAGCGCCTACCCCTAATTATTCCCCCAGCGATTAAAACTCCGCTATTTATTACTCTAGGGTTGTGTATACTCACAGTGCTATTTGTGAATGGGGCACAACAATTCGGTGCAGGTCAAGCTGTCGGTTTGCAACCAGTAGCGAATGAAAAACCCTTTTTTATGGGTATTTTGGGATTAAAAGTACTTTTAGGCTATGTTCCGCTGACGGCTTGTGCTTACTACTTGCTGCGGAAAAAAGAGGATTTGCTGCTGCTGACCCGGATTCAAATCGTCATCACTTTGATTTCCTGCCTTTTGGCGTTAATTCAGTACATTATGCTGACCAAAGGGATATGCAAAGGCACTACTGATGCGGAAGGCGCGGCAATTTTTAAAGCTTCGCTGGAAAATCGGTGTTTTGTTGGTGGGAGTTTGCTTTACAACCCAGATGAAGGAGTTATTCGCTTACCAGGCACATTTGTTGCGCCTTGGCAATGGGGTTGGTTCTTAATTGCTAGTAGTTTTACTACTTTTGCCTCTGCTTTCAGCGACCCGAATTGGCTGTGGCGGATGGTAGGTTTAGGTTCAATGGCATCAGTTTTTGTGATGGCTGTAGTCTCTGGGCAAAGAATTGCCTTAGCGTTGGTGCCGATATTCTTTGTAGTGCTTTTGTTTGCCACTGGTCAAATCGCTAACTTGAAGCGCTTCATTCCAATTGGGATTATCCTCGGATTAATGATTTTTATCGGTCTGGCAACTAATCCGGCAGTTGTGCAAGAACGGACTCAGAGTTTTGTCGATCGCTGGAATGCTTCACCACCATATCAATTTATTGTCGATCAATTTGAGGATGTTTGGAAAGGTCAGAAAGGATTTTTGGGTAACGGCTTGGGTCGGGCGACCAATTCTGCCCGTGCTTTAGGTGACACCAAACTCCTGGAAACATACTACCCGAAAGTCCTCCATGAAATTGGTCCGCTGGGAATGGCGGCATTTTTGGCTTTAGTCACCTCTATGACTATCGCGACATTTAAAGCTTATCAATCTGTAAAGAACCGTAATTTCCGCAGTTACGGTGCATCATATTGGGTGTTTATATTGTTTATAAGCTACAACACTTATTATTATCCTCTGGATGTCGATCCGGTTTCTGTCTATTACTGGTTTTTTGCCGGAGTAATCTTGAAATTGCCAGAATTAGACAAGCAGGAAACACTCAAAGAGGCTGCATTAGGAGATCAGGGTAAGCGGAGACGGAAGGTCGCATAAATCGATTAACAAAAAAATTACTATGAATCCTTTAATTTCGGTAATTATACCCACCTATGGGCGCGAGGAAGCACTGCGGGATAGCGTCAAGGATGTTCTCCTACAGGATTATCCTAATTTTGAAGTTTTGGTAGTTGACCAAACTGCTACTCATCAACCGGAAACTGAAGCTTTTCTGGAAGAAGTTGCCCAAAAAGGTCAAATTCGGTTATTTCGCTTACCGTGGGCAAGTTTACCTGGGGCGCGGAATTACGCGTTGCGACGCGCGTTGGGAGAAATAATTTTATTTATTGACGATGATGTCGAGTTACCGCCAGGATTTTTAGCCGCACATGCGGAAAATTACTCGGTACCGGAAGTTGGGGCGGTAGCTGGTCGGGTATTTGACAGAATGAAACTAGCTGATTCTGGCGGCGATTTGACGATTGAATATCTCCCTCCTCAGGCGATGGACCCCGGAATTGCTTGGTATCACATTGATTTGGTACATACTACCAAGCCGCAGCAAGTATTGACGGCGCGAGGTTGTAATATGTCCTTTCGTCGGGAGGTGTTTACAAAATATGGCTTGAAGTTTGATGAACGTTTTCGCGGCAGTGCTGTCCGAGAAGAATCAGACTTTTGTTTACAATTCCGTCAAACTGGATACAAAATTTGGTACGATCCTGCTGCTTGTCTGGTACATTTAGGTGAAGAAACAGGAGGTTGCCATGACATTAGTATGCGATCGCTCAAATATCAACTGACTTTTTATCACAACCATTTTTTACTCGGTTTGAAAAATCTGACTGTCATCCAAGCCTTACGCCTTTACGCGCGGTTATTTGACTGTCACGTTTTAGGACGCCCTCCTTGTAATAAAAGCGGTTCGCCTCTAAAAGTCCTCACTCGCGGCTGTTTCTACATTTTAGGCTTTCTCAAAGCCTTAGGTACTGTCATCCAATCAATTTGGAATGACGGTCAAATCTACACTCGCCTGGATGAACAAAATTAAAGTGGGAATTTCCATCCCCTCCCAACTTCCTTTTTAAAATGAAAATTTTAGTTGCCAGCCACACTTACATTGTTGACCTCAACTGTGAGAAACTCCGGGCATTAGCCCGCTTAGAACCGGGAATCGAAGTAACAGTGGTTGTACCCAAGCGTTGGCATCCTGGTGGGGTGCAAAGCAAAACCATTGAAACTCAACGCCGCGATGAAGGTGCTTTTCGCATCATCCCAATTTCTAACTTGAGTGAAAATCATCAGGGATTGTTATTGTTTGGGACTGATTTAGTTCAATTACTCAAAGAATTTCGACCGCAGATTATCCAAGTTGAACAAGGGGCGAAAGCACTAGCTCATACTCAAGCGATCGTTTTAAATCAGTTATTACGCTTAAAAGCCAAAAATATCTTTTTTACTTGGTGGAATTTACCTTATACACTCAAATTCCCGATATCTCTTTTAGAATCATACAATCTTCGGAACACTGACGGCATTATTTCTGGCAATCAAGACGGCGCAACCATTTTACGCGAACATGGTTATCAAGGCGCAATCAAAGTTATGCCGCAACTGGGTATAGATGAAAAACTATTTGCCCCCCGAAGTCAGTTAGAATTAACCCGGAAACTAGGAATTGACCGCAGCGATTTTGTGATTGGTTTTGTGGGTAGGTTTGTGCCTGAGAAAGGCTTAATCACGCTGCTAAATGCTTTGTCAATTATTAAAGATAAACCGTGGAAGTTACTACTATTAGGTCGCGGTCCTCTGAAGTCAGATATACTGAGTATCGCCGCTGCGAATCAAATTCAAGACCGGATTATGATTATTGAGAGTGTTGCTCATACAGAGGTTGCTGATTATATTAATTTAATGAGTACATTAGTACTGCCTTCAGAAACAACTGCTGATTTTAAAACTCTCACTTCTGTAGGCTGGAAAGAACAATTTGGACATGTGCTAATTGAAGCGATGGCTTGTAAAGTCCCTGTAATTGGTTCGGATTCTGGTGAGATTCCTCATGTGATTGGCGATGCTGGTTTAGTGTTTCCTGAGGGTGACGCTGAGGCGCTGGCTAATTGTTGTGTGCAATTGATGGATGCTGATTTAGCTGAGAAGTTAAGTGCAATGGGATATAGGAAGGCGATGTCTCTGTATACTAATCAGGCTTTGGCTAAGCAGCAGTTGGCGTTTTATCAGGAACTGGTTAACCGCAAAGGACACT
>JBBQRU010000112.1:0-18309 GCA_038214545.1 Cyanophyceae cyanobacterium | reverse complement strand
CCCCAACGTCGCGGGGGGGGGGGGGGGGCCGCGGGGGTGGCGTGGGGCGAGGATTTGACTCGTAGTGTAACTTTACCGGCGTGGGTAAATTTAATGGCATTTCCTAAGAGGTTTAGCAGGACTTGACGCAATTTACTGGCATCAGTTTGGATGTAGCGGGGTATGTCAGGTGCATATTCAAAGCGCAGTTGTAAGCCTTTGGATGAACTTCTTAAATGCAACATGTCTTCGAGGCTGTTGAGCAAACGAATTAAGTCAATGCTGGTAGTATTTAATACTGTTCTCCCCGCTTCAATTTTTGACATTTCGAGAATGTCGTTAATTAATTCGAGTAGATGCTCGCCAGCGCGATTGATAATTGTCAGGTAGTCTTGATGATCTTGACCCAAAAAGAGGTCACGGCTCATCAATTGGGTAAAACCGAGGATCGCATTGAGTGGGGTTCTCAATTCGTGACTCATGTTAGCGAGAAATTCACTTTTAGCCTTGTTGGCTCGATCAGCTGTTAATAAGGCTTGTTGTAAAGCAGCCGATTGGCTTTGGGTTTGAGCGAGTAAATTTGCTTGCTGTAGGGCGACTCCTAACTGATTAGCAATTTGCATCACCATGTTAATTTCTGCACTTTGCCATTGGCGAGGGCCAGAATTTTGATAGGTTGAGAGTAATCCCCAAAGTTGGCTACCGCAGAAAATTGGCACAGTGATGTAAGCTCTAGCTTGAAATCGCTCGAGCATTTCCAGATAACAAGGGGCAAAGTTAGCTTGGTAAATATCTTCTACTGCTAAATAATTTACTCCTTGGTTATAAATCCCACCTTGGGTTGTTTGTAAATAAGTGTCTGCTAGTTGATTAACTCGCAAATCTAACTTTTGAATGATGCAAGTATCGTCTTGTATTGCTCCTTTAGTCAGACTGGGATCTTTTTGATGTTCCAGTACGAGAGATGACCACTCACTCCCAACTGACTCCGCAACGAATTCGCCACTCCAATCGGGATGAAAACTATAGACGACGACGCGATCGCTATCAATCACTTGCCGCAATTCTGCGGTTGTTGCCGCAAATATCGTTTGCAGATCCAGTGACGAGCGGATTCTTTGCACGACTTGAGAAATCGCTTTTTCGCGTTCGACACTTTCACGTAAGGCGGTTTCGGCACGTTTGCGATCAGTAATATCTTTGGCTGTACATAACAAACAATTTTGTCCGTCAACGACGATCAGTTCGGCAGAATACAGTGTAGTTCTAACTTCGCCTGAGAGTAGGCAGAAATCCACCTCATAGTTCCGAATAGAGCCTTTTTCTTGAATAATTTGCTTGATTTTGCGCCATTCATCTGAATTAACCCCAATCCCCATCTCTTTGAGGGTGCGACCAATCACTGAAGAGCGGCTCAAACCAGTAAATTCACAGAAACTATCGTTAACTTCAATGTAGCTATAGTCGGGAAACATCGCGATCGCTAAAGGGTCGGGAGAAGCTCGAAAAGCCGAGGCTAATTTGGCTTCGCTATTTTTATGTGCAGCTTCGGCGCGTTGGCGATCGCGGATTTCGCGGTTGAGTTGAATATTTTGACGATCCAGGGCGATGCGGGCAATTCTTTCTTGCTCTAATAACCGAGCTTGAGCGATCGCGATTCCGAGTTGGGCGGCGATGGACTCTAGCAATTCAATTTCGGCAATGGTCCAGTGACGGTAAGAGAAGGAGTGCAAACCAATCACCCCATTTGGCTCACCTTTGTAAGAAGTCCGTACTGCCAGCATAGACTTGATGCCATCGTGGCTCAATGGTTGCAAATTTGCTAACAGTGGTTCAACTTCAATATTAGTAATGGCTAAAGCTCGGTCTTGCAATAACAACTGCTGAATATGAAGGTTGTCGGTGACAGTAATATCGATATCGTCAGGCAAACTATAACCAGGAGCGAAATACCTACCGAGGAGGGCAATGTTGGGAGTTGGTGCGGCTAGATAAAGATGAATCAGTGTACGATCTGCACTAAATGCTTGACCGATTTGGGTTGCAGCTGTCTCAAATATTTTTTCCGGCTCTATTGAGGAGCGAATTTCATTGGTAATTTGCCGGAGCAGATTGCTGCGGTCTAATTGTGTTTGCAGCGCCAATTCTGCTTGATGGCGTTCATATGCTAAAGAAATTGCTGTTGCGGCTATTTGCAAAAATGTGATTTCTGTAACTTCCCAGCTACGTGCTTCTACGCAACTGTCAAACTCGATATAACCAGCTAATTCGCCTTTAATAAAGAGCGGTAAAATCAGAATTGACAACACATCTAGTTGTTGTAACGACCTTTCTGATTCGGGAAATTCGGCAATTTTCCCAGAAATAACTTTGCCTTGCGATAATAACTCAACCCATCTTGACAAATTAGCATAAGACAGATTATGTAAAGAATTATTGATTTCTGGACGAATACCTGAGGAGCACCACTCAGCACGTTTACTCCTACATAGTTCGCCATCAACATAACAGTTTTCATATATGTAAGCGCGGCTAGCTTTACAAGCTGTCCCCAAAGTTTGTAATATTTCTGTGTAGCATTGATCGCAATTATCAAAACTTATTAATTTGCTTTCTACTGCGACTAACGCCGCCAAATATCGTTCGCGTATTTTTAAGGCTGTTTCGGATTGCTTGCGCTGATTAATATCTGCAATTGTTGTGACAACAAACAATTTCCCATCATCTTGCTGGAAAATCCCCGACTTGACATCAACAATTAACTCCTGACCATTTTGACGTCTGAGAACAAATTCGCCATGAACGTAATTATCAACAGAAGTAACTTCATATAACTGCTCAGCATTGGGAAAATGGACAGTAAACACTTGACCAACTATTTCTTCTCTAGTACAGCCGCAAATTTGACAAAATGCTGGATTGACTTCGATAAAACAACCACGATCGTCTGTCAGACAGATGCCAGTTTGAGCAGAATCTAAAATTGACTTGATTAATTTATGACTATTACTTAATTCCAGAGCAAAGCGCTGTCGTTCTTGAATTTCCTGTTGTAGTTGCTGATTTTGTGCCTGCAACTGCTTCTGTAACTTGTGAATCGTAATTTGCTTTTCAACTCGAACTAAAATTTCTTCAGCTTTAAAAGGCTTATTGACATAATCTACACCACCTAATTGAAAAGCTTTAACTTTCTCAGAAATCTCTTCTAAAACACTAATAAAAATTATTGGAATTTCGCGAGTTTCTACCTGGGCTTTAAGTTTTTGGCAGACTTCATAGCCATTCATTTCTGGCATCAAAATATCTAGCAAAATCAAATCTGGCGGTGAGGCTTTCACCGCATTTAAAGCAAGTTGTCCAGAAATTGCTCTTTGCACTTTGTAACCTTCACTTAATAACACATTAGATAAAAAGTGTAAGTTTTCCGAGCGATCATCTACCAATAAAATTTTTATATGACTATTGTCTTTCATGATCGATGCCTAAGTTAAGCTTTACTCACCGAAGAACATTTTAGTTAATCGCAAAATCACATCTAAGCGAAAATCCTCTACTAACTCTTGAAGAGCCATTGCCAGAAGAGATTTTTCTTTTGGTATTTGCTCAATCAAATTTTGAATCAACTCTTCATTAACTTCATTAGTTGCCTGTGATAAATCTCTAACCCAACTGCGCGGCATTTCTGCAAATTCACTGCGAAAAAATGAATCTGGTCTGATAATCTCACTTTCTTTGCGTCTCACAGATGAAATCGTCATGGACTCGGGTAAATCTTCATAAACGTAACGGACACCTAAATATTCAGCTATCTTCTCAAAAATTACCTCTTCTTGGAAAGGTTTGCGGATAAAATCGTCACAACCTGCCGCTAAGATTTCTGCTCGTCTGGTTTCAAAAGCACTTGCAGTCAGAGCAATAATTGCTGTTTTCGTTTCTAGCTCTAAGTGGTGCTCCCTCGCTCTAATTCTTCTAGTGGCTTCAACCCCGTCCATCACCGGCATCCGCGTATCTATATAAATTAGATGCGGTCGCCAACTCTCCCAAAGTTCAAATGCTTGGATGCCATTTTCAGCTTCATTGATTTCAAAGCCTATTGGCTGGAGTAACTTTATCAATAGCAAGCGATTTTCAGTGATATCATCTACCACGAGGATTCTATATAGCGGTTGATTTGGCTCTAAAGCAATTACCCGGCGAGTAGTTTTAGTGATGATGTCTGATGCATCCGCTGTGGCAATCCTAATATTAAATTTAAAAACTGAGCCTTCACCTGTATTACTGTGTGCTGTAATTTCTCCTCCCATCAATTTCACAAATTCTCGCGTAATTGCTAAACCTAAACCAGTACCTTCAGCAGATTTTATACCTACTTCCGTCTGGACAAAAGCTTCAAATAGTTGATCAATTTCACCGTTAGCAATACCCTGTCCTGTATCTTCTACTTCAAAGATGAGAGAGTGGGTAGGAGCAAATTTGACCCGCAAAATTACACTGCCATAATCTGTAAATTTAATTGCATTACCTAGAAGATTAATTAAACATCCGCGTAACTTTTTTTGGTCGGTGGTAATATATTGAGGAACCTCAGCAGCAACATAAAATACAAGGCGAAGATTCTTTTGTTCAGCTTTAAGTTGAAATGTTTCTTCTAAATTATCAATTAAGCGATATAAGTCAAAACTAGTTTTATATAGAGAAATAATCCCTGCCTCGATTTTTGATAAATCTAATACATCGTTAATCAACTCCATTAAATGCTCGCCACTGCGATTAATAATGCGAAGATTTTCTCTTTGCTCAGAACTCAAGAAGCGATCGCGGCTCATAATCTGTGTAAAGCCCAGAATTGCATTCAGAGGTGTTCGCAGCTCATGGCTCATATTCGCCACAAACTGGCTTTTAGCTTGAGATACAGCAGTGGCGGTGGCTTCAGCCTTGCGCCGTTCTTGTACTTCTTGTTGTAATTGTTGATTTTGCTCTTTTAATTGCCGGGAAAGTCTTTGAATGGTCATTTGATTTTCTACCCGTGCCAAGACTTCTTCGACTTGGAACGGTTTAGTAATATAGTCTACACCACCAAGCTGAAATGCTTTGACTTTATCAAAAATCTCATCTAGGGCACTAATAAAAATTACGGGAATATCCCGAGTTACCGGAGAACTTTTCAATTGTTTACATACTTCATAGCCATCCATTTCTGGCATTCTAATATCCAGCAAAATTACATCAGGTGGTGCTGAATGTGCAGCCCTAATCGCCATTGTACCTTTAACTACACCTCGAACTATATACCCATATTCAGATAAGGTGATGGATAAAACCTGAATATTTTCGGGTGTATCGTCAACTATTAAAATATTTCCTCTATCAGTAGATAGATTGTTATTCACTCCTGGCTCCTAATTAATATTAGTTACTTTGCTTGTTCAATTAGTTCCACTATTTTGTCACAACGAAAGTTTTTCACCCAGTCGCTTAATGACTCCGCAAGCTCGGCATGTTCATCCGGAATTTGGGCGATGAGTTGTCCAATCTGCTCGTTATCGACACACTCAGCCGCTGCCTGTAGCTGAGTCCGCCAAGAGTATGGCATCACCTTTACCAATTCAGGCGTTAACTCCGAGCCTGAGTGGCTGGGAGTGGTACGTTGCAAATCTTCATACACATATTGCGCTCCTAAATGAGTGGAGATTTTCTCCAATAACACCTCTTCGCGGAAAGGCTTAATCACAAAATCGTCACACCCTGTTAATAAAATCAAGTTGCGCTCTTGATCGAAGGCACTAGCGGTAAAAGCAATCACCACGGTTGCTTGTCCATGCAATCTAGCTTTAATATATTTGGTTGCTTCGTAACCGTCCATCACCGGCATCCGCATATCCATGAAGATTAGATGTGGTTCCCAACTTTCCCATGCTTGAATTGCTTGCTGACCATTTTCGGCAGCGCGGACAGCAAATCCTAGCGGCGAGAGGAGGTGAATGATGAGCTGACAGCTTTCCCAGCGATCGTCTACGACCAAAATGCGATATTGTGGCTGGTTGGGTGCTAAAGCGATCGCTCTTCGAGTAGGCATACAATTAGACATCACCGTCGCCGTCACCTGACTCACGGGAATCTCAAATTGGCAAATTGTCCCCGACCCGAAAACACTGCGAATGCTAATATCCCCTCCCATGAGTTGGACAAATTTCCGGCTAATCGGTAAACCTAAACCCGTCCCTTCTTTAGCCCTACCGCTTTCTGTTTGCACAAACGGCTCAAACAAAGTCTCCATCGCCTCGCTAGCAATGCCAACCCCAGTATCCTCTACCTCAAAAACCAGCGATTCCCCACCCCCTTTTTTAACTCTCACCACCACCCCACCTGTTTCCGTAAATTTAATCGCATTGACAATTAAATTCAGTAAAACTTGCCGCAATTTACTTTCATCTGTACAGATGTATCGAGGTAAATCTAAAGGATAATCAAAAATCAGTTGTAAGTTTTGAGAAGAAGCTTTAATTTGCAAAATTTCGGCAATTTCTTCCAACAGACAAATTAAGTCAAAGTTATTTTCATTTAATGTTGTCTTACCAGATTCAATTTTTGACATTTCCAAAACATCATTAATCAGCTTGAGCAAATGTTCGCCACTGCGTCTAATAATTAGTAATTGTTCTTGCTGGCTGGAAGTTAAAGTGTTGTCACGGGCAAGTACTTGGCTAAAACCTAAAATCGCGTTTAGCGGTGTTCGCAATTCATGGCTCATATTCGTCAGAAACTCACTTTTAGCGCGGTTAGCGCTGTCAGCGGCGTCTGTTGCTTGTTGCATTGCGGCTTCGACTAGCTTGCGATCGCTAATATCGCGAGCTACCCAAATCACAGAATTATTCGGTAGCGGGGAAATACTTGCCGTGAACCAATAAGTGCGATCGTCTACAGAGAGACTATATTCAAAATTGACTGTCTGTTGAGTATCTAAGGCAAGTCTGACTTTACTAAACCAAACTTCGCCTGACTCAGCAAAAAATCTTTCGACTGTTAAGTTGAGAATGTCAATATCTGGCGCATATAAAACATCTAAATTTGTCGGCGCAATGTCAATTCTGCCATGCTCATCAATTAGCAAAATCGCATCAGTCATTGCCTCAAATACGGCGCGAATTTGACTTTCAGATTTGCTCAATTTTTGCTCTAATAATTTACGTTCGGCAATTTCTTGTTGTAGTCTGGCATTAATTTGTGTCAGTTCGGCTGTACGCTCGGCAATTTTTTGTTCTAAATCAATGTTTAATTCCGCTAGTTGAATATTTTGGGCTGCTAATTGTGAAGATTGAAAATAACAACGAATCGCTTCTGTCACTGTCAGACAAATATCTGTTTCGTCCCAAGGCTTGGTAAGATAGCGATAAAGATTGGCATGATTAACAGCATTACCGATGATATCAGCACTTGTTTGTCCGGTTAGCAAAATTTTTAGAGTTTTGGGATATAGAAGATGAACTTGTGTTAATAATTCATCTCCATTCATCCCCGGCATCATCTGGTCGGAGATAATCAGCGGAATTTCGATTTTGTTTGCTTGTAATTCGGCAAAAATCTCTAAAGCTTCGTCACCATTCTCAGCAATTTCAATGTCATAATCGCTACCAAGGTGGTACATTAATTGGTCTTTTAAACTCAGTAGCACAAACTTTTCATCATCTACACAAATAATTGTGCCTTTAGTCATCTTTCCTTACCCGTCCTGCATCCACATTTTTTATCTAATTGTCATTACACTGATATTGCCATGAGGTGAGAGCGCTCAAAAACGTTACTCCAAACCCTATTATCTAGTAATGAACTATTTAATACAGGTGACATCGCGTGAAGCTATTCGTTTATCACACACCCGAACTAACTCCGACAGAGCAAATCCCCAACTGTGCGATCGCTGTCGATGTCTTGCGAGCAACTAGTACAATGGCAACAGTCTTGGCAGCGGGTGGCGAAGCTGTGCAAGTCTTTAGTGACTTGGATCAACTGATGCTGGAGAGCGAAAAATGGCCCGCAGAAAAACGTTTGCGAGCTGGTGAACGTGGCGGTGCAAAAGTCCCTGGCTACGACCTGGGAAATTCTCCGCTTGATTGTACTCCAGAAAAAGTCCAAGGACGTCGCCTATTTATCAGCACAACTAACGGCACTCGCGCTTTACAACGAATCCAAGCTGCCCCTGTAGTTATGGCGGCGGCGTTAATTAACCGGGCGGCTGTTGTCAAATATCTCTTAGCGCACCAACCAAAAACTGTGTGGATTGTTGGTTCTGGTTGGGAAGGTACTTTTTCGTTAGAAGATACAGTTTGTGCTGGCGCGATCGCCCTTTCGGTTCTAAAGCAAACTAATATGCCATTGGTAGAATTGGCTGGTAACGATGAAACGATCGCTGCGATCGCTCTCTACTCCCAATGGCAAGATGATTTGTTGGGACTTTTCCACGCTTGTAGCCACGGTCAACGGTTGTTACGCTTAGGCTGTGAAGCCGATCTCAAATACTGTTCCCAAACAGATATTTTAAACGTTCTACCAATCCAACAAGAAATAGGTGTATTAAAAATTCAATAAAATCTCTACAATTCGCAATTTGCAATTGCGTGACAAGACTGTGCATTGCGAATTGCGAATCTGAATTGCGAATTGCGAATTGCGAATTGTTTATCTTGCTTTTTTGCGACCTAACCTATAGACACCACAATAAAGACCAGCCGCGATCAAGCTGCCACCCAAAGCATAATGAAACCATTGAGAATTATCTTTGTGAACTGTGAGAGTTTTCTCTTGAGGATTTTTCACAAAGTTATTGATGCGACGAGCGATTGATTGCTCTTCACTTTCATTCGTAATTGAGTAGGATGTGAAGGCGACTTCCGAGTTATTGGTCAGGAGCATCACTAAGTCAGTATCCTCATTGATTTTGGCTCCCTGTAACTCACTTAAAGGGATATCAATCTCTTCGCGCGAGAGGAAATTGGAGGCGACTAGCTTACATGTACCTTGATTTGGCGCAGTGCGTTGACAAGACAGAATAGCTGGTTGTCCAAAAATAGTAATCACAAAAAGACCTGTAGCTGCAAAAATGCCTCCGAAGACACTACCAAGCATCCAGGTCAACATTGGTGGCATTTGAATGGACATAGAATTCGTTTGCTGCACAATACTGCCTCTGATTTAACAATCTTTACTTTATTCAACAACCTAAATCTATTCTCTTCCGGAACTCTGGCGATTCTAATACAGTAACTTTACGATGTTTTTACACCTTCGTAATCTGTGCATCTAACCAAAGAGCAAAATTGTTTTTTTGGCTCTGGTTCGGATTCTCCACTGATTTTACTTGATACTTACTCGGATTTGGAGTGTTTAAGATAACATCATAATTCCGTAACTCATCTTGATGAAAAACAGTAATTTGGATCGTGTCATTTGGGTGGTAATCTTTCAGGCGATCGCTTAATCCATTAGCTGTCACCCGGATACCATCAATCGCCAGCAATTCATCACCCGGATCTATCCCGGCAATTTGAGCTGGCGTGCCAAATTCGACAAACTTAATTATCTCCCGTCCAGATTCGGTATTCACCTTGACACCCAAGAATGGCTCCTCATCGTACACAGGCGTTAGTTGTAAACCAAAAGGTGCTAAATACTCATTGAATGGTAACTCTTCTATACCATCAATGTAACGCCGAAAAAAGTCAGTTAAATCGATTTCTGCAACTGATGAGAGCGCAAACTGCAACTGAGCGGGGGTAAAGCCTATTTCCGCTTGCCCAAATTGCTGCCACATATAAAGCATGACATCATTGAGCGATCGCTGATTCTGATGTCGGTGCCGAATCAGCAAATCGAGCAACAACGACACCATCTCCCCTTTCAGATAATAAGACATCTGGGAATTGCCGCTATTGGCATCCGGTCGATAGAGCTTAATCCAAGCATCAAATGAAGATTCACTCAGTGATTGCACTTTCCTGCCTGGTGTCGTTAAGAACCGAGTAATTTCTTTGCTCAACTCTTGTAAAAATGAATTAACGTTATAAATCCCTGCCCGCAGAGGCACCAACAAGTCGTAATAACTCGTCGTCCCTTCCGAAAACCATAAAGACGAAGTATAATTTTCCTGGTCGTAATCAAATACCTCCAAAGCTTTCGGGCGAATTCGCTTCACATTCCATAAATGGAAAAACTCGTGCGCGACTAGCTGCATAAAGCTATTGTATTTATCTCGGTTGCGAAAACCAAATCGGGAGTAAATCAAAGAGCAGCAATTTTTATGCTCCAAACCGCCATACCCCTGGTTAGTTAAGTGCAGCAAAAACAAATAGTGCTTATAAGGTAATCCGCCAAACATCTGCGCTTCGACTTGGATAATTTTCGCCATATCCGCAATCGCGCTGGTCGCATCAAAATTACCTTGTCCCCATACTGCTAGTTGGTGCGGCACACCCAACACTTCAAAGTTGTATAATTGATGCCGACCGATTTCAAAAGGACTATCTACCAAAGTATCAAAATCCGCCGCCACAAAAGTATGCTTTTGTGTTGATGGTAGAGCCGTAGTTACCTGCCAATCTGGATAGGGTGGGACGATTGTGATCTTCATCGGCTGTTGAGATAGTGCCGGTAATCGAAAGAACAAAGCCGCACCATTAAAATAGCCATGAGTTGCATCGAGATGATTCGTCCGCACGGATAACTCATTCGCAAAAATGCGGTAGCTGATAGTCAAATTGGTCACACCATCTGTGACTACTTGCCAGCGATTTTTGCTAATTTTACTGGCGCTTAAAGATACATTGTCGGCTACGGCAGCAAAATCTTGTAAATTTCTGGCATATTCACGAACTAGATAAGATCCAGGCGTCCAGACAGGAAAATGCAAATCCAGAATTGGCAGAGTATAATTTTCAAGAAGTAACGTCACTTCAAATAAGTGGGATTCCGGTTGCGACATCGCCACTCGATAATGAATTGTCGGTGCAGTTTCCGCGTTGTGTCTGGGGTGAATCGCTGTTGCTTCAGTCATAGATGATCCGTATTAGGTACTTAAACTTTGCCAGCTAAATTGCTTAATTGTTTCAAATTAACTAAGTGGATTACCTGATTGACAGCATCAATCTCGATCAATTTTTTTTCATTTAGCTTTGCCATAATTTTACTAGTTTCATCAGCACTGATATCGGCGACATCGGCTAAATCCTGAAAAGGAATATTAAAAATTTCCTTCCCCTGATCTGAGTCATGACCATAGTTGGCGGCGAGCATAATCAGAGTATGGGCGAGTTTGACAGCTGGTGGTAAAGACCGCATTTGAAAGCGGATATTAGTTTGTCGCAGTCGTCGCACCATCATTTGCAACATCCGGTGATGTAATTGCGGGTCTTTAAACAAGATTTGAATAAACCTTTCACGAGAAACGCTGAGTAATTTGACTGGACACAGCGCAATTACGTCAGTAGACCGAGGAGATTCATCCAAAATCGCCATTTCGCCGAAAAAATCACCTTTACCTAAAATTGCTAAAGCGATCGCATCTTCATTTTGAGTCCGCCGGACTTTTACCCAGCCAGAAACCACAAAGTAAACTGCATTTCCCCAAGCATCTTCCATCAAGACGGCTCGTCCAGGAGGATATTCATGATCTACAGCAACTGAGAGTAGCCATTCCAGTGTTTGCTGCTTGGCTGTACTCATCAAAGGGAAAAGTTCACTAAAAACCTCAATCTCCATGAACTATGCTTCTAAATAAGAGGGGCGGGAGCGCTGGGGCTGCAAATGGAAAACAGCTACGACTTGACCGTAATCAAAGAGAGAAGACGGTTTTGATGAGTTATTCCACTTTTATCCACAACCGAAAGCAAGATCTATCGGTCTAAGTATTAATTACAGCACAACCAGCCCCGGATCGAAAACAGCGGTTTTACCGATAAGCAGTTCGCACTTTCATTCCAGATTTCTCATTTCTTGAGCTGCTAGGTAAACTTTAGTCCATTGGCTCATAACTTGATGCGGTTTGAGATTCAACCCCAAGGCGATCGCTTCCCAACTTTGATTGGCCAAGCGTTGCTCTAGAATCTGACGACCGAGCGGGCTTAATTGGCTAGATAATTGCTCAAGTTGCTTTGGTTTTAGCCCAAAACTGTGGTTTGGGAGGGAAATTTCTAACCAGTTGCTGACTAATTCCGGTTGATTCTTTAAAGCAAAAACACGGACGGCGTGGTAACTAATTTTCTCGCGCAGTCGGTAAACTTGCTGAATATCCCATCCCATCTCTTTGACGATCGCGTCTTGAGATTTGCCTTGTAAATAAAGTTCAAACCACTTAGCCGCTTGTGGTCCGAGTTGAGCGGTGAGATATTCGGCAAATTCTCGTTTAACTTGCTCCCGTGTTGCTTGTTGCTCAAGGGCGGCTTGTTCTTCAAGATAGTTGTCTAGTGCTTGATGATCAAGCAAGTTCACCGGGTTGTCACTATCTTCTGAGATGATTTCTTCCGAGACCAGTCTAATTAAATCATTACTCGGTACCTGGGTTAACCCACCGCGCTGGGTTCGCCGCAAGTAATTTACAAAGCGATAAACCAAGAGCGGTTGATTGCGGATTGGTCGCATGCAGTATTCTTCCGCACTCGCAAACACCAAAGCATTCCGTAATCTGACATCAGCCGTATTCTCTGTAATCCATGACATTTGTTGCTGCATGTAGCGATCGCTTTGCAGTAATTCTTGCAAGACTTCTTGTAAGACATCCATCACCGATCTCTGGCGATCGCGGCTGAGCGATACCCAAGTACGAATTTTATTACGTAATAAAAATAAACTAGAGAGTCGATTAATTAAGTTACGATAAGCTTTTTCTGGACCTACGCCCAAATAGCGCAGTTGTAAAATCCGGTAGCGATACTCAATGGCTTGTTTCGCGATTGTCAATTCGCTATCTGTGAGTGTGAGGAACCGTTCACTTTCCTTACCCAGTAACCATTTGAGAATACTCTCTCTAGCACCATTGGTTTGATATCGACATTCTGTCAAGAGTCGCGTTCTCCAATATTGCTCTAAATCTTGAGCTAAATTTTCCATTTCGAGATTGCGATCCTCCATCTCCGGCTTTAAAGTTTGCATTCTCTTTCCTCACCAATCTCATCTACATTTTTATTTATGTAATCCCGATACACGATTTTGTCGCTCTGGATTTTGCTTGGGTTCCATCTTTATTACGTTTCAATGGAGGTAAGTTATGCACTCAGGAGCGATTAAATTAAAATAATTGCGGCTTTGAACTACTATTCAAGGGTATTTATTAAATTGTTAACTTTTTTAACAATTATATTTATTCCAGGTTTTATAATTAAGTCAAACAACTTAATTTAAAGTTAATTAGTATTAGCGTAAAAAGCGCATCTACCTTCAGACATAGGTTTTTAAATGAATGGATTAAACCAAACACTCCACACCCCACACCCTACACCCTACTCTCGACAAGGTGAAACTCTCGCAATGCTGGGAGAAAATTGTTGTTTTCATGTCCAGAGCGACTGAGTTTGATTAAGGCAAAGCGCTGTATTGGAGTTAATGCTGCCCATTTTTGCACATCCAGGTTGACACCAACTTCCGTAGCGTCGGTTTGTACACTTGCGGGGATCGTTGTCTCGTCTAGCCATTCTGGATGGGAATCAATTGGTAACTCAGAGACTGAGGAACCAGTACGGGTAATTAAATTTTGCAGGTATTCGCGGTAAGCCTGAATTTCTGTGGCAGTTTGGCAAGGTAAATCAACTAAATTTTGGCGCTGAGAATTATCCATTTTGAACCAATCTGCCAACTTCAGCTTGATGCCACATGTATCAAGCTTCAAGCGCACTTGCATCGGAATGCAGCGCAGAGAATCAACAAAATCTGCCTCAAATTGAAAGAAGGTCATAAAACATGCGCTCGTGCTGAGTTAATAGAATTTTACTTCCAACTTAGCACCCCTGTATAGACACAGTGCTAGTTAACTCGCGCTACTGCAGCTAACTCCTCACTTTTCACAACCGGCTGATTCTCTATCACTGGTAACTCCATGCTGACGCGAACTAATTGTACCGCGCAGGCTTTTAATTCTGGCTGTCCTGAGTCTGGACAAGAAATGGGATGGGTGAGGGCATTAGCTTCTGATTGATCTGCCCACAGTGCGCCCCAGTGCATCGGTACAAACACTGTACCCGGAGCGATCGCTTTTGTAATTCTCGCGGGGAACTGAGCCTGACCTCGACGCGATCGCACCCAAATCCATTCATTTTCTTGAATGCCCAATTTAGCAGCATCGCGGGGATGAATCTCAATAAATGGGTCAGGGTACATAGAGCGAATTTTATCAATCCGACCAGTGCGAGTTTGAGTATGCCAGTGTCCGTAAAGTCGTCCAGTGGTCAAAACTAGCGGATAAGCTGGATCTGGTGGTTCTGCAAGACCTCGGGAGTGATATGCGCCAAACCTCGCCCGACCATCATCCGTATGAAAGCGGAGATCGGTGTAAAGTCGCTTCCCATCCGGCGGCAATTCTTGCTCGTCGTCTGCTTGTGTCCAAAGCCCTGTATCGCTATCAAAAAATAGTTCTTCCTTATTCTCCCGACAAGGCCACTGAGTCGGACCTTGTGCTTGTAAACTTTGATGACTAATTCCCGTCATCTCACAAGGGCGATCGCGAGTAAGTTTAGCAAACTCAGCAAAAACATCTGCCGAATTAGCATAAGCAAACTCCCCGACATAACCTAACCGCCGACCAACCTCAGCAAAAATTTCCCAATCAGCCTTAGCTTCTCCTGGAGGAGTCCGAAATTGCGGACATAAAGTCACTCGACGTTCCGAGTTTGTCATCACCCCACTTTTCTCACTCCACTGAGCAGCCGGGAGCAGAACGTGAGCATAGACAGCCGTTTCTGTCGGATAATAGGCATCTTGATAGATTGTAAAAGGCGATCGCCACAGAGCAGCTTTTGTCCGCTCCAAATCTGGCATACTCACAGCCGGATTAGTCGCCGCAATCCACAGCAACCCAACACTCCCAGTTTCTAACCCTTCCATCATCTGCCAAACTGTCCGACCAGGATCGGCAGAAATCTGACCTTTTTTCAGTCCCCAAAATTCTTCCATCTCCGCGCGATGATCGGCATTTTTCACTGACCGATAACCGGGTAACAAATGGGATAAACCTCCCGCTTCTCGTCCACCCATCGCATTTGGTTGCCCAGTCAGGGAAAATGGACCGCTTCCTGGCTTACCAATTTGACCTGTCATCAAATGTAAGTTGATAATCGTCCTCACCTTCGCAGTGCCTTCCGAAGACTGATTCACACCCATTGACCACATAGAGAGTACCCGCTGGGATTGACCCCAATAACGCGCGGCTGTCTCCAAATCTTCAACACTGATCCCGCAGCGCTTAGCGACAACATCTGGTGGATAATGGCGAATCACATCCGCATATGCTGAAAAACCGCTGGTACAGTCTTCCATAAATTCAAGATCGAGATTACCCCACTGCATCAACAGGTAAGCCATCCCATTAAACAAATCAATATCTGTCCCTGGACGGATGGCGAGATGCAAGTCAGCCGCTTCTGCTGTCTGAGTGCGACGCGGATCGACTACCACCATCTTGACTTTGCGGTTCTTTTTATGATGCTTCTGGAGGCGGTTGAAAATAATCGGGTGACACTCAGCCGCATTCGCCCCAATTAAAAAAGCACAGTCAGTCAGTTCTAAGTCGTCGTAGCAACATGGTGGTCCATCCGCACCAAAACTTTGAATATAGCCAGCAACAGCACTAGACATACACAACCGAGAATTAGCGTCAAAATCATTGGTGCCAAGACACCCTTTGATTAATTTCTGCGCCATGTAGTAGTCCTCGGTTTGAAACTGCCCAGAACCGTACATGCAAATCGCCTGTGTACTTTTTTGCACAGTTTGAATCCGTTGCGCGATGATTTCAATTGCTTCATCCCAACTCACGCGCCGGAATTCTTGATCTAATGAGTCGCGCACCATTGGGTAATGGAGTCGGTTTTTGCTCAATGACTCAGCCACCGTGGCACCTTTGACACAAACCATGCCTTGGCTGGATGGATGAGACTTGTCGCCGCGAACCCGCCAAGTTGGATTTCCTTGGCTATCTCGATTCACACCTTTACCTTGCAGCGCTGGAGGCGACACTTCTAGCCCACAGCCAACACCGCAATAAGGACAGAGAGTTTTGGTAAATTCAGTCATGGTAGTTTTACCGTTTTAACCAATTGTCTGAATGTTAAATAGACTTAGTTGCTGAATGTAAAATTTCAGATTATACCTACTTTCTTAAACTAAGAGACGTTTTTTTAGCATGTCTCTCTTCACTTATAAACTTTAAAAAACTGATTTCACAGAGTTGACAAAAAAGCCATTTTATCTAAGGTGCTCATTTATAAAAGTATTTTTACTTATTACATATTAACTCTACCCGCTTTTTTGTATCGTAAGCAACATTTTGTCGAATTATTAATCATTATTTCTTATCGATCCCATAACTTTTGCTGCTAAAAGTTACTTTTTTTGATTAATCAAATGCAGATTTTTTCGGCTTTACAGGAAATAACTTTTAAATGAGTGCCGTTTAATATTTAAAGTTACGTAATTTCACTAATTCACTGAAGTCATTACTCATGAATTTAGCAATAATTGTTTACAAGATTATGTGTGAACCGCCACAGATTAAAGTTGTATCTTGAGAATGCATCACTCAGAACCGATGATAATTCTGAGTGATAACTTAATTACTCTTCAGCGAGGATCGCCGGATTTTGAGTATCTGGTTCTAAGTCAGTTTGATAAGCATCCGCAAAAGAACCTTGAGGTTCTTTGAGGAAGAAAGCGCACATAAAAGCCGCGATAAAAGCCGCCACACCCATGACAGTGAAAAGGGTTGAGGCATCACTTAAGCTAAATACTGTCAGATACATCACGCCGCCAAAATTACCGTAAGCACCAACATTGCCGGCAATTTGTCCAGTCGCTTCTTTCTTAATTAGTGGTGCAATACCGTAAGTAGCACCACAACCAGCTTGAGCAAAATATGCGGCAATGATTGTCACCGCGATCGCTGCCGGTAGCGACCAACTACTATTAATGTAGTGCGCCGTCAAATAACTCATCCCAATGCCAACGCTAATAATTGTCAGCGTCCACTTCCGCGAGCCAAATTTATCTGAAATCAAGCCACCACTCGGACGAGAAATCAAATTTAGGAACGGATAAACTGCCGCAATCATACCCGCCATGACATGGGGATTGTTACCTAAAACAAAAGTGTGCTCAAAAAATGATGGCAACATCGAAACAACCGCAAGTTCCGAGCCAAAATTAGTCGCATAAGCCAATTCCAGTACTGCTACTTGCCTAAATTGGTAACGCTCTGCAGGCGCATAAATCCGCTGACCAACGAGAAGATCGCGATTAACTTTATAAGCTTGGAATGATTGGTAAGCAAATAATGCCGCCAGTAAAACCCAAACAATATACATTTGGCTGGCATCCAGGAAGTGAATCTTTTTTTGTGCTAACCGCCAAGCCAACAAACCCAGCGCAAAAATTAGACCAAAATTGGATAAAATCAACGCCCAGAAACTTTTCACACTCGTGACTTCCAACGAGCCGTTTTTCTTCGGCTTGCTGTAGACTTTACCACTAGGTGTATCTTGGACACTATTGTAATAAATCACGCCATAGATAGCAGTAATTACGCCTGTGAGGGCAATTGCTAATCGCCAGTTGGATGCACCACCAGCCACAAAGCTAGTCATCACGGCAATTGTCGGGAGTGCAAACTCAGCCCCAAAAGCCCCAAAATTACCCCAACCGCCATAAACGCCTTGAGCAATTCCAATATCCTTAGGCGGGAACCATTCCGCCACCATCCGGATACCGACAACAAACCCAGACCCAACAATCCCCATCAGCAAGCGACTCCAGACCAACTGGCTAAAGTCTTGTGCTAGGGCTGTGGCGAAACAAGGAACAGCCGCAAAAATCAATAAGATTGAGTAAGTGATTCTTGGTCCATAACGATCTAGCAGCATCCCAATAATAATCCGGGCAGGAATCGTTAAAGCTAAGTTACAGATTCCTAAAGTTTTAATTTGTTCTGGTGTCAGGTGGAGTTCTTTGCCAATTGTGGTCGCAAAAGGCGCGAAGTTAAACCAACACACAAAAGTGAGAAAGAAAGCAAACCAAGTGAGATGCAGAATTCGATAACGACCGTGGAATGAAAGTAAACCTTTGAGCATTTGGGGAGGG